>JAHQVZ010000350.1 GCA_019634055.1 Leptolyngbyaceae cyanobacterium MAG.088
CGGACAATGTCAAGTGTGCCCATGGTGCCACCGTCAGCCAGATGGCACCGGATGAGCTATTTTACTTACAAAGCCGAGGGATTAATCGAGATCAGGCCCAGCGGCTGCTTATTTACGCCTTTGCCATGGAAATTATTGAGCCCATATCGGTGGCTCCCCTGCGAGAGCGTATGACCCAGTACATTCAGCAATGGACAGTGTAGGCAAATGACTCTAACCGTGGCCAAACTCCTTGCCGATGAAGTCCGATCGGATTTTCCGATTTTGGACCAGACGGTAAATGGCAAGCCGCTCGTATATTTTGATAATGCGGCCACGTCACAAAAGCCTGATGCGGTCTTGAATGCTCTGGTGAACTATTACAACCAGGACAATGCTAATGTGCATCGAGGTGTGCATACCCTTAGCGCACGGGCAACGACTGCCTACGAAGCGACTCGCGATAAGGTGGCGGCGTTTATCAATGCGTCTAGTCGGGACGAGATTGTCTTTACCCGCAATGCCAGCGAAGCGATTAATCTGGTGGCCTATGCCTGGGGGTTGAGTAACCTCAAGCCAGGAGATGAGGTGATTTTGTCGGTGATGGAACACCACAGTAACCTGGTGCCCTGGCAGCTAGTGGCTCAGAGAACTGGGGCCGTGTTAAAACATGTGCAGCTGACGGATACTCAGGAATTTGATTTAGATCATTTTCAGGAATTGCTGTGCGATCGCACTCGCCTGGTGGCCATCAACCACGTATCTAACACCCTCGGCTGCATTAACCCGATCGAATCAGTGATTAAGCTAGCCCATGGTCAGGGCGCTAAGGTGCTCATCGATGCCTGCCAGAGCATTCCCCACATGCCTGTGGATGTGCAGGCGATTGACTGTGACTGGTTGGTGGCCTCAGGGCACAAAATGTGTGGTCCGACTGGGGCCGGGTTTCTATACGGCAAACTCGACATCCTCAACGCCATGCCACCTTTTCTGGGTGGTGGGGAGATGATCCAGGATGTTTATCTAGATCATTCAACCTATGCTGAACTGCCCCATAAGTTTGAAGCGGGCACCCCTGCCATTGCTGAAGTGATTATGCTGGGGGCGGCGGTAGATTACCTGACTGGCATTGGCATGGACCGCATTGCTCAATATGAGCATGAGTTAACTCGGTATTTGTACGAGCGGCTGGCCGATGTTCCTCAGCTTCAGCTCTATGGTCCTAAACCTGAGGCCGACGGCAGTGGTCGGGCTGCGATCGCAACTTTTACCGTTGAGAATCTTCACGCTCAAGATTTATCTACATTTTTAGATCAAGCAGGCATAGCTATTCGCTCAGGACATCACTGCACGCAGCCCCTGCACCGTCTGTTGGGTAAAGACTCTACTGCTCGAGCCAGTCTTTACTTCTACAACACCTATGCTGAAATTGACAGCTTTATTGTTGCCCTAAAAGACACAATTGAGTTCTTTGGCAATATTTTTGATTAGTCCTTTATTTCATAGAGCTATAGCAAAGCCTAATCAGCCCTGTAAGTATTGCCTAGAAACCGTTGCGGGTGTCTGCCAACGCAATTTATTAGGTTTTTTAGGTAAGAAAACATAGTTAATATCGAGCTATTCTGAGGAATCCTTATTGAATAAGTCTGGTATTCGCATGGGACGTTAGCCCAGTTCGAACACTATCAGATTGATCCATTCTTAATCAGTCGGGATGTCGTTAGCTTCTCAGCAATCTAGTCAGCCATTAATAACATCTGTTTTCTTAGACGGTCATTCGTCCCATAGGGCACTGTCCCAGGCTCTGTTGGAGCTAAATCAATGTGGTGCAATCTACCAGGGTGATTTAGACGGAGCGGTGACTGATATCACCTACTCAGTGGTGAAAAATTTAGGCGTCACAAACTGTCAGATTTGGTTATATGCGGACAATCGCCGCACCTTTAAGCCAGTTGCCCAATACGAGGCTATGGCTACTGAAACCCTTCCTCAGGTGATCAATGTAGCTGACTATGATGACTATTTTCAGGATCTGGGCCAGCGGCAATGGCTAGTGGTTAATACCGATGACTCAAATTCTTCAACCAATAGCTTTGGTAACGAGGATGATCTAAGCAATAGGGATTTAGCACGCCTTCCTCCCTATTTACAAGAGCAGGCACAATCCATCACGGCTTTTATCGAAATACCTATTTATCATGATCAACAAATTGCTGGCATTTTATGTTGCACGCAACATCATACGCCTAGAGTTTGGCAATCAGTTGAAACGACTTTTATGATTACGGCAGCCTGTTTTGTTGCCCTGGTTATTAGCCATGCTAGTCAGCAGCAGGCAACAAAAGCGATAGATAAATACAAACGCAAACTTAGCCTCAAAGAGATTGAGCGACAGCAGGCAGAACAGGCCTGGCAGGAGAGCCAACGCTTTATCCAAGGTCTCCTGGATGCAAGCACCAACATTCTTTATGTTAACAACTTCGTCAATGGAGCAAATTACTATGTCAATAGCTATATGAAGACCATCCTGGGATATTCTCCATATGATATTCAACAGTTTGGTGCGCAGTTTTTAAAGCAGATTACCCATCCAGATGATATTCAAAATCTTCATCAAGCTCGTCAGCAGCTAGCCCAATCTAGCAATGGCGATATTATCGAAAATGAATATCGCCTTCACCATAAAAAGGGGGGATGGTGCTGGATGTTGTGTCGTGAAACTGTATTTCAGTGGAATCAGGACGGTACACCACTACAGATTTTTGGTACTGCCACTGATATCACGGAACGTAAGCGAAATGAAGCGGACCTGCAGCAAAAAAATCAAGTTCTGACAGAACTGGCAATGATAGATGGTCTAACTCAGATCGCTAATCGTCGTGCCTTTGATGATTTTATTAACAGGGCTTGGGCAGACCGCACTAGTGCTCCTTTGTCTTTAATTTTATGTGATATTGATTGTTTCAAGCTGTATAACGACAACTACGGTCATCAAAAGGGGGATACCTGTATACAGCGCATTGCTCAAACGCTCAAAGAAGCTGTTAAACGTCGGCCTGATTTAGTTGCCCGCTATGGTGGGGAAGAATTTGCCATTATTTTGCCCAATACCACCACAGAAGGGGCAAAGCATGTGGCTGAGAATGTTAAAACGGCTATCCAAGAATTAGAAATTGAGCATCATTATTCAATAGTTGGCCGTTATATAACCTTAAGCTTGGGCATTGCTACGGCTATGTTAAGAAATGAGCCGTCTCCCCATGAGCTGATTGCGGCGGCTGATCGAGGACTTTATCGAGCAAAATCGAATGGTCGAGCCCAATTTGCGGTTGGATATATAAATAGTGATGATGCTTGACTACAGCTATGAAAACCAATGCAGCGCGTCTACTAGATGCTCTGGCAATTGATTATCAAATACTTAACTACCCGGTGGATCCTAACGACCTAGTAGCTAGCTCTACAGCCGATAAACTGGGGCTTCCCCATGACCAGGTCTTTAAAACGTTAGTGATTCGAGGCGATCGCAACGGCATCTGTTTAGCTGTATTGGCCGCTAACGCTCAGCTGAATCTTAAGGCCTTGGCCAAACTTACCAAAGACCGAAAAATGCTACCTGTTGCCCTTAAGGAAGTGCAGCCCCTTACCGGCTATATCCGTGGTGGTGTTACGGCTCTTGCCTGCAAAAAGAAGTATCCCACCTATGTGGATGAGTGGATGGAAGCCCACGACCAAATTGCCGTATCAGCAGGCATGCGTGGTGTCATGCTTTGGCTCAGCCCTCAGGATTACATCAAAGCTACCCAAGCTACTGTAGGTGCCATCATCCTGTAGGGGGCATAGCAGGGCAACGTCTCTATACCGGATATAATCTATCGGGCCATTAGCATATAACCCCGGCCTTGAATTGTCATAATCTGCACTGCACTGCTGTAGAGTTTAGTTCTCAGACGTGAAATGTGTACATCCAGCGCTTTAGTCTCCAACTCATCATCATTGGTATATCCCCATACCTGCCGGAGGATATTATCGCGGGTGAAAATTTGCCCTGGAGACTGAGCTAGCAAATATAGAATATGGAATTCTATCTCAGTCAGGCGAATATAGGTGTTGTTGTCATAAACCTTACGGGTTTGGGGATAAAGGACAAGATTACCCACCGCGATAACTTCTAAGTCGTTGTTACCCCGACTAACGGGTCTTTCCCTTGATTCTGGAGACAATCGTCTCAATATTGACCGGATTCGAGCAATTAGCTCTCGACTCGAAAAGGGTTTAACAATATAGTCATTGGCTCCTAGATCTAAACCAGTTACGCGATCAGACGGATTACCGAGTACCGTTGCCATAATGATTGGCACATCTGATTCCTGACGGATCAGTTGACACACTTGAAATCCATCCAACTTAGGCATCAAGACATCCAGTACCACCAAATCAATTGCATAGGTTCTAAACTGATTCAGGGTTTCCTCTCCATCGGCGGCTAAAACGACACTATAGCCAGCTTTAATTAAATTGCGCCGTAACGCATTGCGGATATGAACCTCATCCTCAGCAATTAGGATGACAGTCTTAGATTTATCCACCTGATATCACCTCAATGCACAGCCCTGCAAAATGAGCGCCATTAGGCGTTTATTTTGCGCATTCAAAGCATCGTGGAGGTAAATGGCCAAAGCAATTTAGGTATTAACTCATAGCTAAACCAAAAAAATAATAGCTAGCTATGTGAGCCGTTAATAAGTGCATACAATATCTATGCACTTGCGGTCATAACACCTAGTAAAAAAAAATCTCAAAAAAGTGAAACCAAAAGCAACTTAATTACTATTTGTTGAATTAAAGTCCCCTTAATTTTGCAGTGTCTATCTATGTTGATGAAGTCTAACTCGTTTGATACTTTAGCATTTTAGACACCTAATCAAAGACTTTTAGCTGGTTAGGTACAATCGTCTTAATGATTTGATACATTTTTAAACAAATGTGTCAGCCACCGACGTTCGTAGGACGACTGCAGTCTAATGACTCTATAAGTTCATGTGAGGTTTATAGGTCGCATGTCTTGGTCGTTAAGCGTTCGCTTGGTGGAAGTAAGGTTTGATTTTTGGCGTAGCTGTGCATCAAACTATTGCTCTTTATGTAAAGTGAAATAGCTTTGGATTAAGGCTTAAGACAATACTTTAAAAGGGCTAACAGTTGTTATTTTCTCGATTTTTTAACTTTAAAGGCCCGTTGACTATCTCCTTGATTTTGCTCAGATTGAAAATGTTGATGTAAGTCTTTGAGCTATCATTATTTGTTGGTCATAAAATATTTATTTTTTTGATCACGGCTATATTTTTAGAGCTTTATAATTTGGCTGTTTCCATTTTTTGTCCACTTTTTTAGACGTTATTTTATTAGAGTCAGTTTTATATAACTGTTGAACGGGATGTTAGTAATTCCGCTAATAATTTGTTTGGGTTAGCTAATTAATCTGATGATTTAATAGTGGAAGTAGATTCTTGGTGTTTGAATGACATCAAGCCATTTTCTCCTGCACATTACTCACTGTGAAGCGATTTTTTGGGAGGCTAGAATAGCTTTGATAGGTAGTGGGTTTGACTTTGATTTATTTCAGTCTGAAATGATTAACTCAGACCCATCTGTGCGGTTTGCCCAGGATGCCGATGTTGTCCTTGATCCAGCAGGGAGCATCGAACGTATTTTGGCGCTCATACGGCAAGGAGGGTCTCTTCAAGAGTTGGTTAATTGGTTGCCGACCACTATGGCCAGGCAGTTTGATCTGCAAGGCTTTCAGATAGAGTTATATGCTGATGATCAGCAAAAGGTTAAGTTGATCGGTGGTGTTGGTGATGGTTGGCTGGGGCCAGCGTACCAATCTCGGTCAGTCAAGCAATATTGGGAGCTGTATGAGCCGTTAACTCAAGGTGCATCGCTGCAGTTTAGTTCCCAAGAGCTAGGAGAGCAAAAAAACTCGAATACAGGTTTGACCTGGTTAGGGTGTCCCATCAGAGCCAGGTCAAGGCTATTGGGTAATGTTTGGGCGATTCGCTCGGGGCAATGTGTGTTTGATGGCGATGAGTCAAAGCAGCTGTGTCAGCTGGCTGATTATGTTGCGATCGCACTATATCAAACCCAATTAGAACACACCTTAGAGCAGCAGCAATCAGAAATTCACCAGTTGCGTAAAGCCAAGGATGAATTTTTACAGCTGATTTCCCATGAATTGTTTGTTCCCCTTGGCAGTATCCAGCTGTCTGCTCAGACCTTGGAGAGAATCTTCAAAGATGCCTCCTGGCGTAAGGTGCCCAAGCGTAGCACTGTTCTCAAAGTCTTGAGTCTTCTCAACCAAGAATGTCGACGACAGAAACAGTTTGTCGATAATCTCGTTACCCTGATGTTTCCTGAGCATCAAAAGGTACCAGAGCCAGTTTTGATGAATCTGAGCGACTGGTTGCCGTCATTGTTACGCACATTTGAATCCAGATTTGAGCAAGAGTCTTTAAAGTTCAGCGCCACTATTCCTAAAGACCCCCTATTATTTGAATGTAATGTGACCCAGCTAGAGCGAGTGATGAATGAGCTGGTGAACAACGCAATTAAATACACCCCGGCTAAAAAGACCGTAAAAATTGCAGTTAAAGCCACTGATGCAAAAGTGGAAATTGAGGTTGCCAATACGGGGGTGCAAATTCCGACCAGTCATCAGCCCCATGTCTTTGAAAAGTTTTATCGAGTCCCTGAGTTGGATCAGCGACAGTACGGTGGCAGTGGATTGGGGTTAGCGCTGGTCAAGCAACTGGTTGCTAATTTAGGCGGAACGATTGATTTGAAGAGCACCAAGCAGAAAACGACCTTTACTGTGAAATTGCCCAGGTAAAGTAGCGGCCTAAAGGCCAGGCAATGGACAAGGGCCTAACGGTCGGGCAGTGGGCAGTGAGGGGTTGTAAGTAGATCATTTTGAATATAAATAGATTGTTTGACTTTATAACTCACTGCCCAGCCCAGTGAACCGCCTGCTCACATAGTGAGCAAACGACCCCAGCACAATAAACTACACCACCTTGCTTTAATGCACTAAACTGTGGTGATGTTGCGAGTATTTGCTTAACTATGCGCCTGTCCCAGATGCTGTTTGTCACACTGCGTGAAGATCCTGCTGAGGCAGAGATTCCCAGTCACAAGCTAATGCTCCGGGCGGGGTATATCCGGCGGATTTCGAGCGGTGTATTTGCCTATTTACCCTTGATGCTACGGGTATTGAACAAGGTATCGGCGATTGTTCGCGAGGAAATGAACGCGACAGGTGCTCAGGAATGTTTGCTACCCCAGCTGCAGCCCGCAGAACTGTGGCAGGAGTCGGGCCGGTGGGATACCTATACCAAGGCCGAAGGCATCATGTTTGCCCTGACGGATAGGCGTCAGCAACAGGTGGCCCTTGGCCCTACCCATGAGGAAGTGATCACCACAGTAGCGCGCGACATGGTGCGGTCCTATCGGCAGTTGCCCACCCATCTATATCAGATTCAAACTAAGTTTCGCGATGAGATTCGCCCGCGATTTGGTTTGATGCGTGGGCGTGAATTCATTATGAAAGATGGTTATTCCTTCCATGCGGACATAGATAGCCTCAAGGCCACCTATGACGAGATGTACCAGGCTTATAGCAATGTGCTCAGCCGCTGCGGTCTGAAGTTTCGGGCAGTGGAAGCAGATTCTGGAGCCATTGGAGGTTCGGGTTCCCATGAGTTTATGGTGCTGGCGGACGCCGGTGAAGATGAGGTGCTCTACACCGAGGATGGTAAGTACGCTGCCAATGTGGAAAAGGCTATTTCCTTACCGGCTGATGCCGTTCCTTCTAACTTTAATCAGTACCAAAAACTAGAAACGCCCAATACTTCCACCATTGAAACCATGGCGAAGTTTCTAGATTGCTCCCCTACCCAGATTGTCAAAAACGTTTTGTACCAGGCAGTTTATGACAATGGCCAGACGGTGCTGGTGTTGATCAATATCCGGGGGGATCAGGACGTTAATGATACCAAGCTGCAAAATGCCCTCACCAATCTAGCTGCAGATTATGATGCGTCCACCCTTTTGTCCTTAGAGGTGCCCGACCCTGACGCCCAGGCTAAATGGGCGTCAAAACCGTTACCCCTGGGCTACATTGCCCCCGATATAGCCGATGACTATATTCAAAAGCTGGATAATGTATCTCCCAAGTTTCTGCGTTTGGTGGATGAAACGGCCGTAGACCTGAAGAATTTTGGCACCGGTGCCAATGAGAAGGGCTACCACGTAGTGGGTGCTAACTGGGGAGAGCAGTTTGAGTTACCTAAAATTGTTGTCGATGTGCGCAATGCCACGGCTGGAGATCGGGCGGTCCATGATCCTAGCCAGCTAATTCAAACTGCACGGGGCATTGAAATTGGCCATATTTTCCAGCTGGGCACTAAATACTCCCAGAAAATGGGGGCCACCTATACCGATGAAGGCGGTAAAGCTCAGCCGCTGGTGATGGGGTGCTACGGCATTGGGGTATCGCGTTTAGCCCAGGCCGCAGTGGAGCAGTCCTATGACAAAAATGGGATTATTTGGCCGGTTGCGATCGCGCCCTACCATGCTGTCGTTGTCGTTCCTAACATTAATGACGAGGCCCAAATGGCTGCTGCCGAAAAGCTTTACCACGACCTGAATGCAGCCGGTGTTGAAACCTTACTTGACGACCGCAAAGAGCGAGCGGGTGTAAAGTTCAAAGATTCCGAGCTGATCGGCATTCCTTTCCGGGTGGTGACCGGTCGTTCGTTGAAAGAGGGTAAGGTAGAAGCGGTTAAACGGGCCGATGGCGAATCGGTTGAACTAGTCTTAGATGACGTAGTGGCAACCGTGAAGCAATGGGTGGATGAAGCCATTGCAGGCACATAAATCATCCATCTAAGCGCAAGGCCTAAGGCTAACCACCAGTGTCTATCTCCTCTCAGGAGGGGCTTAGGGGAGGGGAGATCGTTGGCGCTATCGATCGAAACCACACCACCCAAAGGGAAATCCCACTCTGCTATTTGAGATAACCTTCTCGATAGAGAAGCTTTATTGTGCCCAATAGGGGAGTTGTCACGTATATGGCATTTTTCTAATGGAATTTATCTCAATTCTCCTTTCCAGCCTTTTATTTATCGGCTCACCCATTGGCTTTGGTCTCGATACCATTGCCGAAAATGCGCTCCGTTCGCGACTAAATGGTGTCGAAGATATCCAGGTGCGGGTGGATAATGGATCAAATTTAAATTTGCTTAAAGGCAAAATCGACCGGCTGCAGGTGGGGGTGCGCGGCCTGTATCCGGTGGCAGGGTTTCGGGTTGCTGTAGCAGATCTAGAAACCGATCCAATTGATCTGAACTTTGGTCATCTTAAGCAAGGCAAGGTTGTTCTAGATGCGCCTCTCAATGGAGTACTACATATTCTGATCACCCCAGAGGATCTCAATAGGTATCTACAATCACCTGAATTTACTGAGCAGCTTGATCAACTCAAAATTAACTTAGGCAATGCCGCCCAGTCTCGAGAAATTGGCCGATATCAGTTTAGGAATCCCCAGGCTACGTTTCTACCCAATAATCGTCTGCAAATAGAACTAGACTTATCCGAACCTAACCTGGGTGAGAGCCTAAATATCAAAGCTCACGCAGGGTTTACCATTGAAAATGGTCATCGGTTAGTCCTCATCGACCCTCAGGCTTCAGTGGATGGCAGTACCGTTCCAGAACAACTGATTGAAGGGTTGACCCAAAATATTGGTGATCGCTTTAGCCCACGTCAACTAGAAGACTCGGGCATTACTACCCGTATTTTGGAAGCATCGATTACGCCTGAACAATTTGAACTAGTCATGTGGGTCAGCATTGATCCAAGCTTTACCCGTTAACTCACTGAGTACTTTGTCAAGATCCATACCCAGAATTTTTCCATATTTGGATGTGCCCTTACTGGCAAACCCCTTGTGTGCCCACAGATTTAACTTTTGATGTAGCCCCCATCTGTCAATACTCGTTGTCTGTTGGCAGGTGTTATTCAAGCCGGGGATCAAAACGCAGTAGAGTCTTGGGGGAGTTTGCAACCACGGCTGACAGCCATGGAAATAAATAAAACAATGCTTGCCAACATTAAGTCGGCAAGCATTGTCACTATACGTTTAGACTCATTTTTAAAGGACTTGGCACCGGAAATAGCCGTTTATCTGAGATAGAGAGGCATTGAGATTGCACTGATAGATAGGGAAACAAATCAGGAATAGAATACTGTCCTCAAATCTATCTACCAGTGCAATCAAAACCAAGACAAGAGCTTAAATTGAGTGCAAACAATCACCTAAACATCTCTTCATAGCGATAAGGAGACTTAATTATTGCAACCAATCAGTGTTAGAACACGTGGAGCAGAAGTATTCGCATCATTAACATTCCAGTGGCTACGCAATAAAAAAAGCAAAGACCATTAAAAAGCCAAAGTACACTGACCATTGAAAAATGAAGCCAGGGGTTAGCGTTAATTTGAGATGAAAAATTCATAGACGAATATCTATTACCATCTACCATCACTGATCATCTTAGTGATGTAAAAAATGTTGGTTGTAATAAGCTCAAAAAGTTTAAGCTTATTTACCTTTATTCAACTTTGGCTGTGTATTAACTGTATAGAAAACTACTGAATGTATTCGGTAGTCTGTTATAGTCAATTTTCTATTCGCGGACATATTCGCGTATTTGCGGACGTATTCGCAGACGCGTTTATTCACCACTACACTGTGCTGTTGTCTTCGAAGGGCTATCCAACGGAGCAGAGTGAGGGTTTAGCATTGGAAAAATGGTAGTAATCATTGTCTTTTGACTAAATGGCTTAATAAGAAAATGTTCGATACCCAAGTCTCTTAGCTGTTGGCGAATAATTTTTCTTCTGTTTTTAGTCATCAATATAATGGGTGTTTTAATAAATTGACTGTTTTTTCGAATCATTGCAGCTACTTCATACCCATTTGTCTCAGGTAGGTCTAAGTCTAGAAAAATTAGATCTGGAGGGTATTTGACAATTTTTGTTAGTGCTTGGAGGGGATTTTGTACCATCAGTGTCCGGAACAAATCATCTTCTAAGTACTCTTCAAGCGTGTCTAGTGTATCTAAATCATTATCAATACAGGCTACTGTATATGTTTTGAAGTCTGCTTGATCGCCACCTGGCGAGGCAGGTGGAGCTGTAATGTCTTTTATAGATGCTGCTGTTGTTTGAGATGATGTCTGAGCCTTATCAGGCGATAAATTAGGCGAAGCTGACTTTTGTTGAGACGCCGTAACCGTTTCTTGTTTTTGATCGTTTAAGAGAGTTCCATTCTCAATAGATACAATGCGATCAGCAATGTCTAAAATTCGATTGTCGTGAGTGACTAGTAAGATGGCGCATTGTTGCTCTTGAGCCAATCCTTGCATGAGCTGAACAACATCTCGTCCCGATTTACTATCAAGGGAAGCAGTAGGTTCATCGGCAAGTACAAGTCTCGGCTCATTGACTAAGGCACGTGCGATCGCAACTCTCTGTTTTTGTCCACCCGACAAATTTTCAGGATAGCTATTAACCTGTTTCAATAAACCAACTTTTTCCAGTGCCTGATCAGCTTTTTTAATCATTTGCTGACGGCTGGCACCTCCTTTAAGCTCTAATGCCATAATGACATTTTGGCGAGCTGTCATAAATGGCAGTAGATTGTGGGCCTGGAAGACAAAGCCAATATCACGCCGTACTTGAGTGCGAACTCTGGACGATGTTCCCTGCAATTCTTTACTCAACACCTTTAAACTGCCCTCATGGGTTGATCTAAGCGCCCCAATGAGTGTCAATAAAGTGGTTTTGCCTGATCCCGAAGGGCCAGTCATAATCACAATCTCTCCAGGATAAATAGAAAGATTGATATTACATAATACCTGCTTCTTTAAATCGCCAGTGCCATAATAGTGATTAAGGTTTCTCACCTCAATCACAGGGCTTTCTACTAGGTCAGTATCAGTAGGGACAACAATCTGGTGATCAAAGTTGTTGAGTGGCTGGGAGACATAGGATACCATCGCGGATTCACCCATTAAAAAATATCAGCTGGGTCACATTGCTGCACTTTTAAAGCAGAAATAAACCCTGAAAATATACACATTAAAATCGTCATTAAAAAAATGAAGCCAGTTCTTTCGAACGTCATTTTAAAGATTAAGCCTGTGAAAGAAATAGCAAATTGGTAAAGAAAATAACTACAAACGATAGATGGAATAAATCCTAATACAGCTAGCAATATAGCCTGTTGCAAAACGATGGTAGATAAATAGCCATTATTATATCCAATGGCTTTTACCGTCGCATACGCTTTGATATTGTCAGTAATGTCTGAATATAGAATCTGATAACAAAGGACAATACCAATTACAAACCCCATGAAGGTAAGGATTCCGAAAATAAAACCGATATTAGATTCATTTTGCCATACGTTTAATTCCCAATTTATTAGTTCTTGCTGGGTATACACTGAAACTGTTTCAGGCAGCATTTTTCTGATTTCAGTGATCGCTTGCTCAAGTGAAACTTGCGAATTTAAGAAGATAACACCGATGTCAACAAAATCAAGCGAGCGAGCTGTTTGCTTTGCATCTCGCAGCGTTTGATAGCGCAAGAAATTTTCTTCACTGGTAATTAGATTGCCGTTAAAGGTAGCAAAGTCGTTGCCTAACTCAAAATTGCCAAGCACCTTAACTTGACGATCGCCCAATTCTGTTACTGTGCCCGATTGGCGGCGACCAATTTCTGTCCTGGCACGACTGTCCACTAGAACTGTATCGGGTAAATGCAAACTAGTGCGATACTGCTCAATCTCAGGAAACCGAAATATTGGTTCATCTGGGTTAAAAGCAATTAAACGCACAGTTTTCGCTGTAGTTCCGTCAGGTTTTCTCCAAAAGGCTTTACCTAGATAAACCGGATGAACTGAACTAACACCTGGGTATGTTTTAGCCTGATAAAGCAGCTCAGAAGAAAACTGAACTGGGGCAACCATATTAGAACGACGTGAATTGATCAAAAACACCTCGCCATTTAGCTGTTCAATTAGACGGATCTGACTATCGTAAAGTGCATGTTTAAAGCCAGTAAACATGAACATTAACACCGCTGCAAAGACAATCCCTCCCAAAGACAGGAGAAGACGACTAGGTTTATGGGTTAAGTTAAGCCATGCTACTGGCAGTCTCTTAAACATAGCGGCACCTGTTAGAAAACATCTG
Source organism: Leptolyngbyaceae cyanobacterium MAG.088 (assembly GCA_019634055.1). GTDB lineage: Bacteria > Cyanobacteriota > Cyanobacteriia > Phormidesmidales > Phormidesmidaceae > Leptothoe. The sequence continues at coordinate 13,296 of JAHQVZ010000350.1, forward strand.
CCGGATCGGCCATAAACACTTTACGGATGGCAACTATTCCTGACACGATACACATGCCAGTGGTCATAGTTGCCACATTCAATACCTGAGAGAGGGTCATCTGCATTGGAATAGCCCCATTTGAACTGATCAAGATCAGCTGGTAAACCCCCATGGATAAAATCAGACCTGGGATAAATCCAATCGCTGCTAGTAAAACAGCTTCATGTAAAATTACGCCCATCAAAAACTGATTGCGAAAACCTATGGCTTTAAGCGTCGCATACTCCTTAAAGTTTTTGGTCACATCTGCGTAGAGGATCTGATAAACAATAGCTGCCCCTACCACTAAAGCAACTCCTGCTCCCAAGCTAAAAATAAAGCCGACAGCTGTTTTTTCTAACCAATGACGACGGTCGCGTTCAATTATTTCGGCTTTGCTATAAACATTTACGTCGGTTGGTAGCTCACGTCGTAGTGCTGCTACTGTTTTATCTACATCAGCATTGGGTTTGAGCTTAAGCAGGCCTAAGTCAACTGTCTCAGAAGTCCGAGGCTGCATAATTCGAAACAGATTTTGGTCACTCATGAGCAGAGTGCCATCTGCGGCCAAGCCTCCCCCTAAGGTAAACAAGCCACCGATCTCAACCCGACGACCATTTGCTTCAGCCGTCATACCCACTTCGGCTGGGCCGTATTTGTCTAGCGATCGCACATCATACAACACTGAATCGCGCTTCAAAACGCTTTCCATAATTGAAGGCTGACGCAGCTCAGGGAGTAAGAAAGGATTATCTTGAGGATTGAATCCGTAGGATAGGATCAGATTCTGCTGGTTTGTCTCTAAATTTCGCCAAGCAACATAACCTACATACAAAGGCATTGCCCGATCAACAGCTTCATAGCTAGCAGCCTGATACAATCGGTCGCGACTAAATAAGTCGGTTGATGTCCCGTTTGTTGACAAGGGTGAAATTAAAAATACATCTGCATCTAATTGGTTGTAGACTAATCCAGCTGTTTCACTTAGGGAACCTAAAAAGCCCAGATTAATAAAGACCAATAAAACGGCAAACGCTACTCCCCCAGCGCCAATCAGCAAACGGCCTCGGTCATATAGCAAATTTAAAATGGCAACAGCATTAGGCATGATGAGATATACGATTAAAATGTCTCGCCAACAGGAGACAAAGCAGTATTCGTGGACGTATCAATATCTATTTCCACCTGCAAGTTAGTTAAGCCAGCTACTATTTCAGGATTATCAAGCAGAATTTTGACCTCAACAACCCGCGCATCAACCCGTGCTGTAGGATCATCATTGAGAACATCTTTCTTGAAAATCTGATTGCCTATAGCAATTACCTCACCAGTGAGCTCTTCATCAAAAGCATTATTACGACTAGTCACTACAGCTGTTTGACCAACCTTAACGTCACTAATACTCGTTTCATGCACTTCAGCAACCACAAGCATCTGACGAGTATTACCCATGTCAAGGATAGCGCCCTTACCTCGACCGTTGATATCGCTGACAGTTTCTCCTGGGTTGGTCAAAACACGTAACACACGTCCAGATATCGGAGCCCGAATTAAACTGTTTTCTACCCGAACTTCGGCTAATTGAATGTCACGAAGTGCTGTCTCAACCCTACTATCGGCCTGAACTCGCTCGGCACCAACCTTTAAAGTATTAAGCTGGGCGGCAGCACTAGCTAGCTCGCGATCACTAGCAGCATTCTGTTGATTTAACTGAGCTTCTGCTTGACGCAATTGCTCTTTTAGTTGGTCAACATTAGCCTGTTGCTGATCAATCTCTCTTTCAGCAATTGCTCCTTGATTGTTGAGAAATTGGAAACGCTCAAGTTCTTGATAAGCAAAAGCTAGCTCACTTTTGAGTCTGTCTACCGTAGCTTGACTGGCTAGTAAACTCTCGGATTGTACAGCCGGCAATGCTTCATAATCAGTTGCAGACTCTGTTATTTGCGCTTGATTAAAGCGGGTTTCGGCCCTTAGACGAACCTTAGCATTCACCAGAGATTGCTTAGCAGCTTCTAACTGCGCTAATCGCTCTGAGTGAGAGCGCATATAGCCAATAACATCTCCTTCCTCAATCCAATCACCCTCATTCACCGTAAGGGTAGCCAAAATCTCGTTGATAGGAGCCCCAACCGTCAACACCCCATCAACAGGCTCTATTCTGCCTAAGGCTGATACTTGTTTAGGTAAAGTAACAGACGAAGTATCTAAATTGCTCTGCTCGGTCGATTGAGAAGAGGTTGGTAAAAATGAACGAATTCCAATAAAAGGCAATACCAAGGCGGCTAGACCTAGCCCTATCAAAGTGATTTGAGAAGCTGATAGGCCAGAGACAGTATCAGACGCTTTGACCATAGGTTGACGCTTATAAACTATATCTAATAAACAATATGAATATGCGCACCTCTTAAATTACGCACCTCAATGTGCGCGTACCTTAATATACGCATATTTGCAAACAATTCAGGAACCTACTAAAAAGCGTTTTGTGACGATTCTCCCTTATCATATATCAACCAACAACCCTTTGGAAGATGGTGAAAATAGCAAGAATAATTGATGAATAGAATGATAAGTATGTGTTAAAACTTCCCCCAACATCCAGTTATTGTCTATCGAAGACGCTTTTGTCGAGATATAAAGGAAATGTTCGATAGTGCGTAAGACTGTGAAGCTTAGAACACTTGGTGCAACTCATGTTCAGCTACTATTATTCTAGTTAAGTATGCGCCATTTCTTTTTGGACTAACTTTATATATTCTCTCATTTCTTCATCGTTCCTTTAGAAAGGTACGATGAAGTCAATCTCATCATCACTACTTATTCTGTCTAAAGGTCTGATTTATCAGTTTTTGTAATCATAAAAGTCAGAGAATCATTGCTTAAAGTTGCTAGTGTGTCAAAACTATGTGTCTATATAGACCGTATTTTTAATTAAGCGTGTCATACGTTAAGGCTAGCCAAGTGCTTACGCCCTAGTTAGTTGTTTTCATTGATACTTAAATGTAAATGTACAGAATGAACGATAAAGAAGGGATGACTTGAGTAATGGATGGCTACTCTGCAAATTCAAGTAACTCTTTTGGAGGGTTAAAAAATGTCTGAATCTAACCCTTGGGTGCTTGTTTCACAACCAAATACAGAAGCATCTCTGCGTCTGTTTTGTTTTTCTCATGCCGGTGCCGGTGCTTCTGTATTTAGACTTTGGGGAACCCATACATCTTCTGACATAGAGGTCTATGCTGTTCAGCGTCCTGGACGTGAAAATCGTTTACGTGAAAAACCAATTCGAGATCTTCCTAGTCTGATCTCTGAAATGCATACAGGGCTTTTACCTTATTTAGATCGTCCGTTTATATGCTTTGGCCATAGTGTAGGTGCTTTAATCTGTTTCGAATGGGTTCGTCATTTACGACGACAGGGTTGCCCCTTGCCCCTTAGATTATTTCTCTCAGGTCGTCAGGCCCCCCAGATCCCGATTCCACTACCATGGGTTCATCCCTCATCTGATAAAGACTTGAAAGCAGAGCTTCGTAGCTATGGTGGTACCCCTGAGGCTGTGCTACAAAGCAATGAATTTATGGGGGTTTATTTGCCAATTTTGCGGGCTGACTTGGCTATCAATGAGACCTATACCTATTATCCAGAAAAAACTTTAGCTATTCCCATATCGGTTTTTGGCGGGTCACAAGATCATAAAGTATCAATTGACAGCCTTGACGCATGGAGTAAACAAACAGACAAGGATTATAAACTTCGCCTATTGCCAGGTGGCCATCTTTTTATAAAGGATTCTGCTGCAGATATATTGCAGGCAATTACAGACGACCTTGTCACGACGACGACATGTTAAAGGTCTATTGCATATAGGTTTAGGGTTACTCTGATGGGGCACTGAGTTACCTCAGATTTGTGACCTTACCCTGACTATTTATCATGTGTGTAATACATTTCAAATAGTGGCCAGTTTCTCTGGCCAAATTCCCCCTATTTCATCCAGACCGATTATATGGATGAAAGGAACTGATAGTAATTTTGAAAACTGTCGCGTACTTCAGATTCCTCTAGTCCAAACTGCTGGAGAGAATACTTATTTTTCTGACCTCTTCCGGACTTTTTGGATTTATAGATATACTGACTTAAGTTTTCCTCCAGTTTTGAGGGGAAATCATAGTCAAGCTGATGGTAGATTGCTCGAACAGCATTAACCGGATCTTTAATAAAACGTCCATAATGAACATCGATAATTTTAAGAGAAGGATGTTCTCGACGAATATTTAATGCCCTGTCGATTGCTGTAGACCATCGGTGGAGCGCTGTTTTGCCGATTTTTTTAAGGTCAACTTGATCGGATAATACTGCTCTGCCTAGAGCAATAAAGCTGCATATAGAAGGAATGACACTCAAAGGATCTCTATGAATATGAACAAATGAAGCATCCGGTAATGTATTTGAGATTTCATCTATAGCCCAGAGATGGACAGGGGACTTAAAGACCCAGTGTTTGTCAACTTCCTGAGTAGGCTTACCTTGAGAATATAGGAGTTGACTGTGTAGATTTTTAATTACCTGGATTTGTTGATAATAACGTTTGTATAGACTTGTCGAAGCTTCTGGATCAGCTTTCATCCAATCAGACTCAATCCGCTCAATGTAAGTCGGTACATTAGCATAGAGCCCAAATGTATGACAAACAAAATCACGCTCTAACAAATGAAAACATTCGTATGGACCTAAAGCATCGATGGCATGAATCTGGTCTAGCTGCGGCATCAAACGCTTCTTCTTGACAAGCTCTTTGGTGCACTTCTCAAGTAAAGCCTTTTCAGCGATAGCCTGATCAAGCTGCTTGTCTTGGATAAAAGATTGTGGTGGGTTATAAAGTTCCCAATACTTTATACAGGAACTATTGGTATCCTGACACAGCAAATTAAATAGGAATGATGTACCACTCCTTGGCATTCCTATCACGAATAATGGTCTATTAATTTTTTCTGATAATGTTTCTGGATTTCTTTTTATGTACTCCTGAACCCTGAGTCGCTCCGAAAGCAACTCAACCAACATTTTTTTGCTTAGATTTTTACCTACAAAATTAAGTTGTGCTTCCGATTTGAGACTATCCACCAGCTGATTCAAGGGGACATGGAAACTTTGACTCCCAAAATCATCTAGCCGAGTTGCCTTTTTAGCAGTCTCTAACAGTGAATCAACGTCAAGAACAGTCTTAGCCAGACCAATTGTATTTAAGCTTGAACCTAGAGTGTTGAAAAAGCGATATGCAAGGGGGCGCTTTAGTGATTCAAAGGTTAAATCCTGACTGGACGCATTTTGCATAATAGTATGAGAAAAAGAAATAAACGGGTCTACAGTATACTTTGAGCAAGTTTCCGAACTTGGCTCAATTAAAATGTAAGGCTGTATCAAAGACCCTGATATAAAAAAGATTCAGGCTCTTTTCCTTCAAAGATAGAGCAAGAGTGTTTGATTATACGGCAGTAAACAACAGTAAACAGAAAAAACAATGCTATGTTCGTAACAAATGCTAAGGTGTTAGCTGCTTACAGATATATAGCATTGCACACATCGCATATGTTATTGACTAAATACCCTATGGTCAAAACACCTTAGGTCATTAAGGCGATTAAGTTGCAATAATGCTAGGGGCAACCGAAGGTCTTAAAATTCTAAGATATCGTTTTCATAGAACTAACCTGCATTACCCCTAACCCTTTAAAACCAGCTAGTGACTTTTGCCGTGGCTATGATTCAGCCGGTAACTCAAGTTTGTTAGTTATCATCTTAGCTGAAGGCCTCTTGACATTAGTCACAAGATTTAGTTGCTCAAAACCACGAATAAACCAAGTCCCGATATCAATTTGCCACCATTCTAGACCGGTGACAGCAGAAGATGGAAAAGCATGGTGATTATTATGCCAAGATTGGCCAATACTAGGGATGGCCAGCCAAACATTGTTTGTGCTTTGGTCGCCAGATTGGAACGGTCTAGAACCAAACATGTGGCAAATAGAATTTGTTGCATTAATAACTTGTTGACCCACAAAGATTCGCACTAAACCACCCCAAAGCAATCCCTGTAAAAATCCTATCCAAGTTCCTAAGATTAAGCCGTTTATCATTGCGGGTAGTAGTAAACCCAACAAAACCCAAATTTGCTGAAGACGATTGATGGAGGAAATCAGCGGGTCACGCAGTAAATCTTTGGCAAAAAGGGCTGAATTACTAATTTCGCCTTCAAGCACCCAACCCAAATGGGCGTGCCAGAAGCCCCTCAATTGGCCCCAAAAATTATCACCATGAAGATGGGGAGAATGTGGATCACGTTCTTGATCTGTGTACTGATGGTGGCGACGGTGATGGGCTACCCAGAATATAACTCCTCCCTGAGCTGCCATGGAGCCAAGAATGGCAAGCAAAGCTTGAACGGACTTATTGGCTTGGAATGAGCGATGAGAAAAATAGCGATGGTAGCCAACCTCAACTCCGACCATCGACAAAATATAAAACACAATGAATAATGCCACCTCAGAAATGCCTATAGGTGCAAATGGCAAGAGTGCAATGGCAACAATAGTTCCCAATAACGGCAGTAATACTGTGATTAAGCTCAGGCGCTGATAAATGGTTTGTAAATATTCGCTTGAGACGCTAACGGCAACTTTCTCTTCGTCTCTACGTGCCTGGGTGGCTGAAAAACTTCTTTCCATAACGGCTAAAACCCAAAAACAACGGTCCTAATAAAAAACGTGCTGTCTGAGATAAATTTTCAAAAAAATTGAGTCCCCGGAAAACTAATAAGCCTGTCAAAATCTACATGCTTTGCAGAATGCTCATCCAATGCTTTGAAAACCTCTATTAACTAGAGATGAAATACATCCAGACTATTAAGGGCGTGAGATTGTGTAACCCATGGCACAATCTAGACGCTTAAACAACCCGCAAATCATAAAAGCGAGGGTGAATTAGTATAGGCCGAAGAGCTACAAGCGTTTATAGACATATCTTTCAAACAAAGCTCTTTGCTTGTAGTATCACTCAAGCCCAAAGAGAAATTCAAGCTGTGCCTATGAAAAAACACCTAAAGAACATGTCTATGAACCCCATCTCATATAGACTTAACAACACAATACTGAAAATGCTGTTGAAATCTATAGGGTGAGTCTTGAAATAGCAATATCAAAGTCCTAAGCGAGACAAATAACATGGAATAGCTCTAACGATGCAATGCTAGGAATGCCAGATCTATCGAAATAACTATCTAATATATATTCTAAATTACAGACTCCAATTGTAGAGAAGTATACAAAAGCATATGAATGCATATCGCAGGAAAATAGCGAAATAGTCTAAATGCCAATAACTAGTATATTTGCAGATAAGCTAGAGAATATGTGTGCTGTAAATTACTAATTCGACTACATCTTGAGTTTGCATTCTTAATTGCCTTGCCAGGTTTAAGAGGCATATCTACTTAGTGAGCCCTTTGGTGTAGGACTTTTCCTGGTATGCAGAGTGAGACTAATTTGTGAAAGTTCCAAGACAAATATCAGGGAAAAATTATAGCTTCGTAATCCTATATACAGGAAAAACGAATGGTAGGTGAGTATAGTTCAGAGAATATTGTTAAAGCCTAGTGTAGTTTTAATTGTAGTGCGATATACATGTTGTTTGGATAATGGGGTTTCGCAATGGATGTGATGTGAGATAGTTTGAAAGAACTTCAATCTTTTGCTCCTAGTAGACTTAGACGTTATAACGTTAGTTAATTTAAGGTTCCACAGTACATAAGAGGTTTAGGGCTATTGGGGGTGATCAGCTCCTTGTATCGTTATAAATTTATTAGGCAATATGAGATTATGCTACTTTCATAGACTGTTGAATAGTGATAGCTAGAGGAGTCTTCAATTGCTTCTCTCAGTTTATTAATGGTACTGATCTATTTTTGCCTCTTTAAGCTGGCGAAGTTTGGTGGCGATTACTTGGCTATTGCCCTTACTACTTATCTTATTTCCTTTTCAGCTCTTGTTTGGGAGATACCTTAGCTTGATTAGGCTTCTTGAGTCTTTGGTAAGGTCTTGAGATGAGTTCACCGCCTTTTGACTGGTTTCCATACATATCCTTTGAGTGGGGGCCTACAGTTAATACGGTGCGGCTGAGGTGATTTCCATATGATTACTGAACGTTTCAAGGTTTGGTCGTCAAGATATTATTTAACATCGACCTTTGTGAACTTTTCATGAAGCTGCCTTAAAACTCCTTTTGGTTTTCTTGATTTGTTGATATTTACTGTATTTGGGGTACTACATGCTCTAAGGTCTAAAGGTTGATTTTGTTGTGATCAGGTTATCAGGGGTTAGAAACGAGTTCCTTTTAGACTAAAATTTTTTGGCATCGCATTGTACGAAGCTTAGTTGGTTGAATGCATGTAGGATTGTTATTTTTTGAGGCTACTACCGGCCTAACGTTATTTCTGAAACCCATCCAAGTAGTTTTTGGTATGGGCTTTTGTAGGTCTTAAATTGTTTCACGTTAGCTGTAGGATGATCTCTTCAGCTTTTATAAATTAATTTATGCAAGATCCTGGTTAGTGATATTCGATATTGAAAGTTAGGCTAAAGTCCCATCCCTACTGGTTAGCCATTTTGAATCGAGTTTCAGAATTTGGGTTTGGCATTAGAGAAAATATTCTGGGAATTAAGATATGAGCGTATCCACAGAGCCCCTTCGCGATAATTTTTTATCACCCACAGTTGCAGCTGAAACTCAGTTCCTGACTCTTGTTGATGTACTCTGCCACAGAGCAAAGGTTCAGCCTGAAAAATTGGCTTATGTGTTTCTAAAAGGTGGGGAAGTCGAGGAAGAGTCTTTAACATATGCCCAGTTACATAGGCGTGTTTGCTCTGTTGCCGCTTTCCTTCAGTCTCAGCTTGTGGTTGGAGAAAGGGTTCTATTAGCCTATCAACCAGGGCTTGACTTTGTTCTGGCGTTTTTGGCTTGTCTGTACGCTGGGATGATTCCGGTTCCGGCCTATCCACCTCGAAGAAATCAAAAGACTTCGAGACTGCGCTCCATTGTTTTAAATGCCCAAGTTCATATTGCGCTCACTTCATCTAACCTGGGCCAATCTCTTGAAAGGTTTTGCAGTAATGACTCGGCTCTTTCAACTCTAGTATGGCTACCTACAGATAATGTATCAGATACGTTAGCGGAAGCCTGGAAACCTGTCGAGCTTTCTTCTGAGGACATTGCTTTTCTTCAGTACACTTCTGGGTCTACTGGTAATCCCAAAGGGGTTATTGTCAGCCATGGTAATCTGCTGCATAATTCCGAAGTTATTCACGATAGCTTTCGTCATTCCAGCAATAGTCAGGGGGTAATTTGGTTGCCTCCGTACCATGATATGGGTTTAATCGGAGGTGTTTTACAACCTCTATATGGTGGCTTTCCCGTTGCCTTAATGTCGCCTCTCGATTTTTTGCAAAAGCCTCTTCGCTGGCTGCATGCTGTTTCTAAGTATGGGGCTACTACCAGTGGTGGACCAAATTTTGCCTATGATCTCGCTGTCAAAAAAGCTAAGCCTGAAAAGTTAGAAGGCCTTGACTTGAGTTCTTGGGAAGTGGCGTTTACTGGGGCAGAGCCTGTGCGTGCAGAAACGCTAGATCGATTTACTGACACGTTTGCACCCTATGGATTCCGTAGGGAAGCATTTTTCCCATGCTATGGGATGGCGGAGTCAACTCTGATTATTTCTGGAGGTCCTAAGTTAGTTGACAACAAGTTATGCCATGTTAATGCTCGGCTTCTAGAACAAAATCAGGTCAAAGCTGGAGTGCCGGGCGGCATAGATACTCGAGTTTTAGTGAGTTGTGGACCAGCCGTAAAGGATCAAGAATTTGTTATTGTTCATCCTGAACAGCTGCAGCCTTGCTCTCCTGGAAATATTGGGGAAATTTGGGTGAAAGGGCCTAGTGTTGCCCAGGGATATTGGAATCAGCCAGAACTTACGGAGGCAACCTTTGGCGTAACATTAGCTGATACCCTTGATGGCCCTTATTTACGAACAGGAGATCTTGGCTTTGTTCAGGATGGTGACTTGTTTGTAACCGGGCGAATCAAAGACTTAATCATAATCCGGGGACAAAATCATTACCCCCAAGATATTGAATTAACAGTTGAAAAAAGTCATGAGGCTTTTCGTCCTAACTGTGGTGCTGCGTTTGCAGTTGATGTAAAAGGGGCGGAACGGCTTGTGGTGGTGTACGAAGTCCAACGCAGTTTCATCCGTGAGATTGATGATGAGTCTGTCTTTAAGGGCATGCGAGAAACTGTTGCTGCCGAGCATGGACTTGACTTGTACGCAGCTGTTTTGGTTAAGACTGGCAGTATTCCTAAGACTTCGAGTGGAAAGATTCGTCGCCGAGCCTGTCGAGAGGATTTTTTAGGAGGTGAGTTGACTGTTATTCGTGATTGGAGTCAAGGACCTCAGTATCGGACTAATTTTCAGAACTTACAATCTGATGTTGATCAAGTTCTGAACCGCTTAATGAAGCCTGACTGACTCGGTTGTGGTTGCTATAGCTAACCGACGACTTTTAGGGTAACTATTAGACCAATATTTTTTTGAAAATCGCCTGTTGTTTGAGCTGACTTAGTTTTAGATTTGGAACAAATCAAATTCATTTGATTTGTCTTCACGTCAAGCTTATGAGTATGAATATATGGTGTTTTGCAGACATGTTGTCCCTCTGGAAATTAGCCCTCAATATTCAGATTTCATGACTGTTTTAAAGAGGTAAATCAGAATTTGAAAAATATACTGGAACTCGTTTTGAACGTTATGATTCCCAAGGAATTTAGCCTTACCTTAAACCTATGTAAAAAACTCAAAGATTTACGTATACACAATCACATCCCACACAAAAAAACTATGTTACCTTTCATGCTAAGTGAAGACTTAATGACCCGACTAAGGACTTTTTGAAGAGATTGCATATCTTTTGAAGACCATTGGTATAAACACCGAGAAGAGGTTATTATGGCTTAGATATAAGGGTGACAATCGGTATTGCATAAGGCGCACACAAGGCGCACAACACAACAAACTTCGTAATGCCGAATATTTAGCAAGATTTGAAAGATTTTATACTACATTGGTGTAACGTGTTATGAGCAGCAATTTAACCCTGGATGTTAAGTCTGGTGATGATATCAAGAGTTGGGTAGTTGACTACCTTGCTGATTTGCTAGAGACCGATCCAGATGAGATAGATGTTACAGTGCCTTTTGACCGCTATGGCTTAGATTCTTCAGCCGCTGTAGGGCTGACCGGTGAGCTGGAAGATTGGTTAGGTGAAGAGGTCTCTCCGACGCTGTTATACGATTATCCGACTGTTGAGTCTTTAGTTGAGCACCTGGCTAAGGCGTAGATTTGCTCTGGGTGGTTTGAAGAATTAACTGTTAACTCCTTGAAATTTAGACAACTTGTTAGCTTCCCAAACTAATATTGATTCGTTGTTATGGTCACTATCGCAGAGCCTTTAGACTTCAAAGAGTCGCCTTTAAAGAAGTCTGATAAAGATGCAAAGCATCATCGGATAATTAAGAAAACCCTGATTAACAATAAGGATTCAGATTACACTGAAAAACTTAGGGATTTGGGTAATGAGTTTAAGTACTCCGATAATGCTGCTCACTATTGGTGTGATCCGGAGCTTTCGCTTCTTTATGGTACTCCTTTGTATGATGATTGCTCTGAAGCGCAGAAGCTAGCGCTGAATCATCTTTACTGGGTTGGGAATTATAACCATACAGCGGTTAGTGAGGCGACCACTAGTATCTATAATATGGTGACTAACGGTGTCTTTCGATCCGTTGGCGGATATGATGAGCTTTGTGATGAGCTTGATTTTGAGACCGATCAAGAAAGTTATCACATTCGTACCTTTCAGAAGGTGGGTTTTAAAACTAAGACAGCGTTAGTTGGTCGAACTACCCTTTGTAACTCTTTGTCTAGTAACTTCCGAAAAGGTGGTGAGAAAGGTCGGTTGCAATCTTTGGTTCCTCAACCTGTCTGGGAATATTTTGTTTCGGACAGAGGCAGTTCGCCATTTTCACTTCATCGAGATAAAGCGTTGGTTTCCGTTGCCAAGCTAATGTTGAGGGGCAAAAAGCAATATTATTCAGATTACTTGAAGAACTTGCAGGATAAGGGTGAGCAGATACCAGCTCCATCCGATGGTTTGGGAGGGAGAATAGCAGATCGTTATTGGTTGAAATTCTTTACCGTTAACTGGGGAATGTCGCCCTTTATGGCTTGCCAGTATTATTCTCTGCGGTATACTGCCAATGCTATTTTAAAGAATCAGGAATTCCCTTATGTTCGTTACTATCGCGAACTTGAACGTAAAGGTGAGTTTATTCCGACTCCTACTGCAATTTCTAATTTTCACCTATTAGACGAGGCGTTCCATACTACTATTTCCCAAACCCTGGCTAAGGATGTCTATAGGGACTTCCCCAAGCCAACGGCTTATGAAAAGTTTGTTTCTGGATTTATTATCTATAAAATGCAGCACAGTCTACTTGGTGGGCTATCTGGTATTTTGCCGGGAAGGTGTGTTTATGATGACAGCTTACTTCTCACGTTCTATTACAAGTTACTGAGGTCGCCTCTGTTTGAAATGAGTTCTACAGATGCCCTTCACTGGCTAGAGAGATGTGTTTGTGAAAATCATGACGGATATAAGGTTGGTCTGAAATATCACCAGAGTCTTCTGGAATTAATGCAAAGGCTTTTTGGCAGTTTGGACTATCAGTGGAAAGTTAATCGTGAGATGGGAGTTATGGCTGCCGGAGGCTCCATCGAAAAAGCTTTAGAGAAAAATAGGGTTGCATTTAAACAGTTTGCTCAATTGGTCGAGTCTCATGAAAACTAGGAGTTTTTGTCACTAATTATTTGAATTGGGTTGTCTAGATAGATGTTTTTGAGGGGGAGATTTTTATGCCTCTTCCTCCCTCTATCTGAGCTTAAAACGTTGGTAGAACGTCAATAAATTTATTTTTTGTGTTCTACGGTTATTTTTAAAACCTTAAATTTTTATATTGATATGGAGTCCGTAGCAATCATCGGCGTTGGCTGTCGTTTCCCTGGAGCGAAAAGTCCCCGCGCATTCTGGGAGCTTCTACAGAACGGAGTTGACGCCGTTGTTGAGGTGCCGTCTGATCGATGGGACGCAGATGGTTTTTATGATGCGCAGCCGGCTACCCCAGGCAAAATGAGTACGCGTTGGGGAGGCTTTTTGGATCAAGTTGATCAGTTTGATCCGGCCTTTTTTGGAATTTCTCCGCGTGAAGCGCACCACATCGATCCGCAGCAGAGATTGTGGTTAGAGGTTTCTTGGGAAGCGTTGGAAAATGCTGGTATTCCACCGGAGAGTTTGGGTGGGAGTCAGACCGGAGTCTTTGTTGGTCTAACTAATGCTGATTATCACAAGTACATTTATAGGGATCCTCTTCAGCTAACGTCTCATAGTGCAACTGGCACTACGCCATGCATTACGGCTAATCGCTTGTCTTATTTGCTGAATTTGCGTGGTCCCAGCTTGTCGGTTGATACAGCCTGCTCTTCGTCGTTGACGTCTATTCATTTAGCCTGTCAGAGTTTAGCGAATGGTGAGTCTAGTTTGGCCATCGCTGGCGGTGTCAATCTGATGCTTATTCCGGAGCCAACTATTAGTACCTCCCAGGCTCAGATGATGTCTCCTGATGGTCGCTGTAAGACTTTTGATGCGAGTGCTAACGGCATCGTGCGTGGGGAAGGTTGCGGTGTAATAGTGCTTAAGCGTCTAGATGATGCTGTGCGAGATAAGGACAATATTCTGGCACTGGTCAGAAGCTCGGCAGTTAATCAGGATGGTACGAGTAACGGTCTTACTGCTCCTAATGGACCTTCTCAGCAGGCGGTCATTCGTGAAGCCTTGGAGCGAGGAGGTCTGACTCCGGCACAGATCAGCTACATTGAGGCCCATGGAACGGGTACTTCTTTGGGAGATCCTATTGAGGTTAGGTCTCTCAAGAATGTTCTCATGGAGGATCGTTCACCTGATGAGTCTTGTTGGCTTGGTTCGGTAAAAACAAACATTGGCCATTTGGAAGGTGCTGCTGGTGTAGCGGGTGTGATCAAGGTCATTCTTCAGATGCAGCATAGGGAAATTGCGCCCCATTTGCATTTGAAGCAACTGAATCCTTATATCTCCTTGGAGGGGACATCCTTTTCTGTTCCTTTAGAACGTCAGCCTTGGGACTGCTCTGGTAAACGCTTTGCTGGGGTGAGTTCTTTCGGCTTTGGTGGTACTAATTGCCATGTCATTCTGGAAGAGGCTGTTGTTGAACCCACAGTGCCTGCTTCGGAGCGGCCTAAATCTCTGTTGACGCTATCAGGTAAGGACGAGGGAGCCTTAGCTGACATGGCAGGTTGTTATGAGGAGTACCTGGCTAGTCATCCTGAGGTTTCTTTAGAGGATCTTTGTTACACGGCTAACCAGAAACGATCGCACTTTAGTCATCGTTTAAGTGTTGTTGCTGATTCGGTTGAGGACCTGCGGCAGAAGTTGGCTCAGTTCCAATCGGCAACTCTACCTGTCGGTGGTTCCCAGGGATATGTTAAAGGCAGTGTTGGGCGCAAGCTAGCGTTTCTGTTGACTGGTCAAGGGTCCCAGTATGTGGGCATGGGGCGTCAGTTGTATGCTACTGAGCCGGTTTTTCGGGCTGCCCTCGACCGCTGTGATGCCATTCTGAAACCGTATTTGCCGACATCGCTGTTAGAGGTTTTATATCCTACTGCAGAGGTCAATGGGCAGGCTTCTCCACTTGATCAGACGGCCTATACTCAGCCTGCTCTGTTTGCTCTGGAATATGCGTTGAGTGAGCTTTGGCGGGCCTGGGGCGTTACCCCCTCGGTGGTTATGGGGCACAGCGTCGGTGAGTATGCGGCTGCCTGCATTGCTGGAGTATTTAGCCTGGAGGATGGGCTTAAGCTAATTGCTGAGCGGGGTCGTTTGATGCAGGCGCTGCCTCGAACCGGTGGCATGGTTGCTGTATTTGCCAGTGCTGAGTCGGTGGCGACCCTGTTGGAGGCCTATGGAGAACGGCTTGCGATCGCAGCCTTTAATGGTCCTACAAATACAGTTGTTGCCGGTGCTCAAGATGCTTTAGATCAGCTGGTAGAATATCTAACTAGCCAGGATATCGAAAGTAGACGTCTAGAAGTATCCCACGCATTTCACACTCCAGCCATGGAGTCCATGCTGGCAGACTTCCGACAGGTGGCCGAGACAGTCACCTTCTCCACACCCAAAATCCCCTTTATTTCGACGGTAACGGGTGAAAAAAATGATGCCGACATTGCCACTGCTGACTACTGGTGTCGCCATATTGTTATGCCAGTACGGTTTGCTGACGCCATGCAAGCCCTGGCAGGAACTAAGTGTAAGGTCTATCTAGAAGTGGGGCCAAAGCCAATTCTGTTGGGTATGGGGCAACGGTGTCTGATTGACCAGCCAGAAACATCTAAATCTAAGAAGGGGACTACGTGGCTGCCTAGCCTGCGGGCGGATCAGGATGACTGGACTCAACTGCTCAACAGCTTCGGTCAGCTGTATACCCAAGGTGCCGCTGTTGACTGGTCAAAATTCTACTCCTTTGAGGGACGGAACTGCCTGGTGTTACCAACCTATCCCTGGCAGAGACAACGCTATTGGGTAAAAGCTTCTAAGTCTCATGCACTTCAGGGTGACGTTGTTCATCCCCTGCTAGGTGTCCAACAGCGTTTGGCTGGCAGCTCAGAAGAGCGTTTCGAGCAAGTTTTATCCGCAGACAATCCCGCTTGGGTAGACGATCATCGCGTATTCGACCAAGTGATTTTCCCTGGGGCTGCCTATGTTGAGCTAGCCCTAGCGGCCAGCGACGGCATAGTGAAAAACGCATTTATTGCCAGACCCCTGATGCTCGAGAAGCCAGCCATCCTCCAGACTGTTGTGGAAGAGAGCGGTAAAGTTCAGATTTTTGCCCAGACCGAAGGAGAGACAGACTGGGTTCAGCACGCCACTGCCTTTTGTGATGATGACAATGTTTCAGCGGCAGAGACGGTTGCAAGTTCTCTTGATCTTAACGCTCTCAGCGCGCGGTGTCCTGAGCAAGTTGATTTGGGTGAACTCTACGATTCTCTAGCAATCTTGGGTCTGAATTACGGGCCGCAATTTAAAACGCTGCAACAGCTGCAGGTAGGTAAAGGCGAATTTCTAGCGCGGGTTGAGGTGACCGCTGATTTAGTCGATGGTGATGACTATCGCCTACCGCCAATGCTGCTGGATGGAGCATTCCAAGCAATAGCTGCTCTGCAAGATCAAGAGGCCGATAGCGGTAATGATTTTGTTTATCTGCCCACCAGCCTGGATCATGTGCAGACCTATCAACCCATAGGAACCGCTGCCCTAGTTTATGGACGTGGTCAAATTGATGATGAAGTATGTATTGCGGACCTAACCTTTTGCAATGAGCAGGGGGAAATTCTGGCCTCTGTGCAGGGACTGCGTTGTCGTCGCACAAGCCGCCAAGCTTTGCGAGCCCTCCTTCAGAGCAGTCGTGACGTTAACGAACTGTTGTATACAGTCCGTTGGCAACAGGTTAATCAAGATTTTGAACCCTTCTCAGAAGCTGGCAACTGGCTGGTGCTTGGGCAAGGAACGATGACGGCCCAGCTTGTTCAGCGATTAGTGGCCAATGATCAAAACGTACGATATGCCCAGCCCCAAGAGATTGATGCTACTCTGGCTGCCTTGGACGGTACTGATAACGATGCTGACGCGTTTACCGGCATCGTGTTGGTCTGTGATTCAAAAGATGTAGATACTATCCAGCAGGTTAAGGCCGATGTGGCAGCATCCTTGAAGGTTGTTCAGACCCTGTTGGCCCAAGCTCAGCGTTTGCCACGAGGGCTGACGATTTTGACCCGTCAAGGCGTAGCCATTGATGCTGCCGAAGATATTAATCCAGCCCAGGCAGCCCTTTGGGGATTAGGGCGTACGCTGCAGGCAGAACAACCCCAACTAGGGCTGCGGTTGATTGATGTTGCATCAACAACAGCCCTTGAGTCTCCTCAGCTTGTGGATACCCTGCTGGGAGAAAGTGAACCACAGTTGGCCCTGAGAAAAGCTCAAAGCCTTACCCCCAGATTGTTATCCCTGCGGAAGAGTGGTCAGTTAGTGATGCCAGCTTCAGGGGCAGCCCGACTGGCGATTACCCAGCGTGGTTCATTAGATAATCTCACGCTTGCATCTGATGATTGTTCTTTGCCATCCACGGGAGAAGTTCAAGTTTCGGTGCAGGCAGCCGGTCTCAACTTCCGTGACGTGTTAAATACCCTGGGTGCCTATCCGGGCGATCCGGGTCCCTTAGGGGGTGAGGTTTCAGGACTTGTTACCGCTGTTGGGCAGGGCGTTACTGACTTGGCTGTGGGCGATCGGGTCTTTGGCATGGCCCTGGGGTGTTTTGCCACCCGCTGCAATGCACCGGCTTCATTACTGGTGAAATTGCCAGAACAGATTGACTTTGCCGCTGCCGCTACGGTGCCAGTCACCTTTTGCACGGCCCAAGCCGCATTTAATTTGTTAGGTCTCAAGCGTGGCGACAAGATTTTGATTCACGCCGCCGCTGGTGGGGTGGGCTTGGCTGCAATTCAGTTAGCTCAGGCTATCGGCGCAGAAATTTACGCAACAGCCAGTGCGCCCAAGCAAGCCTATTTGCGGCAGTTGGGCATTAAGCACATTTACAATTCTCGCACCACTGACTTTGGGGAACAGATCTTAGCAGACACCAAGGGAACAGGTGTGAACGCCATTCTCAATAGTTTGACCTCTGAGGGCTTTATTGAAGCTAGCTTGGCGGCCCTGTCTACTGGCGGTCGGTTTGTCGAAATTGGTAAGCGGGATATCTGGAGCCTGGAGCAGATGGCTCAGGTGCGTTCAGACGTTAGCTACAACATTCTGGCCATTGATGACTGGATGGCAAAAGAGCCACAGAAGATTAAGGGGCTTCTGGAAGTGATTGCTCAGCGGCTGGCCAAGGGGGAACTGCAGGCCCTGAATCGACGTATTTACCCGATTACAGAGGCGTCCGCTGCCATGCGCTTTATGCAGCAGGCTCGCCACATTGGCAAGATTGTTCTGGCAGTGAGTCACACTGCGATTCGACCTGAGGCCAGCTACTTGATTACGGGTGGTCTGGGTGCCTTAGGCCTAAAAGCCTGTATGTGGCTGATTGATAACGGTGCTAAACATGTGGTGTTGACTAGTCGCCGAGCCCCTGCTGAGGACGTGCAGAAGCGTTTGTCGGCGATTGAAGCGGAATATGAATGTCGCATTGTTGTGCATGGGACTGATGTGGCTGAGGCTGAGCAGGTCGATGCCCTAGTCGAGCAATTTGGACATTCCTGGCCTAACCTTGCGGGTATCTTGCATGCGGCGGGTGTTTTAGATGATGGCACAGTCGCTGAGCAAACCCTGGAACGCTTTACTAAGGTAATGGCACCCAAGGCCGTTGGTGCGTTCAATCTGCATCGAGCTACTCAAGATGTAGACTTAGATTTCTTTGTTATGTATTCCTCAGTGGCTGCGGCACTGGGGTCGGTTGGTCAGAGTAACTATGCTACGGCCAATGCGTTTCTAGATGGTTTGGCTCAGCATCGTCGTGCCCAAGGCATGGGTGCAACCAGCATTAACTGGGGGCCTTGGGCCGAGGCCGGTATGGCTACCAGTGCTGCGGTGCAAGCAAATTTGGCTCGTCAAGGACTGACGCCTTTGCAACCGGGTGAAGCCCATGGTGCCCTGGCCCAGATTTTGGCAGCGGGCCACTCCAATGGGTTAGTGCTAGATGCGGATTGGTCTCGCATGGGTCGTTGGCTGGGGGCGGCCAGACCACCACTTTTGAGTAAGCTTTTGGTGGCTCCTGTAAGTCAGGGAGATAATGCTCTGCTGCAGCAACTGGGGGGTGTTGACGATGCTGAACGTCAGCAGATTCTCAGCAGACATCTACAGCAGGATTTACAACAAATTTTGCAGCTGGCGCAACCCCCTGATCCTGAGGTTGGCTTCTTTGACCTGGGGATGGATTCTCTCATGGCTGTAGAGCTGTACAACCGCTTGCAACAACAGCTGGGGGATGCTTACCTGCTGCCTAATACTGTGGCTTTTGATTACCCCACAACCAGTCAGCTGGCAGCACATCTGGCCGAGCAGTTGGGTGGTCTCTCTCAGAAGGGAGCGGCTAAAAAGGCTGCAGTTAAGCAGTCGTCAGGACAGTCGTCAACGGATGCCGTCGCCATTGTTGGTTTAGCCTGCCGCTTCCCAGGGGCGGCGGACAAGGACGCTTACTGGCAGCTGTTAACCCATCAAGTCGATGCCATTAGTGAAGTGCCTGGGGAGCGTTGGGATATCGATGCTTACTACGACCCCGACCCTGATGCGCCCGGTAAGATGACGACCCGCTATGGCGGTTTTATTGAAGGTATTGATCAGTTCGATGCAAATTTCTTTGGCATCGCCCCCCGTGAAGCTGTGGAGCTAGATCCTCAACAGCGCCTGCTTTTGGAAATGAGCTGGCAGGCTTTGGAGGATGCCAATATCGCCCCGGCAACGCTGGTGGGCAGTCGCACCGGTGTTTATGTGGGTATCAGCACCAGCGACTATGGTCAGCTGATTACGCGCACTGGGGAAGAGGGCATTGGCCAGTATATGGGTACCGGTACTGCTCACTCGGCAGCGGTGGGTCGTGTTAGTTACGCCCTGGGTTTGGAAGGTCCCAGTCTGGCCATTGATACGGCCTGTAGTTCTTCTTTGGTGGCACTGCATCAGGCTCGCCGAGGGTTGCTCAATGATGAGTGTGAAATGGCTCTGGTCGGTGGTGTTAACGCGATTCTTACCCCAGAGGCGACAATTTATTTCAGCCGAGGTCGCTTTATGGCCCCAGATGGGCGCTGTAAAACGTTCGATGCCGCTGCCGATGGCTATGTGCGGGGAGAAGGCTGCGGTGTGGTTGTGCTTAAGCGTCTGTCTGATGCTGAGCGAGATGGCGATCGCATCTATGGTCTAGTTCAGGGCTCAGCGGTCAATCAAGATGGCGCATCGGGCGGTCTGACCGTGCCTAAAGGTCCGAGTCAGCAGCGAGTGATTGAGTCTGCCCTAGCAGAAGCCCAGATGCAGCCAGCGGATGTCGCTTATGTAGAGGCCCACGGTACGGGCACCAGCCTGGGAGATCCGATTGAAATTCAGGCCCTGCAGACAGTTTTAGGAACATCCCACAGTTCTGATGAACCGCTGCTGGTGGGTTCTGTAAAGACCAATATTGGCCATCTGGAAGCCGCCGCCGGAATTGCCAGCATTATCAAGGTGGCCCTAAGCATTGAGCAGAAAAGCATTCCTGGGCAACTGCACTTCCAGAATCCTTCTCCCAGAATTCCTTGGGACAGCATCAATGTGAAGGTGGCAGCGGCACAAAATCCCTGGCCCCAGGAGCGTAGGGTGGCTGGTATCAGTGGCTTTGCCTTCCAGGGAACCAATGCTCACATAATTTTGGAAGGTTATGGGTCTCAGTCTGAGCCTGAGCCTGCCGAGGATTCCCCTGAACGTCCAGCTCACCTGCTGGCCCTGAGTGGTAAGCAGGAGGCGGCTGTCCAAGAACTGGCAGGCAGTTACCTGAGCTGGTTGCGAGAGCATCCCGATATGGACCTGGCCGATGTTTGTTACACCGCTGCGGTAGGGCGTAATCATTTTGCCTATAGGGCTGGGCTGGTGGCGAAAACCTTTGAGCAGCTTTGTGAATCTTTAGAGCAGTTAGCCGCAGGACAGCTATCTGTCGATCGTTATCCGCAGTCGCGACAGGTTGCCTTCTTGTTTACTGGCCAGGGTTCTCAGTACGTTGGCATGGGGCGGATGCTGTATGAAACTCAGCCCACCTTTAAGCAGGCCTTAGATCGCTGTGCTGAAATCCTTGATGCCTATCTGGATCAGCCCCTTTTAGAGGTGCTTTATGCCCAGGAGGGGGGCAGTGACGTGCTAAATCAGACGGCCTATACTCAGCCCGCACTCTTTGCTGTGGAGTATGCCCTCTGTGAGCTCTGGCGGTCCTGGGGCATTCAGCCTTCTTTGGTGATGGGACACAGTGTTGGGGAATATGTGGCGGCCTGTGTTGCCGGTGTGTTTAGCCTGGAAGATGGGCTTAAGCTAATTGCCACGCGCGGCAAGTTAATGCAGCAGTTGCCAGCAGGTGGCGGCATGGTGTCGTTGATGGCCTCCGTTGAGAAGGTGAAGCCATTGCTGACCGGTCAGGTGGCTGTTGCCGCTGTGAATGGGCCCAGGAGTACGGTGATTTCTGGCCCTGAGACAGAGTTACAAGCGATCGTTGCCCAGCTGCAGGAAGCGGGGGTTAAGACTAAGGCTTTACAGGTGTCCCACGCTTTCCATTCACCGTTGATGGAGCCCATGATGGCTGAGTTTGAACAGGTGGCGCGTCAAGTGACCTATTCGTCTCCCAGGGTCAAGCTGGTTTCTAACGTTACGGGCGAAGTGGCTGACGCAGCCGTGGCTACGCCTGAATATTGGTGCGAGCATGTGTTAGCGCCGGTGAATTTCGCGGCGGGGATGAGCGCCCTTGAGCAGCTGAGTTGTGAACTCTTTTTGGAGTGTGGCCCCAAACCGATTTTGCTAGGTATGGGCCGACAGTGTTTGTCCACCAAAGGTGGTGCCTGGTTGCCATCTCTGCGTCCGGGACGGGATGACTGGCAGCAGTTGCTCACCAGTTTGGATGGTTTATACCGCCAGGGTATTGCTGTGAACTGGGCTGGTTTTGATCAGGATTATCCCCAGCGACGTAAACTCGCTCTGCCCACCTATCCTTTTCAGAAGGAACGCTACTGGGTGGAGGGGGCACCGGGCTCCCGGCAGGCTGAACCAGCGGTGGTTAATCAGACTCCCTTACTCAACTGGCTCAGCCAGGGGCAGGGAGACCAAATTTTGCAGACATTACAGCGTTCTCAGACCTTTTCGTCGGCAGAACAGGCGTTACTGCCTAAGTTAATTGAGCAGTTGATGCAGGCAAATCAGCTGCAAACAGCGGTGCAAGATTGGTCTTATCGCCTTAACTGGCAACCCCAGTCACCGGTATCTATGCCAGGCGCGATCGCACCTAGCCATTGGTTGCTAATAGCCGCACCTGACCAGCTCGGTTCCCATGGCCTGGGCAGTTCCCTGGTGCAGCAGCTAGCGCAGCATAACCAGACCTGTCAGTGGTTATCATCTGCTACTGAC
>JAHQVZ010000351.1 GCA_019634055.1 Leptolyngbyaceae cyanobacterium MAG.088
CTGGTTATGTAGTCAAATTTGTATACTATGTCCGAGTCAGCTCCATGCAATGCTGAATATCCTGGCACAACCGTAGATTCTGCTTCAAATCAACTTTGGGCAGAAGCACGTAACGTCATGTTGACGGATAATAGTATGCTTGCCCCCCAAGATCCATTGCGTTGTATGGATCTACAGGTATCCTCATGGCAAATTGAGAATGTTCAAAGGTGTATTAAAACTCTCTATCAAGGTTTAAAATGGGCTGATTTGCTCAAGATAAGAGGTGGATTCACGGGGCAAAGAAGCTATGGGAAGCTGTTTTTAATCAATGACCCATATATTACCGGCGTATTCGATAACCGTAATACTTCAAGTGATGGCGAGTCAACAGATTATCATCCTCCAGAAAATCTCAAAGAGTTAATTCAGCTATATAACAAAGGCCAAAGTAATATTAAGACATTGGTAGTTTTTGAAAAGCCTAATCTTCGATTAGCCAATAGTGATGAGAAAGCTCGCCAGTCATACTTTGTTGCTGAAACCATTTACCCTGCTTTAGCAGCCATCATTCAAGTACGCACTCAAATAAAAAAATTGCCGATTTTAGGCGGTTCAACTGTAGAATCAAAGGTAGATAACGACAAAGTACAACTTGTAAAAATCTTTGATAAGGACAATCAAGATTCTCCACAATTATCCCGTTGGTTTATTAAACTTTTTAAGGATCCTAAACACGTTAACCAAGAATTGCTTGAACAATCTCCATTGCAAATATTTTGTAGTCCTAATTCTCCTTTGAATCTAGATATTGATGATAATTTTCTCGTCGAAGAGCTGTTGGTCAATTTAGGGCGCGCACAGTAAGCAACTTGTTTTGATTTTTTTATTCTAGGACACACATCATACAAAAGAATAACTCTACATAGCTCTCTTAACCGCACTTACTGGAAACAAAAGATATAGCATTTTATTTCTTACTAAAAACAAGTTTTCTCCACGCATTCGAAAATATCATCTGACTGACCCTACGGCCTTATCGACACCCTGACATTCCAATCAACTGTCGTTAAAACTTCTTCCAGGAGATCAGGTTAGAGAAGCTATAATTTCAACTACTTTATTAGCGTTAAATCAACTTCGACAAACTGACATCCATCGCCAATAATTGCTTAGCTACCTCTGAGTCTGGCTCAATCAGTTCAAAGTCTTCAAATTCAAACCCTGGCGCAACAGAACACCCCACTAACACCCGATCTTGTATAGGCACAGCTGCCTGCCAATAGCCTGCCGGAATAATATGGCAAAAATTCATCGACTGAACCGAGAGTTCAATCACATCAAAACTGCCAGCGTTCCCATCCCACTGGTACAAATAGAGCCCTTGCCCCTGATAGAGATTCCACACTTCATCATTACTCACACGATGAAAGCGACTCACCTCATGGGGGTCCAACGAAAAATAAATATGGGTCAGGGCAGTTCTGGTTGCATTTGCCTTCGCAACACTTGTTGTAGAACGATACACTTCTAGATAACGTCCACCCTCGGGATGTTGTATGAGATCGTCGTATTTCATAGGTTTACCCCGCCTAATTCAACTCTCTTTAAGTCACACCATCACTATCTAATGTGACTCCGTTTCTCAATAGCAAACAAGACTGCGTTGCATCAGCTGGAACCAACACTGCCCAAAGAGAAAAACAACAATTATTTAATTGCCATAACTGACTGATTTAAATACAGCCTGCAAAAAAATTAACTACACCTCGCTAGCAAATCTGCAAAGATCAGAGCCTGGAAACGTCAAAAGCTCCATATGCTCAAGGGCATCCTAATTCAGACGTTTTTCAATTTCAGTTTTCACAGCATCTACAGTCGCTGGTAAGTGAACCGCTGGGTTGGGATACTGACTATTGACTTCTGCTAGCGTCGACTCGTGATATCCAACCTTAAAGTCGGTGAATTTTAAGCCGTGGGCCGTACTAATCACTACCGTCTTATCACTTGACTTAATCACCCCCCGATTAATTAACTTAGTGAGCACCGCAAGGGCTACACCCGTATGGGGACAAGTAAACATACCAGTCAAATCGGCATGGGCCGCCGCCGCCGCCAATTCATTTTCGGTGGCCTGTTCGACAATGCCATCCGTTTCAATGACTGCTTTAATCGCTTTCTCGTAGCTAACAGGATCACCAATTCTAATGGCATTAGCTAAAGTTTGCTGGGCGGTCATGCTCACTTTTTCTTTGAACCCGTTTTTAAACGATTCATAAAACGGATTTGCCTTAGCCGCTTGAGCCGCCACTAATCTTGGCATACGACTAATTAAGCCAAGATCCATCATCAGCTGGAAACCTTTGTGCAGCGCGCTAATATTGCCCAGATTGCCCACCGGAATAATAATCCAATCAGGCACGGCCCAATCGAACTGACGAACGATTTCAATACCCACTGTCTTTTGACCCTCGATCCGCAGACTATTCATCGAATTAGCCAGATAGATCGAATTGTCCTGAGTCACTTCTTTGACAATTTTCATGCAGCCATCGAAGTCAGTATCCAGGGCAAGCACGTGGGCACCGTTGGCCACAGGCTGAATCAGTTGAGCAGTACTCACTTTACCAGCCGGCAAAAAGATAACGGCTGGGATGCCTGCGTAGGCTGCATAGGCTGCCAGGGCAGCACTGGTATCCCCAGTACTGGCACAGGCAACGGCCTTGACCGGACTGCCTTGGGCCATCATTTGTTTAACGACGCTCACCAACACCGTCATTCCCAGGTCCTTAAAGCTACCAGTGTGGCTATTGCCGCAAAGCTTAATCCATAGGTCAGGAATGCCCAATTGCTGGCCCAAGCGCTCGGCCCAAAATAAGTTGGTATTTCCTTCAAACATACTGACTACATTGGCGTCAGCCAGAGAAGGAATCACCCATTCACGGAGTCCCCAAACACCACTACCATAGGGCCATGTTGTTGTGCCAATCCGTGAGTCAAACAGCTGTTTCCATTCATCCGAAGTACGCTTTTTCAGTGGTTCACGTTCATGGTGCACCTCCAACAGGCTGCCGCATGATGGACAGGTATAGATCACGTCAAAAATCGAATGCTTCGCGGAGCAGCCCGCAATGCAACGAAAATAAACCGTCTGATTATCTGTATCCACTCTGGGCTCGACAGCTGACAACATTGGTGGTTCCTAGCGGTAAATAAGTATACGTTGACACTATGTTAATAGTTATTGGAACAAAGCAGGACTACCGTTGCACAGACGCCATCGTGCCATGTTGCATTAATCAAAAATTATCCTCACCTTTCCCTATTCATAAAGACAATCGGCTAACCTCCTGGTAAGGGGTATTGGCCACGCAACTCACTGATATAGAGAAATATAGCCACTGCGCATATTCACTAATCGCAAAAAATTCTACTCGCACTCATTATTTTATGCATACACGCTAACAACAGCGTAGCTGTCTACAAATTATCCATTCTCGGGAGACAATTACCCCATGACCGTATCCAGACGCCAATTTTTCGCCCTTGCTGGGAGTAGTGCCATGGGTGGATCACTGCTATACACGTTGCAAGCACTCTATGCCAAAAAAGCGATCGCAACCAGTCCTTATGGCCCCCTTATTGAAGACCCCGATGGCGTCATTGACCTGCCTGCTGGTTTTACCTATGTGCGGTTGTCAGAAACTGGCCAAACCATGTCCGATGGCTTACGTGTCCCTGCCGGTCACGATGGTATGGGTGCCTTTCCTGGCCCCAATGGCAACACCATTTTAATTCGCAATCATGAATTAACTGTCTCTGTAAGTCTTGGTCTTGAAGCCCCTGAACAACAAAAGTATGATCCCAGAGCTGGAGGAGGTACAACAACCTTAGAGGTCACCTCCGACCGCACTCTGGTAAGGCACTTTGGTTCATTAGCAGGCACAGTTCGTAACTGTGCAGGTGGCACCACACCCTGGGGATCTTGGCTAAGTTGCGAAGAAACCTTCGAAAGTAACAGACGGGTCCGACATGGGTACGTATTTGAGGTTCCTGCCAGTGAGAACGGCTTTATAACCCCCACACCTTTGACAGCTATGGGACGATTCAACCATGAAGCAGCCGCAGTTGACCCCAATACAGGTGATGTATACA
This sequence comes from Leptolyngbyaceae cyanobacterium MAG.088, assembly GCA_019634055.1. Classification (GTDB taxonomy): domain Bacteria; phylum Cyanobacteriota; class Cyanobacteriia; order Phormidesmidales; family Phormidesmidaceae; genus Leptothoe. Next base: position 4,135 of record JAHQVZ010000351.1, read on the forward strand.
TGACCGAAGATCGAGGCAATAGCTTAATCTATCGGTTCGTACCCAACTCACCCGGAAATCTCAGTCAGGGGGGTGAGCTCTATGCTTTACGTATTCCCTCTATGCCCCAGGTCAACACAAAGACTGGTTTCAACGTTAGAGATACTGTCACTGTAGATTGGGTACCCATTAATGAGCCAGATCCCGATGAGGATACGGTACGAGATGAAGGATTCAGTCAGGGAGCTGCTCAGTTTAGTCGTGGAGAAGGGATGTTCTATGGCAATCGAAGTATTTACTTCTGCTGTACTAGTGGTGGAAGTGATGGCTTCGGACAAGTTTGGCGCTACACACCAGGCACCAACAGACTAGCCTTAGTTGTCCAACCGACCTCCTCAACAGAGTTACAAGCTCCTGACAATGTGGCGGTCGGTCCTAGAGGGAATTTATTCCTCTGTGAAGATGGTGATGGCACAGATTTCTTAGTGGGTGTTACTCTCCAAGGGGCACTATATCAGTTTGCCCGCAACCGACTGAATACGGGTGAATTTGCGGGTATATGTTTCTCTCCAGATGGAGAAACAATGTTTGTCAATCTTCAAATTCCAGGAATTACGTTAGCTATTCAAGGCCCCTGGTAAGCGGCTGATTCAGAGGGATTGGCAAACACCGCTGCCTTAACGTTTTGCAGCATACGAGATGCAAACCAAGCAATCAATAGTCGCTACATATTTATTACAGAAGCTTTGCGGTTCCTGGAATTTCGCCGAAGATTTTTTTGGAGTAATGCAGAAGGGCTGGGTTCTGAAAGATGTTGCGGAACGTTGTATCTTGCTCAAAGTGCTGCCAGCGCTCTAGCACGCGCATTTCATTGCCTCTACCATCCATGCCCTGACTATCAAAAGAGCTACCACCACCGAGGCTAGCAACTCTTTTTATCCCGGCATCTGAAAACTTTAAACCCAACGCTAGGGACAGTTTCTTTCTGTAATTAATATCGGTCACGAATTGATTATAGTTAACCAATATCTTGTTCTGTTTAAGGTATTGACTGTCACCGAGAAACTCTTTCGCATATTGAATCCACAAATCTACGGCTGTCAGTCTTGGTGACTTAATATCTATCATGTTGCTTTTAAGCCGACTAGCAAATAAATTAAACGGATCTCTTACAATCAATAAGTCAAATCTTTGTCGACTTTTACCCACATATATATCGTGAAGTCTTTCAAAAAAAGGATCGCAAATGCTATCTAGTGTTTGGTCTTCATAACTACAAATCAAACAGTCTAAATGCCTAAAATCTCCTTTAGAAAGGGGCAGATAATGCTGATAGGCCCATTTTTTATGTTTTGGATGGTAATCGATAAGATGCTCAAACTTATATCGATAAGGATTAGACCTTGCCTCCACATTATTGACATGTTCGATATTGCCAGGTTGTTGAGCTTTAATCCACTCAATAACAGCATGATTTCCGGTTCTGCGTAACCCAATCACCCGTAGTTCTTTTTCATTAGTAATGGGTAGATGCCGAGGGTTAGTTGCCAATAAACGACTTAAGTCATCCACTGAATGCCTAAGCAGTCTTTTAGTCTTTCGAAGAATGGTTTCTGATAAAAAAGATAAATTATAAGTCTGCATTGTAAGTAGGTGCACTCAATCTTTTGGAAGATACAAACAAGCTGTTAAATCGCTTGGGTTTTTCCCCTAAAC
>JAHQVZ010000352.1 GCA_019634055.1 Leptolyngbyaceae cyanobacterium MAG.088
AGCTGAAGCTAGAAGTCACCTTCTACGCAGAAAATAACCGCAGCTTAGGGTCCAAAGACGTGCTGGTGGTTTATGGCAGCGATGCCGCCTTATTACCAGGTGAGGTCCGCCCTGTTTATGTCATTGAAAACCTGAAAGATATCTACAAACGTTATGACATCAAAGTTGTTGAAACTGAATAGGTGAGTGAGCGGTAAGGACTGCATCGTTGGGTAGCACCCTTAGACAGCACCCAGCGTCCATTTTGACAGCACACGAAAACTGTTAAAGCATCGCCTATGATAGAGACTAAGCTGCGCCCTTTTCTACGATGAGTATCAAGCCTGGTAGCAAATACTATCCACTGTTTGAACACTTACATAAATGTGCTCAGAAAGAAACCACGCTCACATTTTCAAAAATTGAAGCCATCCTCGATGACACATTGCCCGCCTCCGCATTTAACAAGAAAAATTGGTGGAGCAATCGAGATAGCGCAAGTGCACTCCAGGCCAAGGCATGGGTGAGTGCCGGGTATCACATAGATGCAGTTGAGCTAACCCAACAAACTGTAACCTTTCGCGAATTTCAGGCAGAGTACAAAATTCAAAAAAAAGATGGTGTTGTTGTTTGGCAACAGGATGCCATCAAAGCCCTACGCAAGCATATGAGCCTGACCCAGGCCCAATTTGCCCAAGAGCTAGGTGTGCGTCGACAAACCGTTAGCGAATGGGAAAATGGCGTTTACGATCCTGATCGCTCTACAACAAAATTTTTAGGCCTCATTGCCAAACAAGCTAATTTTCAACAAACATTACCAAAACAACAATAGTTTATTGACTAATGTCCGGTAGGCGGCCATAATAAAAAGGCGATCAGGTGTACTCCTGATGCAAGTTTTTGATCCCTATTATTTCGGAGACTAACGCGTATGCTTACCGAGTCAACCCAGGGCGCTACTGCGTCCACAGTTCCCCCTGCTTTAGAGCCCTTACCCGAACATCAATTTGAAGTTGTTCGCCATATGCTCTTTGGCAGTCTGCTGAGCGTGCAATTAACCATTAAAGAGCTGCACAACAAAAAATATGCCGAACCAAACGATTGGAGTAAGCCTATTTCAACAGGGCGACCCAATGAGGTGATGGCAATTTTGACCAAGAAGGTGAGAGTGGCCTAGGAGATCCTGTAGGGGCATTGCACGCAATACCCCTACAGGGCGGCCCCTACAGTGGGTTCAAAGAAGCAGTTACCAACAGGGCTGGGCAAGGAATACTCTCTTGACCAGCCTGGATATAGGGCATTGTTGCGGCAACTAAGGCCTCTTGAATTTTTGCTTGAATTTCTCGTGTCTGGCGTTCGTAGAGCATGTGTGTACGAACTGAGCCTTTCAAGATAAATTCCACCATTGTTTTTGGACCTTGTAAGGGCCATTGGAGATCTAATGTCTGAGTAGAAATTTCTTTAAAGCCAGCTTGGGTTAGCATTGTCTTGCGAATTGTTGGATCGGCTAACGCTCTGCTCGATGGGGCTGGAGGTAAATCTACATCCATGGTGGCATGGGTTCTACAAACCTGTTTAATCAGGCCAAAAAAGTTGTTGTTGGGGTCTGGTTCTGGCCAAATGGTAAATGCTAAGGTGCCGCCAGGTTTTAAGACGCGGGCGGTTGCTTGCAAAACGGTTTGAGACTCCGCAAAATGGGTAAAGCCAAAGCTGCAGACAGCGGCATCAAATTGGTTTGCCTCAAAGGGGAGGTTTGCGGCATCGCCGACTAAAAATGTTGCCCCGCTAGGTATGCGCTGTTGGGCAAGACTTACCATTTTGGACGAAAAATCGATGCCAGTGACTGTTGCCCCCTGGGCGACGGCCTGTTGGGCCAGGTAGCCTGTACCTGAGGCGAGTTCTAATAGGTGTAAGCCTTGCAGGTTGCCAAGGGCATTAAGGATGGAAGGGACTGCCTGGCGGGTGGTGGGTAAATCAATGGTGTCGTAGGTTGGGGCATTGCGTTGCCAGCCTTCTTGCTCATATTGGGCAAATGTTTTTTGATTAGCTGCCGTAGGGTCATTGCATGCAATGACCCTACGGTGATGCTGGGAATCTTCTACAGGATCATGAATTACCAATTAAAGACCTCACCCACTCTCGTAAAATTCGATCAGCTTCCATCTCATCCAAACGAGCCCCTGTCAAAAACTCATATAGGATTGTCTTTGGCACCTTAGGAAACGTAGGACTCACCTCAGCTTCAATGTAATGATCACCCTGTAAACAATAAATTCGCCAAACTTCGCCGTTGTATCGCCAAAACTCTGGTACTCCCATACTGGCATAGAGCCTGAGCTTATCAATATCGGTGTGAGTAATATCCACCTCTACAATCAAATCCGGCGGCGGATCCTTCTCCAGGTCTACATCCCGACCTGCTACCAATGGCTGATTTTGAATGTAATAAGCTGCATCCGGCTCACTGGAACGATCCAGTACCTCTCGATCCAAGGTAGTAGACCCCATCGTTTTGAGTTTCATGCCCAACTCCGATGCCAAAATGTAAATAAAACGCCCAATCAACCAGGCCGAAAATTCGTGAATCTCAAGGGGCATGGTAATTTCTAATGTTCCTTCGGAGTAAGTCAGACGCGTATTTCGATCAGGGCTAAGCGACTGACGTACCCTTAAATAGCCTTGCCAGGTGAGCGATCGCAACACCACCCGTTGCTCACCAACAGGCTCGGGCACAGGTTGTTTTACCAAAGGAGCTGAACTAACCATGACCAAACGCTTAAACGTAACTACGGAACCAGTATTATTCTAATCTGTATCATCGATTTGAACTTTACAAGCTCATCGACGGTGACTATCAACTACAGCTAGGCGAACCCTTCTGGATGCTCGAAGTCAATTTAGCCATTAGTCGCTATCAAGGCAATGCTGACGGCATTCAGCAAGAATTGCTTGGCTGGTTTGACGGCCAAGGCAAACGCTACCTTACCCCTGAAGAAAAGGCTGAGCGCTTAGCTGCTCGACTGCGAGAACTTGGAGAAGACCCCGACCAACTGTAAACTGCCTCCAAGTAAAATCTTCAGTTTCTTCTAATACGAAATCCTGACTGATAGCGCTCAGTATCGAGGGCTACGGTGTATACACATCTAGAAGATTATTGGCATTAAGCATGGCCAGCAGCGGTTCCCCTTGCCAAGGGGAACCAACGGAGGGGTCTTCGGTCGTTAGCGCAGGTTATCCAGACCCCTCCCTGACGGTTCCCCTAAGTCCAAAGGACAGGCTTCGCCAACGTAAGGGGAACCCTTGTCAGACAATTCTGAAACCATTGAAAATGAAGAGGCTTAGCTATTCTCTCTGACTTATGTATACACAGTAGGTATCGAGGGGCATCCACAAGGGAATGCCCCTACAAAATGATTTATTTTTAATCGGGTTTAATGAAATTCAGATTTGGTATAATTTTGAGCATAGTCGCGCACGGCTTCACACTTAATTTCAACCGTTAGGGCACCGTCCCTATATTGTTTAACAGTCTTGATCGCCTCTTCTGGCTCGTACCCCTGTTCCACCAAGCAGGCAGCCGCCAACATACCTGTTCTGCCCCTGCCCCCTTTGCAATGGATCAAAACAGTTTCTCCCTTTGCGAGAGCCGTTGTTGCAAAAGAGACTGTTTGCTTAAACTGTTCCATAGACTCAGGCTTGCCATTGTCATCCACTGGAAAATGGGTGGTTTCAATGCCTAACTGATTAGCCTTTTGTAGCAAGTCTGGAATGCCCAGCTGGGTCATTTCCTCGGTCTCTAACAGACAAACCAGCTTACTTACAGCCAGCTCATTTTTTAATCGGGCTAAATCAACATCGAGATCGCGTTTCCAGATGGCTCCGCTATCTTCATCCTGCTTGCCTGGGGCAATGGTCATAGCAATGCGCCCTGGTGCACGAACCACGTCAGATTCCATAAAATCTACTGTAATAGGATCATTGACTGACGTTTTAACAGGTTTCATAGCCCCTCGAGATAGTCGGATGATTGATCCATTTGACTATACTCCCGTGGTCGTTTGTCGGAATGTATTAAAGACGCTAATTTACTCAGCAGGATGCCATTTTACGGCCCAATTGGTCATAATTAAGCCTGGTGCGGTGAGTAAGATTGATGCCTGAGCCTGAAGTCTCTGAAAAGCTTAGTGAAAAGCAAAACTGGATTGATCGTCAAATAGACCAGCTGCTTAAACTATTAAACAAGTGGTTGTTTAAGCCCCTGGATCAGCTAACGATTTTACTGCGACTGTTTCTGGTAATGGCCCTTACGGTTTGGTTTGGCTTTACCGCTGTGGACCTATGGCAATCGGTCAGCTTTAATGTCATCCATCGTCCCATTTACCACGTTAGCTTTGCCGTGGGTGGCTCCGGTGGCGAAAGCTACATTCTCGGTAAGGCGATTAAACAGGTGGTGGAAAACTACCACCCTAATATTCGGCTGGACTTGTTAGAAACCATTGGCTCTGTTGATAATATCAATCGGTTAGAGTCTGGAGAGGCTGACCTGATTACGGTGCAGTCTGACATTACCCCTGGCCCCAACGCCCAGACTGTTGCCACTCTTTACCGAGATCTGTTTCAGCTAATCGTACAAGATAAAACCGACATTCAACAGTTTACGGACCTACAGGGGAAACGCATTGGTGTGCAACGAGAGAGTGGCCAGTTTCTGTCGTTTTTAGAGGTGGCTAACCATTTTGAACTGACGGTGGAAGACTTTGACTTTGTGGGTGCGGATGACGATGAGGCGGCTATTGCCTTTGAAACTGACCGAGTAGATGCCATCTTTCGGGTGCGGGCTCCAGGCAATTGGATTATTCAGGATCTGGTGGAATACCATCGCGGACGGTTGGTGCCCATTGACCAGGTCTCGGCAATGAGGATAAAACACCCGGCGTTTAAGGGGGCTACCATTCCTAAGGGTACCTATCGCGGCAGTAACCCCATTGTGCCGCCCAAGGATATTTCGACGGTGGGGGTGTACAAAATGTTGTATGCCAGTAAACGGGCGAATAAGCGGGTGGTGCAGGCGATCGCAACTATTTTAAAGGAGCATCACCAGGAAATTTCTAATGCAATTTCACGGGATACGGTGGAGGTAAAGCCGTTGGTGGCCAACATTGGTCGCCCTAGCAGTAGTTTTGGTGTGCCCATTCATCCTGGGGCTGTAGCGGCCTACAAGCAAGCTAAAACAAGCCCATCGTTTGTGATCAAAAACTTTGACTTTTTAGCCCTGTTGTTGTCCATTGTGGTACCCATTGCTTCCTGGATTTGGGAGTTGCGATCGCGCGCCGAAAAACGTGGCAAAACCCTATGTGAAAGCTACATTAGCCAAGTCATCAAAGTCATGGACGATGACGATGATAGTAATCTAGAACAGACCTTAGACGACCGGAAAAAGGACCTCTATCAAATCTTTGATGAGGTAGCTCAACATTTAGTCGATGAAGACATTTCCCAGGAGGCGTTTCGTACGTTTAATGAGGCCTATGCCACCGCCTGTGAGAAAGTTGAGCGCGATATGACGGCCAAAGCTCAGCAACAGCGCTCAGATCAGCAGCAGATAACTACCCAGCGGATGCAGGCGCTAATGGTGACTCATCAAAAAGAAGATCTTTCCTATGGGGAAAGTTTGCATGAGATCGATCAGGTACTACAACAGGTGCTGGAGGATTTGGCGTGCGATCGCATCTCCCAGGAGTCTTTTGGCGTCTTTATGGAAGTTTATGGGGCCATCAAAGAAGGACTGAAACGGCGGTTGACACTGTAGCTAATCTAAACACCCTTGGGGCGTTTTGCCCTGGAGTGCCTGGACTAGATTAATAGCTGCTTCCATAGCAATATCCCGCCGCACGTCCTCAATAGCTGATCCAAGATGGGGCGTGAAGAATGTATGGTCATGATCCTGCAGCAATCGAGGCTCAATGGTGCGGGGGCGATCGGCTCTAGCCCAGTCTTCCATTTCAAATACATCGGCAGCATATCCGGCTAAATTACCGTTGGCGATCGCATCAGCCAC
>JAHQVZ010000353.1 GCA_019634055.1 Leptolyngbyaceae cyanobacterium MAG.088
ACATGCATCTTTTTACCCTTGGCTACTTAATTAGTTCTCAGATATCGAGGCCCCCTCTTCCCTTTCTTGAATGCCCCTTGGGCTATATTCTGGGGGAGGCCAGACTCAAAGCCTCGAGAATTGGGAGTTTGGGGGCAAAGCCCAAGCGGTTTGACAGCTTGATTGTATCTTACAAAAGATTGAGTTCACCTACTTACATCCATTTTTATAAATATGACTGATTCTTGTTTGGCGCAGTTGGGAGATGTCTATCTAGATCTGTGCACTAAAGTTAAGCCAGGGGATGTATTGGCATTTGCTACCTGTGATTTACCTGCCCATGTGGTCAAGCTGGCCACCCATTCTTGCTATGTACATGTGGCCATTGTGCTATCAGTGACGACCAATAATGATCATCCTGACCCGGTACTCATTGCTGAGTCTCACATCAATATGACGTTGCCGAGTGAGGGTACTGGTAAAAAGCAGCTGGGAGTACAGTTTCAGCGGTTGTCTCAGCGGATGGTGGGCTGTAATGGAACGGTTTGGTGGGCTGCTTTGAAGAAACCTTTGAGTAAGGGTGGGTTAGGGAAAATGCGCAGTTGGCTGCGGGATGTTGAGACCAATGCGGTACCTTATGATTTTTATCAGGCTACGAAGGTGGGTATAGGTGCTTTGGATAAAGTGGGTTTAGGGAATCATCCTGATTTTAAGGCTTTGTTTTGCTCGGAGCTGGTGACGCGTGCTCTACAAATTGCGGGTTGTATAGATGGAGCCGTAAATCCATCGGATCAGACACCGGGAGATGTGATGGGGTTTGATTGTCTCAAAGACCCTGTTCTGTTAAAAGCTGGAGCTAAGGAGAGAATAATCCTGTATACGTAGGTCATTCTGAGAATTCAGGTGATGTTGCGCCTAAAAGATGGATTTTTCTGCCAGGGAGATAAGATTAGTTTTGCGCCAGTAGGCATCTGCTGTACGATCAGTGCAAAATTCTAGGACCCTCAGCGGTGGATGGTTTTTAAGGGCAAGATTTTTGATTTGTTGTATGAGCTGTTCCCACGTTTTTATAAGCGTATGCTGGATGCCATAGGCATGACATAGATCTGAGATATTAACTGTTTGAGGTGTGGCAAAGTATTCTTCAAAGGGAGGGTTGAAGTCACTAATGGGAAGCATTTCAAAGATGCCGCCGCCTTGGTTATTAATCAGGATAATGGTAAGGGAGCCGTTTAAGTAGCGGGCGTTTAACAGGCCATTGGTGTCGTGGAGAAAGGCGAGATCGCCTGTGAGTAAAAGACTATTTCGGTTGTTGTGGGCAATGCCCATGGCGGTGGATAGGGTGCCGTCGATACCGTTTGCCCCCCGGCTAAAGTAAGGCTGAATATGCCGGTCGTTGGGTTGCCAGAAGGATTCCATATCGCGGATGGGCATGCTGTTGGCGATAATCAGGGGGGTGTCTTTGGGGAGATATTGGGAGAGTAGCCAGGAGATTTTGCCTTCAAAGGGGACTTCTAGGGATTGGAGGGTGTGGTTGAGGGTGTGGTTGAGAATGCGATCGCAATCCGTCCAAGCCTGACAATATTGACTAGGCCCAGTAACAGACTTTTCTGAAGAAACCAATTGCCCTAAACATTCCACAGAAATAGTCAAGTATTGGGTCCTACTGTGGAGAGGGTCCACATTGAGGGGGTAGGACATTACCTGATAGGTGAGGGGCTGATGTCGGGATAGCCATTGACGTAACGCCTTACTGGTGGGTAATGGCCCCAGCTGGATCACTCGGTCTGGGATGAGCTGATGGGCATCTTGACGCAACAATATGTCATAGGTGCTGATTAGATATGGATTGAGAGATTGATAATTGCGCAGTGGAGAAAGACTTTCTGCCAGCACGGGCCAGCCTAATGTTTGAGATATTTTTGCAACGGTGTGACAATAATTTTCTGGGTTTTTGGGTTGAGCTGGGCCAGCGACAATTAAACCCCGTGGCTGGTTAAACCAATCTTCTAACAGTTTTTGTGGGAGTACGGAGTGACTAACCTCTCCTAATAGTGGGGGGACAACGGCTGAAAAAAAACTGTCTTCATCAAGATTTACCTCTAAAGGCATAGATAAAGGAGCCAGGGGATCCCTAAACGGGCAGTTGAGATGGAATGGCCCTGGTATGGGAGATAGTGCCCTTACCCAGGCTTGAATCATGGTTTGACGGGCATAGGTCAGTAACGCTACTTCAGGGATAGCCATTTCGCCATACCCATTGACAAAATCACCAAATAATTTCTGCTGATCAATGGTTTGGCCTGAGGCGCAAGCGCGCATTTCCGGTGGTCGATCTGCCGTTAAAACAATTAACGGAATATGACTTTCCTTGGCTTCGATCACCGCAGGCAGAAAATTAGCCCCTGCGGTGCCTGAGGTGCAAACGAGGACAACGGGGAGATGCGATCGCTTAGCACATCCCAAGGCAAAAAAAGCGGCTGAGCGCTCATCTAAAATGGGGATAGCCTTAATGGTAGGATGCTGCGCTAAGGCTACTGTCAGAGGCGTAGATCGTGACCCTGGACAGACGATGGCTGTCGTTAACCCTAATCGACTCAAGGTTTCAACCATTATAGAGGCCCAAAGGGTGTTGGTGTTGCGATAATCTAAGGTACTCACATTAAAGCCCCTAACAGCGCCTGCAGTTTTAGTTTGACTTCTGCAAGCTCACTGCGAGGATTTGACTGAGCAACAATTCCAGCCCCTGCAAACAGTCTTGCTTGGCGACCATCGATTAAGGCAGATCGAATACCGACAATAAATTCACTATTACCATTCGCATCAATCCAACCAATGGGAGAGGCGTAAAGTCCTCGATCAAAAGATTCTGTTGTTTTGAGTAATTGGCTCGCAAGGGGCCTGGGCAAACCAGCTACAGCTGGAGTCGGATGCAAGATATTAACTAGGGTCAATGGTTTTAGTTTATGGGGTAAAGATGCCTGAATAGGGGTGTGTAAATGTTGAATGTTGGCCAGGCGTAGTATTGATGGAGAGTTGGCAAATTTGGGCTTTAAACCTAATTTGATTAGTTGTTCTACAATAAACTCAACAACAACTTGATGTTCATAGCGTTCCTTTGGATTGTTGAGTAGATTTTCGGCCATTAGCTGATCGGTTTGGAGGTTGTCTCCTCGAGGCGCAGAACCAGCTAAGGCATCGGTTGTAAGCTGCTTTCCATTAACTGATGTGGTAATGCTTAACAGCCTTTCTGGACTTGCCCCCATAAAAACAGGCCCTTGGCCGTTACTTAATGAAAAAATGCAACAGTCGTTATAGGCTAACCCAAGGGCCTTGAGTGAGGCTGGGATATTAAAAGGACTTGCAGATAAAACATCTAAAGCGTCGGCAAGTACCACTTTATGGAGTGTTGGCTTTTTTAGCGCAGGCAGCACACTGTTAACCATTTGTTCAAAATTGCCTACATCCCTAATAATCTTAGGAGTTTCTAATGGATTAGAGAGTGGCATAAACGTTTGTTGAGCCGTCTTTTGGGCGACTGCTTCAAGGGTCTGGAGCCGCTGTCTAATATCGTCGACTATGCGAGCTATATTGATATCATCGTCAATGAGATAATTTAAGCTGGCAGTTGTTTGCCCATCTTTTTGTAGTATTTGTAGCTGAGGGACAAACACTTGGGCTGCGTCGAATAGGTCAGTGGTTTGTTCAAAAAAAGTAAACCCGCATAGAAAGTAAGGCCGAATAATAGCCCCACTCTGATTTGAGGAAAGAATACGACGTCTCCAGACGTCTACAAACTGTTGCATTCGCTCAAACCGATCCGTTCCAGCGGTTTGCTGAGCAATCGTTATTCCCAAGCCTAGAAGAGTATATTGAGGGGTGGAGTAGTAAAAATGTATTGGATATGTTTTTTCTAGGTGCTGTAGTGCTAGCCAGGGCTCAATGTGGTTAATGGGTACCGTAAAGTTAGCTAGCTTGGCGTGTTGGTCAAACGTTGCCTGTCGCTGGCAATCTGACAAAAATCCATAAATTTCTTTACATCTTTTGAATAGGTCAGACTGATACGGCGCAACGGTCATAAATCGATATTGAACAGTGGCTTTTAATAATGAAATATTTCTACTGGTAACATACTTTTAGGTGCATGGGCTAGCGGTTCAGATCCCATGTAAAGAGTCATGAATCCTCCTGTAGGATCCTGGTCAAGATTTATATTTAATGCATATTACTGATGTCTAGAATTGAGTTGGTTGATTTAACAGCAGCTATGATTTGCTTTTTTCTTGAAACCAATTATTTATAAGCTTTACATACTTTTTGAGATAGGAAATATAGGCTGGTAACTAAGGGACAGAAATTAAATAAACTCCAACTTACTGGATTTCAACTCTCCATAGTTTTCAAATAATAGCTATGAGGATTATGAAATTTGATAATTTCTCTGTCCTAAGCCCCTATAAAAGTAATCGTGCAATGACTGTAAGCTGGGGCTTGAGTAACTGGGCGAGAGAGTGGTTAAAGATTGTTGTAAGACTTTTTTCAACAGTTTCTTCAGCAGGGAAAGCTGTTGACGGGATAGATAAAACAACATTTTTTGGGGCAATAGCTTTTTGCCACTGCACTAGAGACTATTAGAAAACTCACTAGTGCAGTGGCAGAAATGAGAGCTACTTTGCCAAGCGCTCTTCTACCTCAAATTATATTTTTACTGACTATTGTCAGGTCGGTTCGTTGGTGGGCGAGTGATAACACCGTTTATCTAATTAGGGCTATGGGGGGTTAGTAATGATTTCCGGTTTTGCGATGATGTACGGCAGTTTTGCTATTGCCATCCAGCACCTGGCCGCTGTCAATGGTGGCGTAGACCACCCAATGGTCGCCACAATCCATGCGGTTTTTGACGGTGCATTCTAAATAGGCGATCGCATCTTTGATAATGTAAGCGCCATTATTGGCAATTTCAAGGTCAACGCCCTCAAAGCGATTTTCTACAGGGGTAAAGGACTTGAGGAATTGTTTCATCGGCCCCAACTGTTTACCTTCACCGAGAATATTTAAGACAAACGGATTTTCTGGGTAAATCAATGTTTCAATAGCGCGTTCTTTGGCGACGGCAACGGTGAAACCAGGGGGGGTAAATGTGGCCTGGGCAATCCATGAGGCCAGCATGGCACTGGCGACTTCGCCTTGTTTGGCTGTGACCACACACAACGAGCCGACCAACCGCCCAACGGCCTTTTCCACATCACTAGCGGGAGTGCGTGGAGCCTTGGCTCGTTTCGCCTTTTTCAACGCCTGGGCAAAGTCAGTGCCCGCTTCTTCACAGTATTTGAGGGTAACCTCGTCAGGTTTGAATTTTACGCGAATGGGATCGAAGCCAAAGCTATAGCCGCCGTCGCGCAATTTACCTTCTAGTAAGTCAATGGCTTCACCGCTCCAGCCGTAGGAGCCAAATACGCCAGCCAGCTTATTTTTAGAGGCCGTAGAGAGCAGTAACCCCAGGGCGGTTTGGATTTGTGTAGGGGCGTGTCCGCCCAGGGTTGGAGACCCAATAATGAAGCCTGCACAGGTTTCGGCAGCAGTTTTAATGTCGCTTTGGGGAGCTTGTTCCGCGTTAATAGATTCGACTGAAACCCCTGCTTTGGTAATGCCTCGGGCAATGGCTTGACCAATGGTAGCTGTGTTGCCGTAGGCTGATGCATAAATCAAAGCTACGCTCAGCGTTTGCTGCTTTTGTTGATCACACCATTTTTGGTACTGCTGGGTGAGTTCGTGAACACCGTATTTCACTATAGGCCCATGGCCAACGCCATAAAGATGGGCTGGGAATTCGCCTAGCTTTTCTAAGGCCGTGGCAACCTGCTTGGCATTGGGGGCCATGACAGTGTCGAAATAGTAGCGGCGATCTGCTAGGAGTGCCTCCCAATTGAGGTCGTAAGCGTCATCGTTACAAATGTGAGCGCTGAAAAATTTATCGGTGTATAGGGTGTAGGTGTTCGGGTCGTAGGTGCTAAGCCCATCGGGCCAACGAGGTGTGGGCACTGGTATAAACTGCAGCTGGTGGCCCTGGCCGAGGTCGAGAACATCGTCGGCGTTTTTGACCACTAGCAACGGATTTTGTAAGGGAAGCTCGGCGGCTTTGATGGCGATCGCAGCTGGATTTGAGCAGACAACGGTGACCTGGGGCGCTTCGCTAATCAGATGTTGCAGGGTTTCCAGCCGGTTGGGGTTAACATGGCCCAGAATAATATAGTCGAGTTGGTCGAGGGCAATGTGAGATCGCAGCGTATCTAAAAAGATAGATGTAAATGAGCCTCCAGGTGGATCGAGTAATGCTATACGGTCGGCACTAATCAGATACGAGTTTGCTGTTGTCCCCTTTTCCAACGCATATTCAATCTCAAAACGAAGACGGTTCCAGCTGCGAGAGCGTAGAACAATGGTATTAGACGCAATGGGCAATACTTGAACATCTCTCTGTTTGGTCTCAGTCATAGCAAGCCTCGCTGTCCCTGGTGATGAGTTTTTAGGGGGGATTATGAACTCATCAGTAAATGGTTCTTAATCTATCTTAACGGTATCTGCAGTTAGCCACTATTGGTTCCTTTAATGACAAGCTGTTGGAAGTTACATGATAGTTATCACTCGTTCATACATAGCAAACGTGCTGATGCATTAGGATATTCGCGAGTCATATGGCGTTGTAACTGGATGCTTTCAAGGGATATAAATTGTCCTAACCAAATGTGATCAACGCTATAAATTAAACCTATGAAGCGAACCCAAGCCCTGAGCCGTCCTGATCTGGGCTATCAGCGTTTTTGGCACTGGCGTGGTTGGCGTATTCGCTATACCTACGTCCGTCCTGATGATCCGGTGGCCCAGCAGCGACAACCGATGCTATTAATCCATGGCTTTGGGGCTAGCTTGGAACAGTGGCGCTCAAATCTAAAAAGTTGGGGTCAACAAAGACCTGTATA
>JAHQVZ010000354.1 GCA_019634055.1 Leptolyngbyaceae cyanobacterium MAG.088
ATCGGAGTCCAGGCTATCATCATGGCCAACATTGGCGTTGGTGAAAGTAAAGCCCTCTGGCGCAACAAACTGCACCTTATAGTCACCAGCAGGGATGCCCATGAATGCATAAGCGCCCTGGCTATCTGTTGTTGTGGTGACAGGGTGACCGTTGTCATCGAGAACCGCAGTACCATCGGGATGCAGTAATTTAACAATGACACCCTCTGCTCCAAATTCACCCTCATCTTGAATGCCATTAGCATTGGCATCAATGAAGACAGAATTCCCTAGACCAGTAGTGTCGTTATTGAGAGACATGTAAATCGTGTTCCTTAATGTGTTGAGTTAAAAAAAACAAAGCAGCCTAGCAGAATATTTGCTGGCATGCAGCAGCAGCAATTAGTCCTATGAGAGGCTGAAGGACCATTGCTACGCGTTATGTAGTCATGAACAAGAACTGTAAGTCTGCCAAGTAATACTTGACAATGAGGAGTCTAAAATTTCAGTTACTAATGCTTGACATCCTCGTTCTCGTTCTTGTTATTTTTATGCACCTCAATATAGGTAAGCATCCCTCATGCACATTTCTAAGGTAACTGTTGTGTACATCAATAACCATAAATGAATTGCAAAGTGTTAGTAGTTCTTGTGTAAAAACAACAAGTTAGATTGTTATATATTTACCAGACAAAGAATCTCAGACCAAAGAATATCTTTAGACACCTAAAATGCTATCCCAGAAAGGCTTTGAAACCTCTCTTTTTAATCAAATAGAAGAACTAAGATAGTTGAAAATTGCTGCTGGGGGGTATTCTTCAGATGTTCTACTAATAGGTTCAGCATTGTTTTAGAATAATCTTTTGAAGACTGAGACTTTTGTTTCGTAGATTGCGTAAACCATCTACGCTAATTTACTGAGTAGTTTGTTCAGGAGAAATATTTGTGCGTTTTCTCAATCTTTATTAAAAGGTGAAACATTGTGAGCATCTCCCTCCTCGTTGATCCATTGCCCTAGGAGTCTCATAAAGTCGATAGCTTGCTATAACCTTGTCATTCTTTACAGTGTGGCTATAGCCTGACCAGCTAGCCAGCCTGTTGTCCAGGCACTTTGAAAATTGAACCCACCAGTGATGCCATCGATATCAAGAATTTCTCCAGCCAAGTAAAGCCCTGAGCATAGACGACTTTCCATGGTTTTGAAGTTAATCTCTTTGAGGTGGATGCCACCACAGGTCACAAATTCTTCTTTAAAGACGCCCTTACCCTGCACTAAATATTTTCCCTGGCATAGTTCTTGCGTTAGCTGGTTAATAGCTTTGTTGGAAAGTGTTGTCCACGGGCTATGCGGATCAAGCTGAGCCCTTTGTAAAAAGTAGACCCACAGTCTTTTAGGGGCTGGTGTGGGATTGTAGTTTGAGATCGCACGTTTGCCTCCTGCTTGCCTTGCCTGTTGCAATAGTGCACGCACCTCATCTTGATTCTGTTGAGGTAACCAATTGATTGATACTGTTCCCTGATAGCCCTGATCATGTAAAGCACGGGCTCCCCAAGCCGATAGTTTCAAAATAACTGGACCGCTTAGTCCCCAATGGGTGATTAAGACTGGGCCAGTTTGGGTTAAGGGTTTCTTTTGTCCGTGTAATGGTAGCCGCACTTCAACAGGATTCATGGAGAGCCCACTTAGTTCCCGTAGGCCTGGTTCCTTAATCGTAAATGTAAATAAAGAGGGAACGGGGGGAGCGATCGCATGTCCTAAACTGCGGGCGATGCGATGTCCCTGGGGGCTACTGCCAGTAGCCAGGAGAATACGATCGCACTTAGCTTCACCCGCCTTGAATCCAATCGTAAATCCTGCATCGGTTTGAGTCACTCGCTTTACAGGCGATCTTGTTTTAATAGTCACGCCTGCGTTTAAGGCTGTTTTCATTAAACAGTCCACGATGGTGGCAGAATCATCAGTGACTGGAAACATGCGTCCGTCGGCTTCTGTTTTGAGTTTGACGCCATGTTTTTCGTACCAGGCAACCGTATCTCTGGGCTGAAACCGTGAAAAAGCACCCCGTAGTGCTTTGCCGCCTCTGGGATAGTTTTGCACCAGTTGGACTGGATCAAAACAATGGTGGGTAACATTGCAGCGACCACCACCAGAGATCCGCACTTTGGCAAGGCATTCGGGTCCGGCTTCGTAAAGCGTGACTATGGTGTTAGGGGTAGCAGCTGCGATCGCACCAAAAAAGCCTGCTGCGCCACCGCCAATAACGACTATGTGCTGTTTATTGAGTTTGCGATCGCTCACAGCTGACACCTAAGTTTCTGGGCATTGCCCAGCCTACCATTGATAGCATGTACTACCTAACAGACATCAATTTAGGCTGCTTAAGCTGGAAATAGCCTGATTACCAATAAAATTTATCCCCATTCACCAGAAAATTTATATTTTGTACTTTTATTAGCTTATATTAATGAATGTGAAGGCATCTCAGATTTCTTAAGTAGAAGTCATTGATGCTAACTAGTGATGATTGCCTTGGCTGTCTAGAACTTTGAAGGTTCTGGGCAGCCAGTTTCTTTTCTGAGACATCGTTACAAAATATCTACATCATTGAGAAATATAAAGCAAATAGCATTTGCATAGCTTGATTGCCCTTGAAAGGTATGGCCCATCGTCTAAGGTATTAGCCCATGGATAAATCAGGTGAATTATTGCACTTTAAGGGCTTCCAGGGCTATCCATTCGCCTAGCTAACGTGATCAATGCAATACACCTTGTGACTTCGCTGTTATCCTGTTGGCTGAACGAAGTCGTTAGCAAAGCGTCTCCTTTGGAGTGAGTCAATAGTCTGCCCCATGGCCAACCCTCTTTCTCCCGATAACTACCGTCGATTTTTACAATCCCTCAAAGATCGTATCCGTTCGGCTCAGGTCAAGGCAGCACTGGCTGTTAATCAGGAGTTGATTCTTCTCTATTGGCAAATTGGGCGCGATATTTTAGATCGTCAACAGCAGGAGGGGTGGGGTACCAAGGTCATTGATCGATTGGCCAAGGATCTTAAGCGAGACTTTCCAGAAATGACCGGGTTTTCAGCTCGTAATCTTAAATATATGCGGGCCTTTGCTGATGCTTATCCTGATGCCCAGGTGGTGCAGCAAGTCTTTTCTCAAATTCCCTGGGGCCATAATGTACGGTTATTAGACACCCTCAAAAATCCAGAAGAACGCCTGTGGTATGCACGCCAGACGATTGACCATGGCTGGAGTCGTAATGTGCTGCTGCTGCAAATTGATCAGGGAGCACACCATCAGACCAGTGCAGCGATTACTAACTTTGAGCGAACATTACCCCCCGATCAGTCAGACTTAGCTAAAAATCTCCTTAAAGATCCCTACAACTTTGATTTCCTCACACTCGCTGCCGATGCCCAAGAACGAGATTTAGAGAAAAACTTGTTGTGCCACATTCGAGATTTTCTATTGGAGCTAGGAGTGGGATTTGCCTTTGTGGGTAGTCAATATCCAATCCAGGTGGGAAATAAAGAATATTCCATCGATTTGTTGTTTTACCATCTAAAGCTACGCTGTTTTGTTGTGATTGATCTAAAACTAGGAGAGTTTGAACCAGAGTTTTCTGGCAAGATGAATTTCTTTGTATCTGCCGTAGATGATTTATTGCGCCATGCAGACGACCAGGCCACCATTGGCATGATTTTATGTAAGTCCAATGATGCAACCGTAGCGGAGTACTCTCTGCGAGATGTCAATAAGCCTATTGGGGTGGCCACCCATCGATTGGGACGAGAGCTACCAGCCGATCTGCAAGGGACATTACCCACCGTAGAAGAATTAGAACAGCAGTTAGAGCGTGTTCCGCGTCCAGACTAGTAACCGTTACTAGTTATCCAAAGCTTCGTCCAGGCTAACTGAACCAGCACCCGTATAAATCACCATGAGCAGACCACCAATCAGTCCCACATTTTTGAGGAAGGCATTGAGCTGTTCACCATCGCCAATGAAGTTATGAAAGATCAGCGTGGCTGGAATCAAAAAGATAATCAGTAGCAGCGCGCCGATTTTGATTTTGTAACCTAACAAGAGCGAGAGACCACCTGCGAGTTGAAACAGAACGGTGCCTGCTGCTAATAGACCGCCAAGAAACAGTCGCTGGCCAAGCATATTAGCAAATCCACTAAACCCTATCAGGTGAGTAATACCAGCTTTTAAAAAAATCAGGGCTAAACAAATACGGGCAGCAAGGGGCAAATACTTCATTGATCGGATGCTTTGTATTCTTTAGGGACCAGGTATAAAAACAAATACCACCACACCAAGATTACCAAAGCTGCTGGTGTCGTAATCCACCATCGATGTAGCCATACCCAGCTAACAGTAGGTATAGTCAACCCCGTTAAAACGATAGACCAAGGCTGACACCACCAGGGTTTTGCCTGCCAGAAGGATTTGGGGGGTGCGGAGGGTTCCATGGGAAATGAAGAATAGATAATTGACAATGGATAATTGATAAAACGTTTATCCTTCCGTCCAGCAATCTCAGCGAACTAACTACTCATCAGCATAGCGAGCTTGCCAATGTGACGAAATTGGTACATCGAAAAAAAAAGCGGTTGAAACAGCATAGCTGTCTCGCCCGCTCCTTGTTAACCCACCCCAGGAGCTGCTCACTGAAAGCAAACAGCCCCGGTTCCGAAATTGCTAGTATCAACAGACACCAGCAAAACCTGAGGAGTTCATTGGTAAAGCATTAGCACCGCAGCGTACGCTATAAACACTTACCTTCACGTTACCGACAGGTCACTCAAACACTTAATGTTTCGAAGCCCTTAGAAACGTGTTGAACTATCAACTTGAGTAAAGAATCCCATGAAAATATGACAAATAGGTGTAATTACTTATTTTCTTTAGAATTGGCCTCTAGCGGTTGCTGTTGATACCGTTTTCTGACTAAAGGCGATGGGGAGCAGGGCGATCTCAAACTAAATAAGGAAAATTTCCCACTGAATAAGTTGAATTACTTATGGCCTATTTTGTAAAGGTGCGTTAAGCATGTCTAATTTAGCCCATGACTACGAAGTCAGTAACCTGGACTTTTATCGTCAGTACCACGGTCAACAGCTGTATTACCGCTGGGAAGGAATGGTGTGGTGTCAGCTATCCCCTGATGCGCCTCAGGAGAAGGTATTTGCGATCGCAGGCATGAACGCCACCAAGGTTTTCTTATGTTCTGGTGAAAAGGGCGACTATGGCCACCGCATCAACCGGGAGTTAGGCCTTTACTGTGACCTCAAAACCGGTGATGTCTTAACCCAGTGGCAGCCATTTCCAGATCAGCCGCCTGTGCCCGTTGTGCCCATCGCTAACCGTGTGGTGCAAGGAGACGTATCCCCAAAAACCACACCGATCCCTGCAGGCAAACCCTACTTTAAGAAAGTACAGGAAATTC
>JAHQVZ010000355.1 GCA_019634055.1 Leptolyngbyaceae cyanobacterium MAG.088
GCGATTAAATTATCTGCACCGGTAGCCTGAGCATAGGCCGCAATCCCAATGGACAATAGCAAAAAGGGAAAAACCTGCACTAGATTCCTGAGAGTAAAGCCCAAACTATTAGACACCTGGGCAGGCACCAGGATAGCCAGGGCAAGAAAGATAAGGACAATGGCGATAAAGACCTTATCAAGCTGTCGAAAACTACGGTTAAAGCGATTGAGAACAGTCGATGTCATAACAAAGGCCCTTCGGTATTTCGAGAAATATCAAAATAAAGGTTAAGAATCTTTAGTAGCAAGGGTATGGCAAGTAATGCCCTTGCGCTTGTAACCAAAATCAATCGGGACGATCGTGACAGGATAAAGGTTCAGCAGCGTCCTTATCAAAGGTGTCAGGGCTAAGAACGCGATTGCGAGTACAGCATTCCTCAAAGAGGAAATCAATCAGGTACTTGAGAGACTCAGACTGGACGCTATACCAGATCCACTGGCGATCCTTTTCTGCCTGGACAATGCCAACTTGACGCAGCTTATCCAAATGGTGAGACAGGGTGGATGCCGTAAGTCCCAGTTCCCGCTGAATTTCGCCTGCTGGCAATCCTTTGGGATAGGCTGATAGAAGCAGCCGCACAATATTAAGTCGCGACGGCTGACCCAAAGCCGCAAAGGCAGCGGCGATTTCTTCGACGGAACGAGACTGGCTATCTGACATGTTTCGATAATCATCGAAATGCCTGAAATTGTCAAGGGGGCATGGAGGCGCTCACGGGTTCCCTAGGCAATAGGCAGTCCGACGCTGGGCAAGCTAGGCTAGCTTGCCAAAATCCCCCTCCAACAGCTAGTTAAGAAAAATACTTTTTGGCGAGTGGGTGGAAACTTCATAAGCGAAAGTGTCGGTGGGCGGTGCTCTATTCATCTGCAGGTAGTACAAACACCTCAATGTGTTCATCACGGCCTCGAATGGGTAATTCGCCCAGGTATTTAAGAGATACGCTTTTGAGTCGCTGCTGGGTGGCTTTGCTAATCAACAGAGAAGAGTCCACTTCCTTCGTTAAGGACTCCAGTCGAGAGGCCACATTCACCGTGTCGCCAATGACAGAGAATTCTAGATGACCTTCTGTTCCTAGGCAGCCAGCGACAATTGAGCCCGAATGTAGGCCAATGCCAATGGGTAAAGGACTCAGGTGTTTTACCTCAGACAAAATGGCTTGGGCGGCCTGCACAGCTTTGTCGGCATGATTGTCTAACACTTTGGGCGCACCAAACACCGCCAGCATGCCATCACCCATAAATGTTGTTACCCAGCCATCATGTTGCTTCACGATAGTGGACAACAGCCCCTGGAATTGATTTAAAAACTCAAATACAGTAGCGGGTTCCAGCTTTTCAGCATAGTTGGTAAAGCCACGTAAGTCGGTCATCATAATAGTCACATCAAAGGCCATGGGGGCTGTGACAAGAGCTGTCGGAGACTCAAATGCAGCCTCAACAACATTGGTGGGCAAAAACTGTTGCATAAGTAATCGCCCTGCTTCATTTTTTCCCTGGCGGTGAACAATACCAGAGATCAACATGCCCATAAGCCCAGTGCCAAGGATCGTGAAGAGGGCAAAAACACCTACTGCCAGATTTAACCGAAACAGGAAAATGCCATAGGTAAAATTGGCCAGGGCTAAAATCGTAGTAATCGCTGATGCCTGACGGCGAATGCGAATGCCTCCCGAGACCGCGAGCAGACAACAAAAAGCGGCCACATTAGTAATAATTTGAGGATGGGACTCTCCTAACACCCTGGCGATATTCGTAATAAAGAAGGCTAACAACAGACCATCAAATAAGGGGATAGCAATCTGTAGTTTGGGTAACCAGCGCCAGGCAGAGGGTTGGCACAGGGCAATGAGAAAGCCTGCGTAAATAATAAAGGCGCTGACAGAAATCAGGGCGACAGTAGGGGGCACAGAGTCTGCACCAATAGTCTGCTGTGGGGAAAAAAATACAACCACGTCCAGGATGCTGGAAATCAACACCACAACGACTTTGACATAGGCAACCTTGCGTTCGTTGCTGAGGGATTCTTTGGCAATGACCTGTTGGACAGCTGCCTGAATCGATTGGGCTGCAGGCCAACGATCGTTGTAAGGTTGAATCATGGACAGGTTGATTGCATTGGATAAAATTAGCACCCTTGGGTCCAATTTTATCGCTCTATATTGATTACTCTATATTGACTACAATGTTATACCCCCAAGTTCCAGACAATCAGACGTCTTGGAGTACATACCTTCTGTCCGCAACTATAGGCTATGGTCTAACGACATTGGGGCATAATTCTAAAAATCTTCTTCTATGCGCTAGAGTCCAACAAAAAACACTAAATAGCAGACCCCATTTAGCAATGCCGTAACCGTTGCACCCATAATCACACCTTTCATCATGCCAAATTTGCGGCGGCGTTTGAAGCGAAGAATAAGGGGGATAACATATAGCAATTGCCAAAATAGAAAGCCTGCATAACCAAACAGCCAAATAACAGCAAATCCGTAGAGGCCAACCATTGGGCCAATAGTATACCCCAGGACAAAAATGAGTAGGGCTGCGATTCCATGGCAGAACATAAGTATCATAAGACCACGGATAATCTGTGTTATTGCATTGGGTTTAGGGTGATTAATCATGGTGCTTATTAGGAAGTTTACTCAAGGTAAACCATCACCAGCCTAGAAAAGAATGGCCTAAAGTTTCCCCAAATAGCACCCTTGATTAAGGAACCAGAATTAAACAGCTTGTTACAGTGGACGTGACTGGCAAGAAACGTATTCTTGATATTTTTTCGCTCACACGTAGTAGCGAATGTAACTCAGTAAGTGTTCAAAACTAAATGGCTTTGTAATGTATTCGTTAGCTCCCCAAAATAGGGCACGTGAGCGGTTTTCCTCGTTAAATAATGCCGTTACCACGATCACGGGTACTTGTAGCCGTTGAGCACGAATTGCCTTCAGAATCGACACCCCATCTAGTTCAGGTAGAGCCAGATCCAGCAAAACGAGATCAAACATTTCTGAGAGAGCTAGAGGTAACGCACGCTCTCCATTAGTTATTGCCAGTGTTTGATGACCCACCTGTTGAAGGCCTCTTGACAGTAAAGAGACAATACGGGGTTCATCTTCGATAATTAGAATACTTGCCACAAGAGTACTCTCAAACGATAGTGGTCTCTTTTGCTGTAAATGCAACCTATCAGGACTTCTCTCAAAGATACTATTTGTTGTCCGCACTTACGCTGAGCTTGGGCTTTTCAGGTAATTTGTCCAATGTAGCGTGGGCCACAATGCCTATATCGCCGGAATAGTGAAAAAAGCGTTAAGCTACAAAGCAACTGTGACCAATAAGCATCCTATATGCATCAGAACGTTTGCTATAAAATGTGAAAAGAGGCAAGAAAAATAACTTGCCTCAAAGTTAAATCAAAGTAGGACGTAAGTAAAAAATCCTTACTTGATAAACAGCATTTCCTGATACGTTGGCAACGGCCAAAACTCGTCGGAAATTTCGCTCTCTAGCGTATCTACATAATCGCGTACCTCATCCATCAATGGACGCAGGGTGCTTGCACAGTAAGCCATGTGCTCACCAGTACTGCTAAAGTCATGAGCCCCAAGCGCTTCACTCAACTTGGCAATAGTACTGGCCATACCATTGGTCAGCTCCGCAATTTTTTCAGCGCTTCCCTTTTCCAGGGTGACGCCTAAGCCTTCCAAGCTTGAAATTGTAGACGACAGCTTAGCTAAGTAATCAACAGCGGCTGGATAGATCTTGGTCTTAGCCATTTCAATCACTAGCTTACATTCCACCTCAATGGAGAGAATATATTGCTCGGCATAGACCTCAAAACGACTTTCCAGTTCAACGGGGGTCAATACACCTGTCTTTTGGAAGAGATCGCCAATGTACTCTTCTTGCAACACCGGTAGGGCATCAGCTGTGGTAGGTAGGTTTGCCAAGCCTCGCTCTTCAACTGCCATTTTGTGCCACTCTTCAGAGTAACCGTTACCGCCAAAGACCACGGCACCGTGTTGCTCCATCACCTCTTTGAGTACGGTGAGAATTGCGGTATTGAGTTCGGCCCCTGCCGAGAGTTCGGCTTCTAGACGATTGCCGAGCCAATCTAGGGAGTCGGCCAGCATAGTATTTAGGACGATTAAGGGACCAGAAACCGACTGGTTAGAACCGACTGCTCGAAATTCAAAGCGGTTGCCGGTAAAGGCAAAGGGAGAGGTGCGGTTGCGATCGCCCGCATCTTTAGTCAAATAGGGCAGCACGTCTACACCGAGATCCATCACCCCTTTCTTTTTAGAGTCAGTTATGGAGCCGGTCTTGATTTGCTCAAAGACTTCTTCAAGCTGGGTGCCTAAATACACTGACATAATGGCCGGTGGTGCTTCGTTGGCCCCGAGGCGGTGGTCGTTACTGGCGGTGGCAATGGCTGCCCGCATCAGTGGTCCATACTTATGTACACCTCGAATCACAGCACCGCAGAACACCAAAAACTGGGCGTTCTCATGGGGAGAATCGCCGGGGTCCAGCAGGTTACCCTGGGTCGAGTTGCCCACCGACCAGTTGACGTGTTTACCAGATCCATTGATGCCCGCAAAGGGTTTCTCATGGAGTAAGCACATAAAGCCATGCTTTTTCGCCGTGTGGCGCAACACGGTCATAATCATCTGCTGGTGGTCGCTAGCCACGTTAGCCGCTTCAAAATAGGGGGCAATTTCAAACTGCCCTGGTGCTACTTCATTGTGGCGAGTTTTGGCAGGAATTCCTAGCTTATAGAGAGTTTCCTCTACATCCTGCATAAAGACCTGCACCCGCTCTGGAATGGCCCCAAAGTAGTGATCGTCAAATTCTTGTCCCTTGGCGGGAGCCTTCCCAAATAGGGTGCGTCCAGCTAACAGTAGATCGGGACGCTGGGTAGCAAAGTTAGCATCAATTAAGAAATATTCTTGCTCGGCACCACAGCTGGAGTTGACATGGGCAACATCCGTATTGCCTAAAAGCTTTAAAACCTTACTAGCGGCTTTGTCCATCGCCGCAATAGACCGCAACAGCGGCACTTTCTTATCCAGCGCTTCCCCCGTCCAAGAGACAAATACCGTGGGAATGCACAGGGTGGAGCCATTATCTGTATCCATGATATAAGCTGGGCTGGTCACATCCCAAGCGGTATAGCCTCGGGCTTCGAAGGTGCCACGGATACCACCATTAGGGAATGAAGAGCCGTCTGGTTCACCCTGAACCAATAGCTTGCCAGAAAATTCTGAAATAACCGTGCCGTCCCCTTGGGGAGCAATAAAACCGTCATGCTTCTCAGCAGTCTGGTTCGTCATCGGATAAAACACGTGGGCATAGTAGAGCGCGCCCTTAGATATGGCCCAATCTCTCATCGCCGTAGCGACCGCATCAGCCACCGAGGGATCTAATTTCTCCCCAGTCACAATTGTTTTTTTAATCGACTTAAAAACACCCTTGGGCAGAGTGGCCTTCATTTTGGGGAGGTTAAAGACATTTTCTGCCCAAATCTCTTCAAGACTTGCCGGTGCCTTTGGGGGTAGCGGCTCCCGATTGATAATTTGACTAATGGCTTGAACCCGACCTACATTTCCGCTCATAATTCCTTTATTGGGGACCAACTGTCTGATGGTACTGAACCCAACCATTTGAAATAGACAACAGAGATACCAAACGCTAACTATCTAGTGCTAATTAGTGCTAAATATCCCCCTAAATCATTTATGTAACCCATAAAGTTCTTTAGATTAAAGAACTTGCCGAGCAATAACGACAATTGTGTGGTAAAGGGCATTTTTAAAGAATTAAAAATGGCGTTACTAAAGACAAAAATCCTAATGATTGCTTCTAAAGCCTAGAGTCTTGGTGATGACATCTTGACCCCTATGGAGCAATATTGTCTGGACTTACGCATTAGTAACGCCTCAAGCAAAGGAGTAATCGAGTTTTGCATAATGCTTGATTGAGGCAGCTTAGGGGGAACGACGACGCGTTGCTGTACTACAAACTACAGTTAGCAAGAAATGGGTGGTTATAAATAACGCCTACCGATATGTTTGTCAGGTATACCCTATCCTACGCTAAAGCGAATGTATGGATTCATTGATAAACACGTCACCTAAGGATCGAGAAACCTATGAACGCATGGCTAACGCGATCTCATTTATCCGTCAGCATCATTTGGATCAGCCTAGCCTAGCCACCATTGCCCAGCATGTAAATCTGAGCGAATATCATTTCCAGCGGTTGTTTACCCAATGGGCCGGCATTAGCCCTAAGCGGTTCTCCCAGTATTTGACCCTGGACTACGCAAAATCCAAAATTGCTGAGACCAATAGTCTTTTAGACTTGACCATAGAGTCAGGTCTATCTAGCCCTGGGCGTCTCCATGACCTGTTTGTCACATTAGACGCCATGTCACCGGGTGAATATAAAGCTGCAGGATCTGGTTTACAGATTCGCTATGGTATTCATGACAGTCCTTTTGGGCCTTGCCTAATTGCTCTCACTGACCGTGGCATCTGTAATTTGAACTTTCTTGATAACGCTACTAAAAAAGTAGCTGAACAACAATTACAAGCTGAATGGCCGCATGCCACCATTAGCTATGAGCAACAGGCAACCGAGGATATTTGTGGCCAAATCTTCCATCGGGCGCATCAGTCTCCCCTAACCGTGCATATCAAAGGAACAAACTTTCAAATTCAGGTATGGCAGGCCCTATTGAAAATTCCCTTGGGTGGACTTGCCACCTATCAAGGATTAGCAACGTCCATGGGGAAACCCACAGCAGCCCGAGCCATCGGCAATGCTGTGGGACGCAATCCGGTGGGCTATCTCATCCCCTGCCACCGAGTGATTCGTAGCTCGGGTGAAATCGGTGGCTATCGCTGGGGTCTGGATCGTAAAACTGTTCTTTTGGGTTGGGAAGCTGGCCAAATCGAGGCACAATCATGAAACTATCAGACATCTGTGAGCTATTACTGTTGGCAGCTCTATGGGGTGGTTCATTTCTGTTTATGCGGATAGCGGCTCCTATTCTGGGTCCCGTCTGGCTCATTGAGGTGCGGGTCTTACTGGCGGGTTTGGTTCTGTTGCCTCTATTGGTCAGGTCAGGACTATTAAAAGAAATGGGTCGTCATCGGCTTCCTTTATTAATTGTGGGTTGTCTCAACTCAGCCATTCCCTTTTTATGTCTAGCCTTTGCATCGGTATCTCTACCTGCAGGTTTTACCTCCATCCTAAATGGTACAGCCCCACTCTTTGGTACTATTGTCGCCTTTATTTGGCTTCATGAGAGTCTAACGCCAACCCGAATGATAGGCTTTGTTTTAGGCTTTATCGGTGTTGTTGTTCTGGTTGGGTGGAAAGCAATTGAAACAACACCGGATATTTTGATTGCCATCGGTGCTGCTTTGTTGGCGGCATTGATGTATGCCATTGCCGCCCCCTACATTAAAAAGAACCTGGTGGGTGTATCGCCATTAGTGGTGGCGACAGGGAGCCAGTTGGGGGCCGCGTTTGCCATTCTTCCAGCGCTGCCATTTACGATTCCTCAGCAAGTACCGTCTGCCAGGGTTGTTATGTCTGTGCTCACCCTGGCTATAGTATCTACGGCTTTTGCCTATATTCTTTACTTTAGACTGATTCAAAATGTTGGCTCCACCAAGGCGTTGACAGTGACCTACCTGGTGCCATTATTTGCCATGGTGTGGGGAGCGATTGTTCTGCAAGAACGGGTGACATCGTCGATGATTTTAGGTTGTGGGCTGGTGTTGTTGGGAACGGCCATCGCCAATGACCTGTTTACTACAGCACGTCAGGGCCATACAAAATCTGGTATAACCAATCGTCAATAATGTATCAATATCAATCCCTCTTAGGCCAAATTTCATCATTAGTGACGAGGACTCTCAAATGCAGTTTATTTCATGTACCTATGATGCACATGCGATCGCAATTTTAGACATTCTCAATGAGGCTATTGTCAACTCAACAGCACTCTATGACTATAAACCCCGCACATTAGACAGTATGGTTCATTGGTTTGAATCAAAACAGAACGGTAATTTTCCAGTTATTGGTGCAGTTAACGAAAACAGTATTTTGTTAGGATTCGCTAGCTATGGCACATTTCGAGCCTGGCCTGCCTACAAATACTCCATCGAACATTCTATCTATGTCCATAGGCAACATCGTGGTAAAGGAATTGGCTACGCCTTGATGCAGCAACTAATTGCGACGGCTGGCGAGCAACAATACCATGTGATGATTGGTGGCATTGATGTTAATAATCCTGGTAGTATTGCCCTTCACAAAAAATTAGGGTTTACCCATGCAGGCACCATTCAGCAGGCTGGCTTTAAGTTCAACCGCTGGCTGGATCTAGCCTTTTATCAACTCGTGCTAGACACGCCAACCCATCCGGTTGATGGCTAAGCCTTGCCTGGCCCACTTTATGAATTTATATTCCTCTATCCATCCAATGATCTTTGCGTCTAGTTGATTGCACCCCTTTCGCACTAGAATGTCTTGAATCGTTACCATTAGCTTAGCCCCGTATCGTCAGATCACGCTCCCATGGTTTCTATTCCCGATGCTGCAATAGATCTCATTAAAACATTTGAAGGTTTGCGCTTAGACGCTTACCCAGACCCCGGTTCGGCAGATGGTTTACCCATCACTATTGGCTATGGTAGTACTCGAAAACAAGATGGCAGCCCCTTTAAATTAGGGGATTCTCTGACACGCTCAGAGGCCGAAGCATTACTTATTTGGGATTTAGAAAATCGATTTCTACCCCCCCAGGAAAACATTCCTACCTGGGCCAGGATGGATGATAATCAGCGGGGGGCAATCTTAAGTTTTGCCTATAATCTAGGGGCTGCCTTTTATGGTGGCAGTAACTTTCAGACCATTACCCGTGTCTTGAGAGAAGGGATCTGGAATGAAATAGAAGCTGCATTTGTCCTTTATCGTAATCCTAATAGCGCGGTAGAAGCAGGGCTGCTAAAGCGACGCCTGACAGAAACAGAGGTATTCCTGGTGAATAGCTCTAATCTATACGTTTCATCCCCTGGCCAACAGTTTCTTAAGGGCGTTCTGAGTCAGCCAGACTCCTATTTTAATGGCTTAAAAGGCCCCTTTTCCCCTGGCCAAAGGACAGTGTCTTTAACCACACCATTTATGTGGGGTGATGACATTAAAACGATGCAGCAGTCTTTAGTCGATAAAGGCCTTAAATTAGACGTAGATGGTTACTTTGGAACAATCACAGAGAGAGTTGTCAAAGATTTTCAAGAAAGCAGTGGCCTAAAAGCTGATGGTGTTGTGGGGGCAACGACCTGGAATAGCATTTTGAATACATCAGAACCTAAGCCAGAGGAACCCAAGCCGCTGCCCGATCTTACATCTCCTAAAGAAGAAGAACCCTCTGGCCCCATTACGCGTTTAACCATCAACAAAGATACCGTTTTTAAGCTCAGGCCCGAAGAAAGCTCACAGCTCAGTGACGCTGAGCAGGAACCTGTGAAAGCAGGAGAATCCTATAGCCTGCATTCCTATGCCTATGCTGATCCAATTTCTGGTGACTTTAATGGCCATATTAAACTGGCATTAAAGCAAACCAAAATTCGCGGACTCAACACCTGGTTTGTAGAAGGCCAATATGTGCAAGTCGACGTTGATGGGAAGGTTGTCTATCCTTGGGAAGAACAACAAGCTGCCTTTAAACTTAGAGTTTATCGCGACACCATCTTTAAACAGCGACCAATGCCATCGAGCGAGCTTCCTGAAACAGAAAAAGTGCAGGTAAAAAAAGAAACTAAACTTATCTTACATTCCTATGCTTATCAAGATGCCCATGGTGATTTTAGTAGCCATATTAAAATCTCAATTAAAGACCCAAAAGATTTTCTCAATGGGTTGAGTCAGTGGTATGTATACGATAAACATGCTTACGTTGAATATGACAAAAATATTGTTTATCCCTCTACTCCAGTTCTTAGTTTTATTGAGAACACAATTATTAAACGTCGTCCTTTACAATCAACAGAACTCCCTGCCGAAGAGAAAGCGTCTATCGCTTCAGGCAACTCTTTTATACTTGATTCCTGGGCATATCAAGATGAACAAGGAAAATCGTTTAATGGCCATATAAAATTTGCTTTGAAACTAGAGTCAGATTTTATTAAGTCTTTGAGCACCTGGTACGTCTATGACCAGCATGCTCAAGTAGTCTGGAATGACAAAGTATTGTATCCGCCCTTTACAGGTAAATCCTTTAAGCTACCGGGTAATGGTGCCACGTTTTATACTCAGCAACCAATTTTTACCGATAGCGATTTCACCTGGGGAGAAGCCACCAAAAACGGCACACGTATTCCAACCACCCCTGAGCTGGTCAACAACATTATTGCGTTTGCCAGAGTCTTACAGGATGCTCGAAATCTCATTGGCCAAGCCTTTGTGATCAATTCCTGGTATCGAGATCCGCAATCTAATGCCGCCGTTGGGGGGGCAACCAATAGCTTTCACCTATCTGGGCAAGCAGTGGACATGTATGTGCCAGGCTATAGCGTACGCCAGGTGGCCAACGCTCTCATGGCATCCTGGCCGGGTGGCATTCTCATTTATAGTTCTCATTTGCATCTAGACACGGGACGCAAACAAGTTATCTTTCTATAAAGTCAATGAGTGGCTGCCCAGAAATAAAGGACCAGAAGGGAAATAGGCCTTAGGCAATGGGCAACCGTGAGCTTAATCAGATGTAACCACCTGAGACGCGAAGACCAAATAAACAGCTTCCTCATGGACTCAAAAGTGTGTAAAACCTATGCATGCGTTATCACGTTTTTGAAAGTTATAAACTCCTTGATTCTAAGTAAGTGGGTGAACTCAATCTTTTATAAGACATAAACAAACAGTTTGACTTCGCAGATTCTGCCCCCAAACCCCAATTTTGGGGACTTTGAGTCTAGCCTCCCCCAAGATATAGCCCAAGGGGCATTCAAGAAAGGGGGACGGGAGGGGGCCTCGACATCTGAGAACTAATTGGGTCAACCTACTTAAAGCAATGCAGTAAAGCAATTCAAATGTTTCCAGGTAACACTGCCCTAGAGGCTTCAGGCTAAGCTTCTCCATTTCGTTACAATTTGTATTATAGAGGCGGGTGCTTTATTTATTTAAGGATTTTAAGCTTTTTATATGTAGCGATGATTACAGAGCTTTATGGGCTCACATGGTTTACATTTAGAACATAGGGCTAACAGGGTTTGTGCTAGTGAATGATAGCTACATAGAGGTTAAAAGAGGTTAAACATTTCTTTCGGCGTACGTGACCATTCATAATGCTTTCTGATGGTGGCTTTCTAAACATATTTTGCTAAGTTCACCTGATATTCCATTAAGATTGGTTGATAGCCCCTTATGTAGCTTTCAGGCTTGGGCAGAGTCATCCTAAAAGCGATACCTATGAAAACAAACCTGTTGTTACTATTACGTCTTATACAGCAGCGTAGAGGGATTCTATCAACATCCCTGAGCATTGCTGTTGGCCCTTTACTGTTAGCCCTTCCCAGTTGGGGACAGACCAGTAACGCAATACCGTCTCAATCTAGTAGTGAAGAGATACTGTCACCGTTACCAATTGTTGACTCTCAACCTAGTAATCTGACAGTTCCCTTGGGTAACGGTGAGATTATTTCAGAGATTCATGTTCGTTTTGTTAACAACGAGGGTGAACGTATTGAGGTGACTGCACAGCCTAATGTTGTTGCCCGTGAACTTGAGCTACAGCCAGGAGATGTTTATGATCCAGAACGGGCGTTAGCAGGGTTGGTTCGTATTGCA
Organism: Leptolyngbyaceae cyanobacterium MAG.088; assembly: GCA_019634055.1. Lineage (GTDB taxonomy): Bacteria > Cyanobacteriota > Cyanobacteriia > Phormidesmidales > Phormidesmidaceae > Leptothoe. The sequence goes on from JAHQVZ010000355.1 coordinate 11,907, forward strand.
GATCTATACACTTTAAATCAACAGGCAACCTTGACCCTCGAACCGACAGATCAGGTTGGTCAGGTCGCTGTAGCCGTTAATTTAAAAGAGCCAAATTCTTTCTTCTTTACCCTGAGGTCAACGCTACGTCGACCCACTGCACTGCAGGGCGTATCACGCCCCAGCACAGTGCCTGCCCTAGCTAACGGTAGTCGAGGTTTATCCGTTGGGGTTCGACTTGGTTTGGCAAATATAGGTGACAATGGTCAAACCCTATCCTTGGGTGTTGAAGGCGGCGAAAATATCCTGGGGGCAGATTTAGATTTTAGACAGGTTTTTGAAGATGGTTCCGGATACGGCGTTAATTTTCAAAATCAGCGTGCTATAGAACCTGAATTTACAGGAGATACTGAAATCGAAACCCCTAGTGGTGATGAACCTTGGGTGCATCGAATTGGGGGAGGGGCTGAGTATTTTCGGCCTCTGGGTCCTGCTTTAGATGCTGCTTTGGGAGTTTCTTACCAACAGATTTCTGTTCGAGAAGATGTCTTTTCGGGTGATATCGCACCTAACGATGAGTTTGGTAACGATCTTACTGTGAGTGACGATGGCGAGGATGACTTACTCACCATTAATTTGGCAGGTATTCTAGACTATCGAAATGATCGAAGAAATCCAACTAAAGGTTCTAAATTACTGATTGGGCTAGATCAGTCTATTCCCATTGGGGATGCTGATATTCTCTTTACACGTCTCAGTGGAAACTATACCCAGTTTTTACCCTTAAATCTGTTTGGGTTTACCGAAGGACCTCGTACTTTAGTCCTAAATCTTCAGGGTGGAACTATTTTAGGAGACTCACCCCCCTATGATTCTTTTAGCCTAGGTGGTTCTAGCTCTGTACGAGGGTATGGTTCCGGAGAGGTCGGCACCGGGGAAAGTTTTGTCCAGGCAAGTGCTGAATATCGTTTCCCCATATTTTCCTTTAGTGGGTTTAGAAATGATGATGTTGATGTTGGAGGAACATTATTTTTTGATTATGCCACTGATTTAGGCACTGGTGATGAGGTTATTGGTCAACCTGCCGAGGTTCGGAATAAACCAGGTGATGGGTTCGGCTATGGTATTGGTCTGAGAGCTTTGACGTCTTTTGGGCCTGTGAGGCTTGAATTTGGCATTAACGATGAGGGCGATACCCGGGTTATTTTTAACGTTGGTGATCGGTTTTAACATAACAATGTTAAGCACAAGTGTTTGAGTAGCAGACTAAAGAGTGGTAGCAAAGAGTAGAGAGTTTGATAATCTCTCTACTCTTTGTTGTTTCCAAGTGGGCTAGAACTGGAGCTACATTCTCTGAGGTCCATCTAACGAAATTTTGATTGATAATGCCCGGTATCGAAGGGTAGGCTGCGACGATAGCTCAGCCAAGCTCCACAAGGGATGGCCCCTATAGGATTGTTCATTTTTAATCGGGTTTACTGAATTCGGATTTAGTATTAGGTGAGCTTGATAAAAGTTTGCGGGCCAGCTGTTGTTTGGTTAGATGCCCTAAGGTTTTCATTGCCTGATCGATCTGATCTGACCAGGGTAAGCCCGTATTTAAGCGAAAACAATTTTGATAGCCATGGGATGTGGAAAACATGGGGCCAGGGGCAATACTAATATGATGTTGTACAGCTTCTTCAAATAGTTCCAGGGCATTAAAGCCACCGGGAATTTCTACCCAGAGAACATGACCACCCTGGGGACGAGTGACCCTAGTTTCAGCTGGGAAATAGTCTAAAATAGCCTGAAGCATGCGGTTCATTTGTTGTTGGTAGGCTCGGCGTAAGGTGCGCAGGTGGCGATCGTAGCCGCCGTTGGCAAAGAATGCGGCTACTGCTAGCTGGGGTGATGTGGCTGTCATATGGCTAACAACAACTTTTAGGTGTTCTACCTGTTGTTGATATCGGCCTGGAATACACCAGCCTACGCGGAGACCGGGGGAAAGGGTTTTACTGATCGATGAACAGTAGAGGACTCGTCCTTGTGTGTCAAAGGCCTTGATCGCCTTGGGACGACTGCCTTCAAAATTTAGCTCGCCATAAATGTCGTCTTCAATCAGAGGTACATCATACTGGTTGAGCAACTCTACTAGAGCTTTCTTTTTGCGATCGCTCATACAGCTACCAATTGGGTTACTAAAATTTGATACCAATACACAGGCCGAAACCGATTGGTTTCCTAAGGCTGACTGTAAGGCACTTAAAGAAATACCCTCGCGAGGGTGGGTGGGTAATTCCAGGGCATTTAATCCCAGGGAGTTCATCGCTTCGAGGACCGCATAGTAAGACGGTGACTCAATCACAACGGTATCGCCTGGTTTAGTTACCGTGCGTAGGGCAAGATAATAGGCTTCCGTAGTTCCTGCCGTTGCCACAATCTGATCCGGAGTAATGGAACAGCCCGCGTTCAGCATACGTTTGGCAACTTCTCGCCGAAGAGGTTCACACCCTGGCACGGTGTTATAGGTATGAACGGCCATAGGATTGTTTCGCATCACCTGTCCCATTAAGCGATTCAACATAGTCAAGGGAAAATGCTCTACCCCAGGAACAGCCGCACCTAAGTGAATTGTTTCGGGAGAAAGATCCATGCGCAGAAGCCGCAGCATTAGCGAAATATCCACCGGACGGACTTGGCACAAGGGCGTTGATTGGGACGGTTCATCAGGCAGGGCAAGGGCAGTCGTCTTAACGTAATAGCCCGACTGAGGACGAGCCACAATCAACCCTCGATCTTCTAACAAGCGATAGGCCTCTAACACCGTAGACATGCTGACCGATAGCTGTTGTTTGAGTTTGCGCACAGAGGGTAAACGATCTCCCGGCCCTAGAGTGCCTTCTTGAATGAGCGATTGAATACGCTCCGCCACTTGTTCATAGAGAGTTTGGTCAGTCGCTGATGGTAGTGGCGAGAGTTGGGGCGAACCAGTGTTCATGGGCATGGGAGCCATCCTCACAGGAAATGGGACCAGTACAGTTAAGCCTTCAAAGAGGCAGTACAGTTATATTTTTTGAAACTGTACCCATAACAATTTAACCTAACTGCGTCTGTTCTGGTTGATTTCTTTTCGTCACAATACACCTATGCCCTCTGAAAAAGGGATTGACTAATTAGAGGCACGTCTAATGAAGTTTGAGCGACACTTATCTAGGCCCCATACTATTTTTCTGCAGTCTTCTCCTGGGTCCTCGCCGGGGCGACAGGTCTCCATATCCTGGTCAGCTGTTGGAAAAGCTATAGTGAAGCTGCTGGTGGGGTCGGCTGAACCAATTGTTGAACAACGATGTAATAGTGATGGGCATACCTATTACACAATTTACGATCCGGTTACTCAACGACAGGTAGGCGGGCTATCTGAAACTGAGGCCCGAGCCTGGCTTGAACAGCGATATTATCAGTAGAGTAACATTGCGCTCAATATGGAGATCTCATTCCAGCTTTCAGTTGATCGTCCTTCTCGACAGCCTAAAATCTCTCCATAAAACTGTTTGGTGCTTTTAAAGGCTTTGGGGCCAGCCTCTCCCAGGATATAGCCCAAGGGGAATTCAAGAAAGGTAAAAGAGGCCTCGATATTTGATAGATAAGTGGGTGAACTCAATCTTTTATAAGATATGAACAAGCCTTTGAACTTCGCGTTTTTTGCCCCCAAACCCCCAATTCTGGGGGCTTTGAGTCTAGTCTCCCCCAGAATATAGCCCAAGGGGCATTTAAGAAAGTGGGA
>JAHQVZ010000356.1 GCA_019634055.1 Leptolyngbyaceae cyanobacterium MAG.088
CAACCCATTGATACTAAACTGCCAGATTATCGGGAGCTAGATATCTTATTTTGAACTATTCCATTAGAGTGGTGTGCATAGCAACCTTAGCTGCTAACTTTTGAGTTGGTCATGGCTTTGGCCAAACCCTCAGGCAGCTATGCTATTTGCGATCGCATACACAGACACTAATTCCTACGAATCAGGACAAAGTATTCAAAATCTGAATTTTTGAGCTAAACGCAGCTATTAGTTTCCTCGCAGGCAAGTTACCCAGTATGCAACCAAATGAAAAGGATCAAGCGTCTAAACGTGTCAATGAAATGTGCGCCGCTTCTGATACTTGAGGATGGCTATCTTTAGCCAAATAACGGAGTGCTGACATACTTTTTTCAGTCGGCATATTCCCGAGGGCTTCTGCTAATCGCTGTCTGACTAGCCAGTCTTCAGATTGAGCAAAGGCCAAAATTTCATCAAGGGCACTGAGATCGCCAATTTCGCCGAATGCAGCAATGGCTGCCTGCTGCAGAATGACTTCTGGGCTGTGGAGCGCTTGAATCAACGCATCATGGGCACGGGGATCTTTGAGGTTGCCCAGGGATACAGCTGCACTAAACCGTACCAGCCAATCAGTATCTTCATAAAACGAGTGAATCAGCGGTTCAAACGCCCGTGGGTCCTCTAAATAGCCCAAGGCACCTGCTGCATCTGCACGAATGCCATAATCTGGGTCGGTTTCTAAAATTTTTACCAATAGGGGAAAGCTTTCTTCGGTTTGTTTTACTCCCAAAGCAAAAATTGCCATGGAGCGCACCTGTTGGTTGTCATCATCTAGTACCAACTTAATCAGTTCTAATGCATCCGGACCGGGGACGTCTCGCAAAGCTGCCAGTGATAACTTTTTCTCTTTGAGATCACCAGTTCTAAGTTTCTCAGCAAGGACGGTGAGATCAAGCATGGCATCAATGATGGGGCTTATATAAGAATTATAGTTAGGACTATCAGTAGATATACATGCAAGTACTTCCCATCCGAGTAGATCCCATCACATTCTACAGGGCAAGAGGAACGCGTCTATAGATTCTGATCCCCATTCAGCACTAGAACAAATGTTTTCCCACAACAGCGCTTAAAAACAAATTGGGCCTGGAAAAGTGCGGAATTCCGAACAGGGTGCTTGAAGAAATCATCATGGGAATGCCAAAAGACATGCCAGAACACGTGTTTACCCAGGTATTCCCCGTAATATTAGTTAAAGGATCCCAGGCTCCCATGGCTTATCTATCTCATAACAAACGCCAAAAACGTCGTAATCGCCATCGTTTTACCCCTGCACCTAACGGTAAGCCTAGACGGACTCGTTCTGGTGGTAGTCGTTAAACCTTCCAGCTAAAATTTCTGTTTTTGTTAACGTTAGTTTTGGGGCAGAGTTGTTATAGCTAAGGGTAGGAATAGGCCTTGAGAGTCTTAGCTCGTGATGGCCCGTTCATTTAATCAGCTTAACAACCTACCCTGATACTATCCATGACTAACCATAATGTTCTGCAGTTTATGCAGAAAACGGCCAACAACACTACATTGCAGAAGCAACTCGAACAACTCCTCGGCTGCGGCGATGGCGACATTAGTTCCAGTGTAAATCTTGATCCTGAAGAGTCCTTAGCCCTAAGCCAGCGTGCGCCTAACGTGATTGAGTTAGCTGCATCTATGGGATACAACTTTTCCAAAGATGAGCTATTAACGGTGATTGACGCCTTTCACCAGCATCAAAATGGCACCCTCTCGGAGGAATCTTTTGCCAAGCTGCTAGGTATAGACTCGGGAGAGAGTGTGCGCCCAGCCGTACGCAATAACTTCAAGCGCCTTGCCAGTTATTTGTCTAAAACCTACTTAGGTGTAAATCTGTCTTAAGAATAAGGCGGAATAAGGCAAATCCTTAAAATTCTCTTTAACCTGGGTTTTTAGCGAGTGCGTTAGAACACCCAGGTTTTTTGCTAAATAACAATGATCCCCAGGTATCGCCACCTGCTAAATGCATTTGGTAGATTGCTTCTCACTTACTGCCAATCAAGGCTTTCAGCGATTTCTGAGGGTGTGGACTATAGGTGCCAAACTGTATCTCTGACCACAGGCAATGGAGGATGTTTTTTTAGGTAACACAGTCTTGAGAAACGTTACGACTCTGGATAAGAAAATCTAAGTCCGTTAGAGTATCGTTGTTAGACCATAAATGGGTTCTGATGTCGTAACGAGTGATTTTGAACTATTGTCCACGGCGGACTTATGTGGGCTACGGTGGCAATGCTAGTCACGCTGGATATGGTGAATTCCAGTAGCAAGCTATCAACATTCTCTTTTTCTCTTCAAGTCTCTTTCCTATAGTGCAGTGTCACATAACATGGTTAATTCCCATTCTGTGACGGCTTCAGTTTCTGATTCTCAAGAGCTGATGCCGTTATCTGAGGTGCATTCGTCTGAGGTATATGTATGTGTGCATGGGCACTTTTACCAACCGCCCCGAGAGAATCCTTCTCTAGAAGCCGTAGAACGGCAACCTGGTGCAGCCCCTTTCCACGATTGGAATGAACGGATCCTGCGCGAGTCTTATCGGCCTAATGCCTTTGCCCGTATTCTGGACCATTATGGGCAGATCCTAAAAATCATCAATAATTACGAGTTTATTAGCTTTAATATCGGCCCGACGCTGATGAGTTGGCTCGCTCGCCACGATATTGAAACCTATCGACGAATTTTGGAGGCAGATAGGCTTAGTTGCGATCGCAATAACGGTCACGGTAATGCGATCGCTCAGGTCTATAACCACATCATTTTGCCCCTGGCTAATGAGCGCGATAAACTCACCCAGGTACGTTGGGGCATTGCCGATTTTCGCAAGCGGTTTGGTCGTGATCCCGAAGGGATGTGGCTGGCAGAAACAGCCATTGATGCAGATACCTTGCGGGTATTGATTCAAGAGGGGATCAAGTTCACTATCGTAGCGCCATCTCAAGTCCAGCGCTGCCGGACTATGGCGGTCGGTAATCATGGTGCCGGAGAATGGCACGAAGTGGGGGGTGGCCAAATTGATCCCACCCGTCCCTATCGATGTTTTGTTCCTGGGCTACCGGCAGGCAACAACTATATTGATATTTTTGTTTATGACGGTCCCATTTCTGGCGACATGGGCTTTAGCGATATTTTGCAATCGTCCCAGTCCTTTGCCGATCGCATTGGCCAGGCAATTCGTGGGGATCGCAAAGAGGCCCAGTTGATTTCGGTTGCTACCGATGGAGAGACCTTTGGGCATCATCGTGGCGGAGCCGAACGAGCCCTGGCCTATGCCCTGCAGCATGAATTTATTGACCGAGGCTGGAACGTAATTAGCTATGCCCGCTATCTCAGCCTGTTTCCGCCTACCTGGGAGCTAGAACTTAAACCTGTAACAGCCTGGAGCTGTGCCCACGGTGTAGAGCGCTGGCAAAGTGACTGTGGCTGTGGCGGTGGTGGTGAATGGCATCAACAGTGGCGTGCGCCCCTGCGTCGGGCTCTAGATTGGTTGCGAGATGAACTCAGTGAAATTTATGAAATTACTGGGGAGGAGCTATTTAAGGATGCCTGGATCGCTCGGGATCATTATATCGATGTGATTTGCGATCGCACTCCCTTAACGATCGATCGCTTCTTTACCCAACATCAGCACCATGAACTCACCCAGATAGAGCGCACAGATGCCCTTTGTCTGTTAGAAATGCAGCGCCATGCCATGCTGATGTACACCAGCTGTGGTTGGTTCTTTGAAGAAATCTCTCGGCCCGAAGGTACCCAGATTTTACGGTATGCCGCTCGGGCTATTGAACTCGCTGAGGAGATCTGTGGAGAATCCCTGGAAGCAGACTTTCTAGACAAACTAGCCTTGGCACCTAGCAATGTGCCCCAGTTTAAAGATGGTGCTGGTGTTTACCGAGCCAAGGTACAACCTACTCGCATCAGTGTTGAGCAAGTGGTTGCCCACTATGCCATGTCATCGTTGTTTCACACCTACCATCGTGAACAGCGACTGTATTGCCACACAATCATTCACCAAGACTATCAAAAACAAACCATGGGGGCGCTCACTTTGGCCCTGGGGCAGGTCAATATTGTCTCAGAAATTACCCAGGCAAAGAGTAACTATACGTTTGCGGTGTGCCATTTAGGTGGACAAGAATTTGTCTGTGGTATTCGACCCTTCAAAAATAGAATTGCCTATGTTCGCTCTAAAGAGACTGTCCTAAGGACCTTTGCCCAGGGCAATATGGTGCAAACTATTGCTGCAATTCAAACTCAATTTGGAGAATATACATTTAATCTGCAGCAGTTGTTTAGTGAAGAGCGGCAGCATATTATGCAGTTGCTTAGTCAGACTACTCTAGACCAGCTAAACCAGCTATATACACAGATTTATCGAGAAAACTATGGGGTACTCATGGCGTTTCATCGTGAGAATATGGCTGTGCCCCAAGAACTACAGGTGGCTGCTGAAATTACCCTTAGCCATCGTGCCCTTGGCGTCTTGCGTCGCCTAGAACAAGATCTGAGCGATGTTGACGAACATATTTTGGCCATTAGTACAGGTTATTTGGGGGAACTGGAAGGAATCGCCATTGAAGCGAACCATTTACATTGTCATCTGACGCTACCAGCTGCCGCACCTTTGCTAGAAGGCTTAATTTTACAAACCCTGCGGCAAACCCTTCAGCGTGAACCCGATGCAGTCGCTCAAAGCTGTGCAACTGGCGTTAATCCCCTTGTTGTTCAAGGCATTAAACGGTTAATTAACCTCGGGATCAATCTGGGACTTAAGCTTAATCTAGAACGGTCTCAAGAAGTTTATTATCATTACACACAACATTGCCCCTCGATTTCAAGTTTGGCTCAAGCCCTTGGCATCAAGGAGTAGTTCCTTGGCATCAAGGAGTAGTTATCTTATTCCACCATCTATTTGATGGTGAAAGCCTAGCGACGATACAAAATTCGAGTATCAAACCCTAAACGGCGAGCATCTCGCACCCGATCGGAGGCGGCTGATCGCCGATCAAATTGACCAATATTGATAAACTCTCCTTGACGGGCAGAGTCAACAAACGCATTACCAAACGACCGTCTAACTTCCCTCAGCTTTCCACTAGACTCAGTCACAGCGACAACGTAGGGGAAGTCATCATTGAACTCGCCTGCCGAAGTTCTAGCAACAGATATATTATTTACATCGAGTCCCAGAATATCCAGGGTTTGTGGGCCAGCTACCCCCGTAACAGGCAAATCGTACCATTGCTGAAACTGTTCTACGGCGGCCTGTGTCATAGGGCCATAGTCGCCGTCTATAGGGCCAGGATCAATCCCATTACGATCCAATGCTTGTTGTAGTGCAGCCACATCACTGCCAGAATCCCCTGGCATTAAGGCCGGACTAACGGCTGAACGAGGAACGCTACTAGGGCTGGGCAATGGTGGAGGGACTGAAGGGGGAGCCAAACGCTGTTGCTGAGCATGACTAGGTAACCCAAGGAGAAGGCAAATGCTGCTGACAACAGCAGTCGTTAGTAACTTAGGCATGGAAATATTTCCCTAATACAACGCCGACAGAGCCTAACTCAGCAAGCAAGTCTAGCTGAGTCGGCACAGAGCCAATTCAGCTAAAGATTCTTCCAGCTGAGCTAGATGGCGTATATATTAGCGGATGATTGACAAAACTGTCCTTGTTAGTGTTGCAATCGCTAACATTTAATCTCGTATTACCCGTGCTTCATAGCCAAGATCGCTAGCAAAATCAGCCCAGTCATCGGCATCACCAGCCTCTGTAAAACGGCCAATGCTGATATATTCACCCAGATTGTTTTCCTCTGGCCTCGCATTGGGGAAATCTTGCCGCACTTGGCTTAGCTCAGAGTGGGGAGTAATAATTGCAGCGATGTAGCGGCCTTGAGAAGACCGACTACGGCCTCCCAGAGAAGACGATGATGATGACCTTGGTCTACGGCTGGCACGACTATCAGAAGAGTCAAAGCCCATGTCTATCAATGTTGTCTGATCAGCAATCCCATCTACCGGGAGATTCGTAGTACGTTCATAGGTCCTAACGGCTTGTTCAGTTTGTAAGCCGTAAACGCCATCAGCAGATAGGTTAAAGCCAAAGCTTCTAAGGACCAACTGCAATGTCCGTACATCTTCAGAACTAGAGGTGGGCGTTACACTATTGCCGCTGATAGGGCCATGAATAGGATGGGATAGACCTAGAGGTAGTCGAGCTAAGTCAACACCAAGCAACTCTAGGGTATCTTCATCGGCAATACCTGTGACGTTTAAACGACGAATTCGCTGGAATTGTCGTACGGCTTGAGTTGTTTCTGGGCCGTAAACGCCATCTATCGCTGAAGGAAATAACCCATTGCTATCCAAACTTCTTTGAAGTTCCACAACGGCGGCACCCCGATCTCCTTGTCTAAGAAGAGTTTGACTTTGAGCTATCAATATAGGTGCGTTCCAACGGCTATCGACTGTCTGAGCCATAACAGGCACACAGCTGAACAACCACACACCCATTAAGAGTTTGATGCTGAGCCGAGCAGTATAACGATTAGAGGTAAAGAAGCCCGAAATGCTCATGTGCTGTTGTCCTAATGTCATCGTCTCTAACAAATACAACGGTCTGGCGAGGTGAAATTACGGCCGAAAATTCTCTGATGTGCCCAATATCTATTAAATCACCTGGTTACGGTATATAGGTGTTTATCAATAGCAGTAAGCATAATGACGTATACAATATCGGTATATATAGAGTTGACGTAGAATTAACCTACCCTAAGCCCATCGTCTTCTGTACATGAGCCATTGCAACTGTATTAGTTTGCTTTCCCAGAGCATTGGTACATACGCTGGGAAAGCAATTGGTTTCAGCTACAATAATTGAAAATCAAAGCATGAAAATTTGTAACATTTTCCCGATTGAGCTATCTTGATTGGTTTATGCGCTGGTACCTACTAGATTTTCAGTTTTTCTAAACTGAACTGTTAGATCTGTAGCGTGTGGCTAGGCTGCCCGTGCCACAGGTTTTTTAGTAGCTAGCCATAGCGTTATTTATTTCCCCCTTAAGCTGGCTCCGAGCTATCCAATTCCGTCAGGACATATGCTAAAACCTAAACTTCGTCATGCTTCAAGGCGGTTTCTGTTGTACCGAGAGCAGCGTTATCCAAATATTGAACGGATTGGGGTGACCCATTCCTATTGGGGGGATTTATACCATATTTTGCTTACCATTGCCTGGCCTGCCTTTATCATGCTGGTCAGTGGCTGTTATCTACTGGCAAATGCACTGTTCGCCATTGCCTATAGCTTAGATGCGGATGCGATCGCAAATATACGCGACGGTCACTGGCAAGACTTGTTTTTCTTTAGTGTGCAAACCATGGCATCCATCGGCTATGGAGCCATGCATCCCACAAGTGATTACACCCATTCGCTAGTCGTCATTGAGTCAATTTTTGGACTGTTCTTTGTAGCCGTCACTACAGGACTCGTTTTCGCTCGCTTTTCCTTACCAACTGCTCGTATTCTTTACAGTCGTGTTGCTGTCGTTGCTCCTTTTAATAGTGTGCCTACCCTCATGTTTCGGACCGCCAACGAGCGCCGTAACTATATTTTGGAAGCCCAGTTATGGGTCACCCTGGTGCGTGATGAGGTAACGGAAGAAGGTGAGCACATTCGTCGCTTTCATGACATCCCCCTCGTACGATCCCATACGCCTGTCTTTAGCCTCACCTGGACAGCCATGCATCGTCTTACTAGAGACAGCGCACTTTACGGAGAAACCCCAGAAACATTGCGGCAAAATCGAGCTGAGATTATTGTCACCCTAACTGGATTAGACGAAACCCTATCTCAAACAATCCATGCGCGCCATTCCTTTAGCGCCCACGACATTTACTGGAACCATAAATTTGTAGATATTATTTCGACTAATGCTCAAGGTCGCTCTGTGGTGGACTATAACCACTTTCATTCAATTGAACCGTTAGAGCAAACCATGACTCATCGTTATGACAAAGAGCAATTCACCAGTTGGACGTCCAACTAAGAACGAACTAGAAACTGATGGAGGTAGTTGACCCATGCATTCAGCTAAATACATTCAGGCGGGTGTATCACTGTTGTTGTTTAACGGGGTCATCATTGCCATTCAAGACTTGCAGGGATATCAAATGTATTGACTAACCTGGCAAACGTCATAACTATGGGCACCAAGCTATAAATACGAAAGGCTGGCACTAAGACCAGCCTTTCGTATAGTTAATTCGTCTTTCAACTAAAGACACAAACACTAGAGCATAGGGTTTGCCTACACTAACAGAGTGAATAGCTTCACCATCAGCTTGGTTCGGTTAATGGGTTTACCAATATAGAAAGAGGCACCACACATCTTTGCTCGAATGTGGCCTAAAAGACCAGCTTTCTTGGCTAACAGAATAATGGGTACGTCTTTATATTGCGGATGACGACGTAGATGGGAGCATAAATCAAAGCCGTTTAACCCATCCATAGTCGTTGTCAGCATAATCAAATCAGGCTGACATTTAGCTAAGTCTGCCACCGCAGTCGCCACATCATCAACTGACGTAATTGAGAAGACGGTGTCTTCTAAATATCCCCGCAGTTCTTTGAGGCACATATCATCGGAATCGATGCATACAAGCTGATAAGACGGAGTCTCACTAGACTTGTTGGCCAGAGCTGGCGTAAATGTATCAGGGCTTAAAACCTGTAACGATGAATCAAAGGACGTCTTAGAAGATGTCTGTTGCAGGAGTGAGCGAATATCACCACTTGGAGCAGCCATTGGCTCAATGACATTGCTGTTTTGAGGTAATGTCATTTCGCTGATGGGCGTTGTGTCATTCTTGGGAGCTAACGATTCAGCGTCCTGATGACACTGCTCTACCAATGTCCGAATATCTAAGGTACAAAAAGCTGGATAGTCAATAATGTTACTAAAGCTATTGACCTCATAGCTACCTTGGGTCACCCTTAGCAAAGATGTAATGGTCGTTACTGCTAAAGCGCGGATAAATTGACCGGCCTGGTCAAACGTAATATGCTCTTGCTCAACAAGCCAGCGAACAGCCCGATAGTCAGCAGTCAAATCGTTACCCTGGTGAGTATATTGCCGATGATAGAGCTGCAGCTGAGCTAGCACCAGATCAGAGATTGCCTCGGGAAACAGCTGACGTCCCTCAAACCTTAGTGCATCGAATCCGTTTTGAGAACTCGTTGCGAATAAGAGCTTGCCCCGCTGTAACCACAGAGACCACCGAACATCATTGGAAACAACCAAGAGTTCACCACTGACTTGACGCCCTACAAGCTGGGCCAGCAAAGTGAGCGGATGTAATGTCTTTTGTGTAATAGTACCTGCTAAAACCATGGGAGAAATTCCGATCGAAGAACGGTATTCGAAGTGGTAAAAATCAGATAGAGCAGCGATGGATCAAAGAGTAGAAGAAACTTTATCGATATCGATACATATATGAAATGTCGAGATCAATTCCTCTTTTGAAAATAACCATCTAAGCAACTATAAATAAGTTAATTCCTTCGCACTCTCTTGATATAAATAAAGAAGAGAAGTAATTAACAACCGAGTAGATACACCTAAATCAATCTAAAGTCCAAGCTTTTCCAGAAGTGCAAACCGTATTTTCTAGAAAATTATTTGAACCGAACTCAACAGCAAATAAAGAATTCAGACTTGAACAAATCAACTGCTTGGTCATATTGACTAATTTCAATCAATTGCTTTAGAAATGCAAGTATTTCCGTAGAAACTGGTCGAAAATTTATATGTTTAACGGTATTGATTTACATAAATGAAATTTAAAGTCTTGATGTTCTAATTGATTCTCCTTCCGGATACGTACGTAACTTACGTCGATATTTATGCTGCATCAGGATTAAATCAATTGAGCAACTGATGATTAAGAGTGCTCAAGCATTTGAACAGTTCCCAAAATTATTGGTAAATAGCATTTATGCATGTTCATATGTACGTATGCAAATGGTTTATCTATAACTAAGTGTAACGTCCTTTTTAACGTACTTTGGCCTAGTATTTATCAGCAAAAGTGCTGATAAAACAACGTTACTAACAAATACGATGACCAATACGCTTAAAGGTCATTTGATTGTTCTGAGTTTTCCCATAAAACAATGGCACTTATTGACTCAATACTATTTATTTGTTTTAAGGCAAACGTAATGCAAGCAAAATGTTGTTCGTAAAGTCGAACATTGACTGGCAGAACCAGGCGTTGTCTGACCAAAATTTTGACCTCGCAAATGTTCCAATTAACCCGGACATTGGCGGGGTAGGTTAGCTGTTGCACCATAAGG
>JAHQVZ010000357.1 GCA_019634055.1 Leptolyngbyaceae cyanobacterium MAG.088
CTTAAACTGATCAACATCTGCTTCGTAATAGCGATTAGGATCATACGTAGGAGAAACCGCCAACGACAAAACAGCCCCATTACGACTATCCATCACAATCAAAGCGCCCTGCTTGGCCCCATACTGGCGCACAGTCGCTTCTAAATTTCGTTGAGCGATCCGCTGTAAACGACTATCAATAGTCAACTGCAGCCTTAAACCATCACGGGTAGGCAACTGCTTCAGAGAATTAGGCAGCGGCGCGTCATTAAGTTCATACAGTAATTTTTCCTGCAGCGCATACTCTAAACCAGCCTGGGGAGCACCCTCCAGATTGACATATCCCACCAACTGCGACATCAAAGCCTGCTGTGGATAAAAGCGCTGCTGGCTAGGCAAAAACTCCAAACCATCCAAACGCATATCACGAATACGCTTGGTCAGTTCTTCAGACACATCCACAGCCACCTGAATACCGGTCTCATGCTGCTGAAAGCGTTGCAATAAATCATCTTGCGACTGCCCTAGCACAGGACCTAGAAGGCCAGCTAGCTCTTCACGAGAGCGCCCAAATAACATGGGATGAGCGTAGATGGTATACACCACCCGATCCACCGCCAACACATTGCCTTGACGGTCAACAATAGGCCGACGCGACGTTCGAGGGACCTGAGGCAAATCCTGTCGCTGCTGTTGGGCTTGAATCCTCAGGTTATCCCCTTCCAACAACTGCAAATAGGCTACGCGAGTACTCAACCCCAACATAACCAACACCATAAATCCCCACACGGTCACCAAACGAAAACGAGGCGAAGACGAATGCGGGGAACGACGCTTAAATTGACGACGCTCTGGGCTCGATGACTGCGTAACCATAAATATTAGGCAAGCAATTAGGCAAGCAAAATAAGCACGTGCTCACACGAAAAACCTGGCCCACACCTGACTCAAATGCCTTAGTAACCGAGCGGATGGGGCATAGGAGAAGAAGACTGAACATCAGACTCCTGGGTAGGCTCAACGGATGGTCGTGCCGGAGCAGGTGACACGAAGATAGCACGCTTAGGCTCAAAGGGTCGAAATCCAACCGTAGGCGACTCTGCCTGTTCAGCCATACTATTTTTCAGCGTGGCATTAGCAGTCGTCACCTGCTGAATCGACGCCTTCAGCGTTTCCAAACGCTGGAATGAACGCGCAACCGACTTATCCAAATAAACTGTCCAACTGTAAATAATTAAGGCCGTTGCTACCAACCCCCCTGTCAACACAGTAGACCCCTGCTGGACACCCACCAAAAGCTTCAGACCAAGCGGCAAGCGAGGTGTTGTCGGCAGCTGCCTAACCTCAGCAGGCGTATCAGGCACCTCACTCGGTACCGCCGACTGAGAAGGCATCGGCATCGATTGAATAGGAGAGCCAAACAACCTGCTAGGAGATGCAGATGAATTCAGTTGCTTGGCAGGATGTAGCAGTACCAGATTCTGCTTTGTAGAGCTTTGAAAACCATCGCCCTTATCTTGATCAGCCCTAACGGCAAAACCCACTCGCTTACTCCTCACTTTCTGCGTTGTCCCCAAGTGCCTGAATGCAAACGCTCAGGCACCATGCGGTTAAACCCTAACGACGTACCGTAGCCTTAATTCAGCGAAGAATCAAAGCCACAAGTGCCGACAAGAATTAACTTCCCACACTTCACCAAAAAATAACAGAAAAACTGAACTTATCCAGTATTTTTCGGCACTCAATATAAAACCACTTACTGCTAATTAACCTACTTCCAAACAGTAGTCCACACACAAAACGTAGTCTGTATATGGAATCTGGAATAGGGCAACTAATATCAGCAAATTGAGCCCAATGCTACAGGAGTAACCCCTAAAGGACAAGCCCCTTTTTAAAAAATAAAATGGGCAGCTCTTTCAACGAAAAGCTGCCCATTTATCTTGATGAAACCGTCTAACTAGACAACATCACCCATAACGCTTATTCAGCTGTTACCAACTCAGTGCTGCCACGACGACGACCACGAGTCAGGCTATTAAACAGCATTTGACCAATGGCCTTAACCAGATTACCTTCAAGCTCCTGAAACAAATACATGTTGATCCCAAAAGCATCATTAGCTTCCTCAACAATTCGATCCGCCATAGCATCATCAACGGGGGCCGCATCAATGGTGCTGCGATACTTGTCTTTAAACGCACCTTCATCAGAGATGGTTGGGAATTCATAAAATGCCACACCCTCATCATCTGCCAGGTTCATAGCCCGCTGAGCAATATTCTTAAGAATCTGCCCACCAGACAAATCACCCAAATAACGAGTGTAGGAATGCCCCACTAGCAATTCTGGAGCAGTATTCGACACGTCACGAATACGATTTACATAATCCTGACCAGCCGGGGAGATGGAAATCTGCTCTTGCCAATTTGGACCATAGTAATAGGCTAAATCGGTTTCCAACGTCTCCTTACGGTAAAGCTCAGGATAATAAACCGACGAAACCACAGGATGATCTTTATGGCGCTCCAACTCTTCTTCCATGGCAGCGTAAACATAATAGAAGTTGGCTACCAGCTTTCGGTAAGACTTCTTCTCAACAACGCCACGCAGAAAACAACGAACGAAGCCCACGTTCTCGGCCATCGTGTGTGCTTTCTGAGTGCCTTTCTTGAGCTTCTCGGCTAAATTGCTGCTCATACTAAATATCTCGACGTTAAATGAATTTAATATCGTCCGCTGTCCGCGTAGGACGATGATCTCAACGGCTTTGAAAAACTTAGGAATTGCCCAAGCATCTATCCGCTCAAAGGAATAGAAACATCGTCACAATTGCTACCGTAAAACGTTTCGATGAGGCTTTACATTACATTTTTTTACGCAGCCGCAAGGAAAATCATCTTTTAGACCCACAACCAAACGCCATAAGCCTGGTGTCACATGAAGTTCACAGAAAAGACGCAACATGTCTTTTCTGTAGCATTTCGACATGTTTTGCAATTTCACCTGGGAAATTCTAAAAAATTTAATTGATAACTACTCACAAGTCGACTACATAGTCATAGTCTGTCAAAACTTAATTTTGGGATGAGGCCCGTGCAGGGATGAAGGGCAAACAG
Organism: Leptolyngbyaceae cyanobacterium MAG.088; assembly: GCA_019634055.1. GTDB lineage: Bacteria > Cyanobacteriota > Cyanobacteriia > Phormidesmidales > Phormidesmidaceae > Leptothoe. The sequence continues at coordinate 3,099 of JAHQVZ010000357.1, forward strand.
GGTGAAGAGTCACTCTTGCCCCTTTCCGCTTCATCAAGGCAGAATCCCCATTTTTAGCGTTGACGCCGCCCTAGTCCGCCCTAATCAAAAAACCGATCGAGAGCTGCTTTAAGCTCCGTCAACTCAGTTTCAATGTTGCCTTCGGTCACAGCTCGGCTAATACATTCACTCAGATGTTCATCCAAAATTAACCGGGCTACCCGATCAAGGGCTCCTCGTACTGCCGCAACTTGCACAAGCACATCGGTGCAAGGCCTGCCTTCATGCACCATCGTTTTAATGCCTCGCACATGGCCTTCTATACGAGATAAGCGATTCACAATGCGTTTGAGCGATTCCTCGCTGTGGGCATGGCCGTGACCATTAGCATCATGGGAATGGGGAATGGCGTTTGAAGAAGAGCTCAAGGGCTAAAACCAATAAGTGTGCGAACAAGCATAAAATTAACGAACAGCTCTTTTTCGAGCTGTTCGTTAATTATTGTTACGCCTCTGACAGTTTTTGTCACCCTGGCCAGATTTTATGCTCTTGGTCTATTCTATTGTCCTTTCAGCCAGCGAGCCACATCCTTGGCGTGATACGACAAAATCAAGTCGGCTCCTGAGCGCTTAAAGCTCATCATGGTCTCCATGACCAGTTTCTCTTCATTAACCCAGCCATTAAGCGCCGCTGCTTTGACCATGGAGTATTCCCCAGAAACATTGTAAGCAGCAACGGGTAGATTGCTGGCCTCTTTGACCCGCCAAATGATATCCATATAAGCAAGGGCTGGCTTTACCATAAGCATGTCAGCGCCTTCAGTAATATCCAGTTCAATCTCTTTAAGCGCTTCCTTCCCGTTAGCCGGATCCATCTGATAAGTACGCCGATCTCCAAATTGGGGAGCAGATTCTGCCACATCTCGAAATGGCCCATAGTAAGACGACGAATACTTAGCGGCGTAAGACAAAATCGGCAAGTTCTCAAACCCAGCTTCGTCAAGACCAGAGCGAATAGCTGCGACAAAGCCATCCATCATGCCAGAGGGCGCAATGATATCGGCCCCTGCATTGGCCTGGGAAACAGCCGTTTTTTTCAGCAGCTCCAGGGTAGGATCGTTCAGCACCCGCCCCGTGAGATCGCCTACTTCCAGGTAACCACAGTGACCGTGGGCGGTATATTCACAAAGACAGGTATCCACCGTCACGATCAGTTCGGGCACTGCTTTTTTTACAGCTTCTGTGGCTTTTTGCACGATGCCACAGTCGTGCCATGCGCCAGTGGCATCATCGTCTTTACTGTCTGGGATACCAAACAAAATAATGGACGGAATACCAAGGTCATACACTTCCTTGGCCTCTTCCACAATTTTGTCTACCGACAGCTGGTAAACACCAGGCATAGACTTAACTTCATTGGCAACGCCCTCACCAGGAACGGCAAACAGCGGATAAATAAAATCACTGGTGGTCACAACGTTTTCGCGGACCATACGACGCAATTGAGGATGGCTGCGCAACCGGCGAGGGCGATGAGTGGGAAACATGTCAGTTCTTAAAGAAAGCCGTATTGAATATTTTCACGTCCAGAATTAAAACGTTTCCGTAGAAGACCCTACGGATATCACTTTGGACGTAGTTGGATTAAGTAAATAGTCTAAAACCTTTACGGGGGTATATTTTCAGGGAAATTAAAAAAAGTAACGTTTGTGAATCTTGAATTGTTAGGGATATCGTAGGGTGGGCTCATGCCCATAGCCCAATTTTTTTAAAGCAAAACAATACCTCGCAACCCAACGGGCAAAAAAACACCCTTGCCAAGAATTGGAACCAGAAACGATAAAATAAGCCACCGTCGCCGAGAGGAATATATAGGTGTTTGCAACGGCAGAGCTGCTGTGGGCGTTAATCGGCTTAATTTTCACGATTGGAGGCACATGGCTAGAGGTGTTTATTACCACCGGTCCCTGGGATTGGGGCAACGGCATAGATGTTTTGTCACTGGGCGTTAGCTTTCAAGTTGGCGCTGTTTTGCTCATTGGATGTTTGGGAGGACAAAATGCAGCTGCTCTGTCACAGGTTGCCTATCTCAGTCTAGGTCTCTTTCTGTTCCAGGCCTTTGACTTTCAAGTGTTTACCCAAGGGGGAGGGTTAAGTTACTTAAGAGAACCGAGCTTTGGTTATTTACTCGGTTTTATTCCAGCGGCGTGGGTTTGTGGGTACTTAGCATTTTGGGAAACCCTGAAGCTAGAGATCCTGGCTTTGAGCTGTTTGGCAGGGTTATTCACCATTCATATAGTCGGATTAGTGTATTTGCCCCTAGCCTATGTATTACAGTGGACTGGTGAAAATGCGCCATCTTTAACACAGGCCATTGTCACGTATTCGATTGCGCCTATTCCAGGGCAACTCATCCTGGTGTGCGTAGTTTCGGTACTGGCTTACGGTATGCGTCAGATTATGTTCTATTAGCTTTGCCATAACAGCATGGGCAGATTAAGGCGAAAACAAATCAATCGGCTGTTCTGGGTGAACGCGTTTATTGGGCTTTTATTAGATCAGATCACTAAACATTGGGTCGTTCAAAATTTTACCCTGGGCGACCCGGTAACGATTATTCCAGGGGTGCTGAACTTTACCTATGTGCTTAATCGGGGTGCTGCCTGGAGTATCTGTAGTGGTGATGGCTGTCGCTGGTTATTGCCATGGTTGTCAGTGATCGTCAGCCTCGGTATTGCGGGCTATGGCCTGCTCATGCGCATTGAAGATCGTTGGGAACGGGCTGGCTGGGGCTTTATTTTAGCTGGAGCCTTGGGCAATGGTATTGATCGGGTCAAAGCGGGTGAAGTGGTGGATTTTATCCAGGCGTTTCCTGTAACACGTTTTCCCGTGTTTAACCTGGCGGATATTTGGATCAACGTGGGTATTGTTTGTCTGTTGATTGCTATTTTTGTGACGGCAAAACCTGAGGAAAAACGGTCTCCATAGGCGAATTGCATGTCATTACCCGATACAGGTAAATAAAAATTCTTCCATTTTTGGGTTGGCGGCCTAGAATAATCCGTATTCATATCCGCAATCCTGGTGATGTTGCCTGTATCTGCTGTCAGGGCCTTGTATGCCCATATAACAGGGGGCATTGATTGAGGGTTTATAGTGAACCCATATTCAAACATCCGTATTTTTGAACATTCTAAGGATGACTCAGCCGCCCCGCCGTAATTCATCAACAACGCCCCGAACCATCCTGGGCACGATGACCCAGGTGATTCAGAATGTGGCTCGGGTTGATTTTAATAAGCTCGCGCTGAAGCCAGGGGCACGGGTCCCTAAGCTGTTAGTGGACTATGACAGCCAACGACAGATATATGATCTGGTGGGCGACCACTATGTGCTGGGACGTAGTTCTAAAAACTGTGACATTGTGGTGCGCAGTCCACTGGTGAGTCAGACCCATTTAACGTTGACTCGCGATCGCAACCAACCGGGAAATCCCTTTGTCCTTCAAGATCAAAAATCCACCAATGGCACCTACTGCGGCAAAAAACGACTGAAAAGCTTTAAGCTCCAGGACGGAGATGTGCTCAGTCTAGGACCAAAAGAGCTAAATGACGCCGTCACCCTACGCTTTCAAAACCCAGCGCCGTGGTATCTCAAAACAATTCGCTATGGTCTTTACGGCATTACCGGCAGCATTGCCTTGGCAGCCTTTTGGGTCGTTGCCATTGAATGGCCCAAAATCCCGACTCGTTCTATTCCCGAATCAGTGCAGGGACCTGTCTCTATCTACGGCAACGAAAATGGCGATCGAGTCCTGTTGAACCCCATTAATAACCAGGCCCACATCGAAAAAACTAAACTGCGAGAATATTCTAAGTACCTGCCCCAAGCTGTCGTCGCGTCTGAGGACTCGCGCTATTACTGGCATCTGGGGGTAGACCCTTGGGGCATTGCTCGCGCCGCTAAAACCAACCTCAGCAGCGGCACTATCCGCGAGGGGGCCAGTACGATCACTCAGCAAATGTCCCGTAATATTTATCGGGAATATGTGGGTAGTGATGACAGCGCCATGCGCAAAATTCGCGAGATGATCGTGGCGCTTAAACTAGAAACGTTTTACAGCAAAGATCAAATCATGTTGCTGTATCTCAACCGGGTGTATTTGGGCAACAATCTCTACGGGTTTGAAGATGCCGCCCGATTTTATTTTGATAAATCCGCTAAAGACTTAAATATTCAGGAATCTGCCACCCTGGTCGGGATTTTGCCTGCCCCTAATGCGTTTAATCCGGTCCAAAGTTATGACGACGCTCTAGACTATCGAAACCGTGTGATTGAACGCATGGTGGCCCTTGGCATGATTAGCCAGGAAGACGGTCGTCGAGCCCGACGGTCGCGCATTGAAATTAGTCCTAAAGCTCGTGAACAGCTGCAAAGCATTCAGGCTCCTTATTTTTATAGCTATATATTTGATGAGCTAGACCAGGTCCTAGGCATTGGCTTGGCCAGAGAAGGTAATTTCTATGTAGAAACCAGTTTGGATTTGGCCGTTCAAAACCAGGCTGAAACCTCTATGCGCTCAGGCATTACTAATTTGGGAGACCGCTATGGCTTTTCCCAGGGAGCCCTGGTTACGTTGCAGTCGTCCACGGGTGAAATTCAGGCCTTGGTAGGCGGGGCCGACTACAGCCAAAGCCAGTTTAATCGGGCATCCCAAGCCGTTAGACAGCCCGGTTCTACGTTCAAAATTTTTGCTTACGCCAGCGCCCTAGAACAAAATATTTCGGCCAGCACCAGTTTTAGCTGCAGTGATATGAACTGGGGTGGTCAGTTTTATCAGGGGTGTCGCTCTAGCGGTGGTGCACTGAATATGTACGATGGCTTTGCCCTATCAGAAAACGTAGTAGCTCTACGAGTGGCCCGTGAAGCCGGGTTAGACAATATTGTGACCCTGGCTCAGACCATGGGCATTGAATCGGAATTAGATCCGGTACCGGGGTTGGTGTTGGGTCAAAGTGGGGTAACTCCGCTAGAAATAACGGGTGCGGTGGGTGCGATCGCAAACGACGGTCTTTGGAATCGCCCCCATGGCATTCAGCGGGTGCTAGATAGTAGCGATTGCAAAGATAGGCGAGATCGCAGTACCTGTCGAGTCATCTTTGACTTTGCCATGGATAAGAGTACCGATCGAGATCGCGATGTGCTCACCCCCAATACGGCCCGTACCATGGCCAACCTGATGCGGGGCACCGTCAACAGCGGCACGGGTCGCAGCGCTTACCTGGGACTGGGGGAAGCTGGAAAAACAGGCACCACCAATGATGGTGTTGACCTCTGGTTCATTGGCTTTGTCCCTGATAGTGATCTGGTAACTGGCATCTGGCTTGGCAATGATGACAATAGCCCAACCTACGGCAGTAGTGGCCAGGCTGCCCAGCTATGGAGCAACTATATGGGTCAGGTTGTTAGATAGCTCAAAAGATTAATGAGATCGCAGTCTCACTAAAGCTGGCAAACACTCTCTAGCCAATGGTTTGACTGCCCAAAAAATCGTATAAATCAACACCATTCTAGAGAAAATTTCAATTTTATTTTTTTTAACAAAAACCCACTTTTTCCCCAGGGTTTTCTGAGGTTTTTCCCCAGTTCACCTAAGGTTTTCCACAACTTTTAACGAGACAACAACAACCTTAGCCATTCTGTGGAAAACCCACAGGCGATGGGGATCGCCAGCAAAATATGACCAAATGTAACGAAAAAAGTGTTTTAACCCTCTTGGTTTCGTAGAGCATTTTTTCTCATTAGAAAATTCTAAAGATAAACAGGCATTGCTAATTAGGATTGTCTCCTGCACAATGAAGCTCCACTGAATCAAACAGCCCGGTTTACTTGTTCTGTTTGCCTCACTGTTGTTGTATGTATATCAGCAGTTAGACAAGGCTTGTTAACTAGGGGTTAGTTTGTTGTGGTGTCCATTTAAAATTCATTATGCCTATGCCTCCTGTTACTACTGTGCCCACCACCGTTAGTCTAATGATCGAAATTCCTGAGCCCCTACATATATCTATCCAGGAGTATTTGAATACCCATGAACTCTGGAGTCAGGAACGAGTTATGCAAGCTGCACTTTCTCTCTTCCTTATGCAGAACGGTGAGAATCAGCCCCATGTGAACAGACTCTATATAGATAGTCTGTTTGGCTGTACTGTATAAGACCCAAAGACGTTAAAAAGCTTTTTGGAAAATTCGCAGGTTTGGCAATCTCGTTCTCTATACATTCATGCTTTCTGCGACCCCTTTCTCTATTGACAATTGAATACGTTGTAGAAGCCTAGACCCAAAGGTCTGGGCTTCTTTGTTTACAAGCTACGTATTGAGCACCTTAACTGATCATTGTAAAGCCAGTTGCTTAATGACATTTGTTGAGAACTGCATATCAAAGTCCCCATTTAACCGAGCCCTTAACTCCTGATCCAGCGCAAATTGTTCCACCGTAGAGCCAGCTAATAGCACACTGATTTCACCCACTTTAATCGTGCCCCAGTTAATCAAAATGATGCCACTTCCTGTCCCTGGATTAAACGCAATATCTGTTAGATCAACCTTTTGCAGGGAGCGTAGAGACGTTTTATAGGTAGCACTACTCCAACAAGGAATCTCCATCTCATGGGCCACTAAGGTTGGATAAGATGAGCCATTAAAGCGCGGATTGCATTCAATCGCCAAATATTGCACTCCGTCAGCGGTGGGAACAACAGCAACATCAACAGCAAAGATCCCTTGCATACCGTTTTCACCCAGCCATTGTGCCAGGGGTTCAACAATAGTCCAAGGCTGATGTTTAGACGGATAGCGATTCCCTTGATGGACGCAGCCTTCTAAAATCTGTTCTGACACTAGCAAAGGTTTTACCCCCTCGGCTGTCACCTGATATTGCAGATTCAAGAAAGCAGACGCTTGAACTTCCGCCTGAATTTGAAAAGCCTCATTCGGAGCCAGTTGTACCAACGCCCTTTCTAAGTCAGATTTATTCGCACAGCGCATGATCCCTGCCCCGTGATCTGACACAGCAGGCTTAACATAACAAGGCAATGGAATAACTGTCGCTGCTCTAGCCGCCTCTATATTAGGAAATCGCAGGGTCTTAGGAACTGGAACACCTAAGCTTTCTGCCAATTGAATAAAATTGTTTTTGGAGTTAATAAATTCAACGACATTACACCACTGAGAATTCAACTGAGCAAAAAACTGACGATACTGATGATGTGAGTTAACCGCATCACCAAAGAAATAAAATGAGGGCTCATACTCTCCATAACGGTTGATCTCATCGAGGGAACAAGACCAGATAACATCATGACTGTGGGACACACCAACCTGAGCATAGTGCTCTACAATAAATTCCCACTCTGATCGAAGCTCAGGCATCATCTGAATCTTATCTTTTGGCTCAGTCAAGGCTAGGACTCGACCCGAAAAGAGATTTGTCCCAAGTGAATGGTCATGGGTACTGAGCGTAATATCGTGGTTAAAAATTCTCATGCTTACTCCTAAAGTCTTCTACAGCTAAGGCGTTGTCAGATAGTCGTGTTATATGGAAGCGGATTGAAGATAGTCCGCTAGAGGCAGTATTTTCGCGATAAAATAAACCATTGGGTTTGTAAACGCTAACCCTCAATGCCACTAATTTTAAAAATCAAGCGTTACAGGCATTGCATGGCTTTACGCTCTAGCACAGCAGTCGTTGAATCATGCGCATGGTGTATACGACTAGCTCCACTTGACACATGCCCAGATAACCTGAAGTCTGAAACTTCAGCCACTAATTGCCGATTAGCCTCTGAGAGTAACTGAGACAACACCAGATTGGTAGACTGTTCACACGACTGCAAAAGTTGTCTTAATGTTTGTAAGGCCAAGGCCTTTAAATCATCTTGAAAGTTAAGGCTTAAGATCTGGTTCAGCCCAATCACCAAGGGATAGAGCTCCATCTCATTTAGGTTTTTTTGTGCCAACGCAGGAATATTGATCTCAGCAAAAACCTCTTTTTTACACAAGATTTTAAGCAGTGGCACAACAACAGCACTACCAAACTTTGGCAACAGCTGAGACAGTTGTTGCCGAACATCTTGAGACTGAGTAGTCACAAACAAATGAACCGCTAATCCTAAAAAATCTTCAAAATCCCAAGCGTAAAAACAACCACTAATATTCTCAGCCTTCGCGAGCTCAGAAATGGTCATCCAATCAGCATGCTGAAGAGTATGTTGACTATGCAGTGCAACAAAGTCTGAATCTATTGAATTAGACATGAGTAAGAAGCTAGCTAGGCGCTAGTTCGAGTTTTACCAGATAGCAAGCAGTGAAAAACAGGTCAAAAAGTACGTGACATGAATAGCGTTAAAAACGCCAAAATGGACTATCAACTCAAGAACTGAAGCGTTTATCTAAGCAGTCAAAAAGGCAAAACAAATAAAACCGATGCCTCACTACAAAACTCGAGGCAATTAAGTATTAATCGATACCATTTTTTAGACTATTTAAGTTTTACAACCTATCAAAGCGTATTGCAAGCTACAGAATGAAAAAAACTGAGTTATCCGTGATGGTTTCTTGACATTTAATCCTGGGGATCATTCTGCTAAACAGAGCGATATTTGCGAAGGATCTGTTCCTACGTAAAAGCCTCAGCCATTAAGCAAGGCCAAGTTGATAGTCTTCCTGAGCCATTTTCTTTTGTTGAGACGGCCCAATGTATCCAAGGTCCCAGCTATGTACCAGGCACATTGAATCGATTCACTACTGACTACACACTCTTCAGATCGTCTACTACAGCAGGGGCTTGTTAATGGGATAAAGAGAACTCAGATCCACGCTTGCGTATCAGCAAAATAATCGGTGTCAATACTCTTCACAATACAGGTCATCGTAAAAGAGATACTTGGCTAGTTTAGATTCTCACACTATTGAGATGTTGCCTTGCGAATCGTACATTTCGAGGTAGGTATCACACAGCTTTATAGACATATTCAAAAAGAAGGAATTCGCCTACACTAAAGCGTTGTAGGCAAGAGGGTTGATTCCATGCTCGACGAACAGGCTAAAAAGACGATGTTGCGCAAGATTCCCCATGCGCTCTACATCTGTGGTGTTAAAGACGGTGAAGAGGTTAATGGCTTTACCGCTAGCTGGGTCATGCAAGCCTCCTTTGCCCCACCGTTAGTCGTCAACTGCGTCAAGGCCGACTCCACCTCCCACGCCATGATCAAAGCTAGCGGCGTTTTTGCCCTTAGCGTTCTGGAAGATGGCCAAAAGAATATGGCCCAAAATTTCTTTAAACCTCTCCGCCGTGTCGGCAATAAATTCGAAGAAATCGAATTTTACCCTGGCCCCGAAACGGGCTGCCCCATCATCAAAGACACCCTAGGCTACGTAGAGTGCAAAGTCATCAGCACTGTTGAGCACGGCGACCATACCGTCTTTGTCGGTGAAGTCATTGGCTCAGGCATCCATCGTGAAGGCGATGCATTACTGCTGTCCACCACTGGCTGGAACTACGGCGGTTAAATGTGTGGATATCCTCCGTTGGCAAAGGACGCCACCGCTTCACACAATTAAGTTAATCGTTTACCCATGAACTACCCATGCCATTAATCAAAGTTCAGACATCGGTTGATGCCCCCTCCCAAGGTGCTATTGAAGACATGCTCAAGCAGCTATCCGCTAGCCTGGCTAAACACATTGGCAAACCAGAATCCTATGTGATGACCGCGTTTCAGCCCGCTACACCCATGACCTTTGGCGGCAGTACCGACCCCACCTGCTACATCGAAATTAAAAGCGTTGGCACCATGGGCAGTAAAACCAAAACCATGAGCCAGGAATTTTGTGCTCAGGTTCAGGCCGCTCTAGGTGTACCTCCCGATCGCACTTATATCGAATTTGCCGACTCTGACGGTGCCATGTGGGGCTGGAATGGCCGCACCTTTGGCTAATAAAGAACGTCTGTCAGGTTAGCAGCTGTGATTTATCGATAGTTAGCGTCCTAACTAACCTGACAAAATTTTAAAAAATGGCAAATTACGCAGAAGACCACAAGGTTTTTATAAAGAATAGATAGAAACCTCAGAAAGCATCAGGAAATGGCTTCTAACGTCTGTAGCTTTTTACAGAGCGAACAACGTTCTCAATTCGACAGACGGCTTATCGCATCATCCAAAAACCTAGCTTTAGATTTTCTTGAAGTAGTTTTATGGTGATTTTATGATGGCCTGTCTAAGAATTGGTTACATTAGTTTTGTTCTTGCAACACACTCTATATAAACACCTTATGTGTAATCAGCCCCGGCAGTCATGTCGGGGTTATTTATTAGGTTTAAATACATACTATTCAGCGACTATATAGTCTAATTGAGATGAGTCAGTCTGATAAATTTACACTAACTGCAATCGGTTTAAAAGGTGATGTAAATCACATGGCACTTTCAGCATCTAGACTTCTGTTAACAAAAAATAAGTTTGGTGGACTTTAAAATACAGCCCAAAACCCTTCCCTTAAAAGGGTTTTGGACCAATTAGTCGTCAGTCAATCAGTTACTTTAGCCAGTCTTTAAGCAAATTTACGGGGTATTTACGGTATCGAGGACAGAAATTAATTACATTAGATGTGTGCTTAAGGCACAGCTTATATGAAATTCATTATGTGTAAACAGCCCCGGCAGTAATGTCGGGGTTATTTATTGGAATCGAGTCGTTTGCAAGGCAACCTTACAGATAGGTTAGACATATCAATTTGAGTGTCCAAAAAGATTTTCTAGGTTGCATAAATAGCTAGTTTTAGCGCTATCCTAAATCCTTAGAAAAGTTATCTAAATTGAAAAGACCTGTTAACCAGGGCTTTCTAAAGCCCCACGCGTAACCCCAAGTTGATTCGATATTTTGAGGCTTTGCCAAAGCTGACGCCCTGTGATTTTTCCTTGCAGCAGTTGTTGGTAACGGTTGAGAATCTGTTGCACCTGGCTCGGTGTTTCATTCAAGAAGTCAATACGAAAGTGGCAGGCTCCAGACTCAAGCAAGCGAGGAATAAACTCCGCTCCGGTTTGGGCCACTCCGTTGTAAAGGGTATTACGACAGCCTGCATCCGCCTGCAGGACATGTTCGGTGCCGGTGCGATCGCACAGCATCACCTCATGCTGCTCACAGGGTCGCCCACAGTTGGTAAAGTCCGTTCCCTCTGATAGAAACGCACAAAATACACAGTGCTCCATATGAAACATGGGCATATGCTGATGCACCGTAATATCAAACCAACCAACAGGCGTCGTTTCTAGCAAATCCATCAGCTGAGCCACATTCAGGTCATAGCTAGCCGTCAGCCGTTCTAGCCCAAACTCAGTCTTAAAATAATCGGCCGTAATTGAGTTGGCCACATTTAGCGAAAAGTCCCCAATACAGGGCTGATCCGCAAAGAACTGTAGATGGTCATAATTGCGCACCAAATAACCATCCGCATTAGATTGACGCACCTGATTGAGAATATAGTGCTCACCTGGTTTCGTAATGCGCGGCGGAGCCACATAGAGGTTTGCATCAGGATTCAGCTCTCGCGTCAGGACCACCGCATCGCGATAATGTACCGGATTTTCTAGCTCGCAGTAAACTGTGGTGACCCCAAAATCTAACGCAGCTCGCAATTGCACCAGGCTACGCACCAGCGGAATCAACGTCGGTTGGGTTGAGCCACTAACACGTAAGGCCTTCATAGATACGTCTTTCGAGCAACCCAAGCGATCTAAATCATCCTCCCCCAACCCCGGCAACAAGTCCCCATAGGATCGCTCTGCAGCCAATCCCCATACCCGTGGTCGTTCCCGTTGTTGCAACAATTTCTCTACCAGTTCTCGCCGCAGGCGATTTAGCTCTCTGACTGGCAAAATCAATCCCTCAGCTACATTATTCGTCAAGTCCTGCAAACAAAACGGCGTATTCCCCAACCGTGAAAGTTGTTGTACCAACTTTTCAGATGTCAGCGGCTGATTCCGCGCTACTTCTAGCAGCTTTTCAGACGTTGCCTTAGCAATATGGCCCTGGGGATCAGTTGCGATCGCAACCACCGCTTCCCCTTCACTACCAAACATCTCAATATCTATAGGCTGTTGCACCTTCGGCTGATCGCCACTATAGCTTTGCCGCAGCACCTTCTCCAGCTCCGGGTCAGAGGTTTTCCACACCTTATATCCTGGCTTCACCCGTCTCAGGTCAATCCCATGCTTCCCAAATCTGAGAGAGAGAGTTTGACCATTCTCTTCCACACCATAAATCCGCCCACCCTGGTCCGTATCAGGATGGCCCGAATCAAATACAATGCCATCCCCAGCCTTCACCGGCACCTGTGATTGAATCTGCACCTGTTGTTTGGTTACTCGCACCACATCCCCCAGGTACACCCCCCGCTTTTTAGCAAAGCGGGCATGGACTAACGCTTGGTTATTGATGCCGCGAAACCAGCCAGTATACAGGCCACGGGAGAAAGCCATCTCCAGGTTATAGCGTTCGTTCTCACTGGGCTCATAGGAAACCGGACGATTGCCTAGCTTAATCGCCAGCTTTTCTGTTGTTCCGGTGGTGGCAACCGGGATCTCTTGCCAGGCCCGATCCAACGCTTGACGATAAACTCGGGTGACATTGGCCACATACTCCGGCGCTTTCAGACGTCCTTCAATTTTGAGACAGCTTACGCCCGATTTAATGAGATCTGGGAGCACAGGTAACCCAGAAAGATCCTGGGGACTGAGAAGATATTGTTTATCCCCTAAATCTACAGGTTCTCCATCCACCTTCATATCGTAGGTCATACGGCATGCCTGGGCACATTCTCCCCGGTTAGCCGACCGCCCACCCAAAGATTCACTGGTGAGACATTGCCCCGAATAGGCAACACAAAGAGCGCCATGAACAAAGACTTCTAACGGCAGGGCAATGTCTTTTGTCTGTTGTTGTATTTTCTCAATATCTTTGAGAGAACATTCCCTCGCCAGCACTACCAGCTGGGCACCGAGATTGTTGGCAAACTCCACCCCGGCTGCCGAGGTAACGGTCATCTGGGTGGAACCATGGATAGGAAAGTCAGGGGACAAATGACGAATCAGGCGACACATGCCCACATCCTGCACAATAGCAGCGTCTACACCCGCCGCAATCATGGTGCGCAGGTAACGTTCCGCAGCCGCTAACTCCCTGGGAAAAATCAGAGTATTAAAGGTGACATAGCCCTTCACACCCCGGCCATGGAGAAAGGCCATCAGGTCAGGTAGGTCGGACTCGGTAAAGTTTTGCGATCGCATCCGTGCATTAAACCGGTCCAAGCCAAAATAAATGGCATCGGCACCATTCTCTACAGCAGCCCTGGCACAATCCCAAGTACCTGCAGGCGCTAGTAATTCAGGACAGTGCCCCGTTGCCATACTGTAAACCCAACCCCTCTAAATAAAAAGACACAGAGCAGGTAATCGCCCCGAATGGCCATCATTATAAGCGTTGTATCGATTTACAGAACAGTGACACCGCAGAGAGATACGTGAATACGCCCCACAGTCTCTTCCAAAGCAAGCACAATAGAATCAACAGCCATTCATGACAAACCATGAAAACTCAGTATTTGGCCATGGGTCTAGGATTCTCACTATCAGTGGGTATGCTGCTACCCCTCTCTAAGAACCTCTTTACTCAAACAGCCCATGCAGTTGAACTGAGTGGTGGTCGCACAGCCTTTCTCAAACCACCTCAATTTCTCGATGCGTTTACCACCAATGACTATGTGATGCGTCGTCGTGCCACCTATTTTTTTACCCTCGACTTGCCTGCCGATGCCGACGCCGCACTTCAGAGTGTCGTCATTGCACCTCAAAACCTGACTCGCTATTTAGCGCCTTACCGTCTTGAACAAACCACAGCGTTTACAGGCCCGCCAAGAGAACCAGAAGCTGAATTAACCATAGACAATGTCTCCATTGATGAAAACACCCAGGCCGTCACCATAGACTTTGACCCGCCCGTCAACCCTGGCAATTTAGTCACCATCGGCCTGCGCCCCCAGCGTAATCCACGACTAGACGGCATTTACGTATTCCGAATTACCACCATTCCCGTAGGCGATCAGCCCCAAGCCCATATTGCTGGCCATGGACGACTAAACTTTATCGATAATGATAGCAATCGGATCTATCGCTAAGCCCAACTACTTACCCAGGGCCGAATCTAAAACCTTGCGGGCATCTTCTGCATTGTCACGGGCATCACGATAGCGCAAATTATTTTGGGCAAAGGTTTTAAGCACCTTAAAGCCATTTTTCAGTTCCTCTAGCTGATCTTCCTCAATCACATCGTCTGTAAAGAGTAGGTCAACTAACTCCCTGACCTGCAAGGCTTCATTACGAGAACCCTGCACCTTAACCTTTAAATTGGCCAGACTGCTTAACACTTGCACCGCTTCAACGACCGCATTTTCCTCTGCCGTAGGCTCTGTCTTGTGTTCTTTCACTTCAATAAAATCCTTTGGGGTAAAGCCATCATCCAAATCAGCCGAAAGCTCATCATTCCCCATCATCTCTAAAAGCTGATCCATCGCCTTTTCACGGGCTTTAGCCGAATCTCGCCCAGAAATAGTGATTAGGACTTCTTCAGGACTTTGGGGAATCGTATATTGAACCATGGGATAGTATATTTGTACCCATCAACAATACATTTAATACTAACGGATTCTGGCTTACACAGCAAAAAGCCCCTGATCTAACGACCAAGAGCTTTTCAAATCTTAAAAGTTCCACCGCAACGCCGTCTTACCTCAGTTTTTGACCTGGAAAATCCAGGTGGGCCCGTAGTCGCGATTTAAAGTTTCCGGGTACAAGCCCGGTATACTGCCACCGCGGATCTGTTCGATGCCCTTAAGTGAAAAGCATAGATCAAGAAACATTGTTGGCAGTCACCAACGCCGTAGTGAAACTAGAGACATCATAACCAACTGTCCTGGTAAATAGACAAGGGTTGATCGATAGGGATGATTGAGCGATTTACCAAACCTCAATCAATATTTCAAATAAAACAAAATTGCGAAACCATCAGGAATGGTTAAATGATGCCTCCTGATACTCATAAGCACAGGGCCTTGGCCTTTATGATTACTTTAGAGTTAATGTTAAAAGCATTTTTTTGGGCGAAGGGTTTGAACTGCTTAAATTCACCCCCTCAACCGTTACAATTCATGCCGTCTCTAAACGGGATACCAAAGGGCTTCTACTTGATGAATTAATTGATTGATTTCATCACGGCTATAGGTGCGATCGCATGTCACCGTAACATGGCCCAATTTCCTCCCCGGACGTGATTCACCTTTTCCATACCAATAAACATGGGCATTGGGTAGTACCGCTAAGGCAGCCCGTCGTTCTTGATAGTCAGAGGTAGAACTTTCAAACCCAAGCAGATTGACCATAAATGCCTGGGGGTATTTGAGATCAGACGATCCCAGCGCTAAGCCACTCACTGCGCGGAGCTGTTGTTCAAATTGGGAGGTCACACAGGCATCTAATGTGTAGTGGCCTGAATTATGGGTACGGGGAGCAATCTCATTAATCAAAACCTGATCGTCAGCGGTTAGAAATAGCTCAATGCCAAAAATCCCAACAACATTCAGCTGAGTCAATAATGTAGTGGCAATATGGCGTACCTTTTGATTCACAACATCGCTCACATCAGCTGGCGCAATCACACGGCGACAGACCTGATCAATTTGCTGAGACTCAACCACAGGATATAACACGATCTCTCCAGCCTGAGACCGAGCAGCCATCACCGCCAGTTCTCGCTCAAATCCCACAAAAGCTTCTAATAAGATAGGCTGATGACCAAGCCGAGCCCAGGTAGACTGTACCGCTTCAAACTCCCTCAAAATAAACGTTCCCTGACCGTCATAGCCATGGCGACGAGTTTTGAGCACCAGGGGCAAACCAATCTCTGTCACACTGGCCTCTAATTTAGGTAAGTCGGCCTCTGAGTTGAGGGTCACAAACCCAGGCGAAGGGATCTCTAAACTCTGACAATACCTACGCTGATCATACTTATCCAACAGTGGTTCTAAACACCTCAACTGCGGATAAAACAGCGTGCCCTGGTTTTCAAGATGCTGCAGAGCGGGCAAATCAATAAACTCATTTTCAAAGCTAATTACATCACACTGCTTAGCCAACAGGGCAGTCGCCTTAGCATCGGCTATCGCACCTAAGACGACATCGTCGGCAATGGTAGCAGCGGGATCAAATTGATTAGGGGTTTGTATCGTCAGGTGGAGATCC
This sequence comes from Leptolyngbyaceae cyanobacterium MAG.088, assembly GCA_019634055.1. Taxonomy (GTDB): domain Bacteria; phylum Cyanobacteriota; class Cyanobacteriia; order Phormidesmidales; family Phormidesmidaceae; genus Leptothoe. Next base: position 19,426 of record JAHQVZ010000357.1, read on the forward strand.
AAAGCTTGAGCCCCGTCAGCCATCATCCACGCGAGTTGGCCGCCGCCAATAATACCGATTTTTTTTGCTGTATGTCCCATATCCAATGTGAAGAATACAGTGGGAGGTCACCTTTTTAACTGTCCCCCTTAACGGGACAAAGGATGTCTTTTTTAAGGATGCTTGCCATAATATATCTTTACGATTTTTCCTTAAAGTTAGCCAGGTTAATCAGTCCCAATCACCCACCCAATAGTAGCGCTCTAATAGCAGGGACGCTTATTTAGCTATGACTCAGATGAAGGTTAAAACGCAAACGTCCTCGATAGAACTTTTTTCTTGTCTTTTAGAACAGCTCTCTCAAGGGCCCGTTGTTTTTGCCATTGTGACAGCCACCCAAGGTCAGGTAGACTCCCAAGTGGGTGAAAAGCTGCTGGTCTGGGGTGACGCCCAAAGTACTGGCAGCTTAACTGAAAATACGGTTAAAGCCACGATCATCACCCAGGCATTTTCTGTCCTCAAAACAGGTATCGCCCAAAAGACAGTGATTGATCCCGGTAATAATATGTTTGCCGTATCCTCAGTACCCGCCACTGAAAAATCCACAGACCAGGTACATGTTTGGTTGACTCGATGGCAAGGAGAAGACGCGATCGCAACCGCACAAGCAACTCTCTGTGCTCTACAAACAAATCAGCCTAGTCGCCTGATTGTGCCCCTAGTCACAGGCCAATTCCCCTACATTGTCAATCATGATTCCCCCTCACTGCGTAACCTACAAGGGCAAGAGGCGTACATAGAAGAGCTGTAGCTTTAACAGGTATAAGTGCCCATATGAGCCTATCTACCCTCAACAGATCTAACCTAAATTAGACGCCCCAATAACAAATCACGACTAAAGCCTCAAGTGAGAAGCACTTGAGGCTTTAGTCGTGATGAGACTTTTTATACGCCAACAGTTAGCCCTTAGCCTTAAAACTAAGTCCTGGTGAAGATCTATGAGTTACTAGTCTTTCTAGCAGCCAACCACTGCTGAAACACTAACCCAAAGAACGGCATATCTTCAATCAAATAGCGCTTCCACAAACGCTTAGGCTCAGAAAGTGTACGATATAACCACTCCAAACCTAATTCAACTACAAATTTGGGAGCACGAGGCTTATGTTCAGCCTCAAAGTCAATCGCTGCGCCTACTGCCAAAAATGTCTTAATGTTAGGCAGTTGATCCCGATACTCAACAATCCATTTCTCCTGCTTAGGAGCCCCAACGCCAACCACTAAAACGTTAGCGTCTGAAGCCTTAATGAGTTCAACGATAGCCTCACATTCTTCAGGATTTTTCTCAAACCCATAGGTCGGAGAATGGGCTTCAACAATAATCTCACGACCAATCCGTGCATTGATCTTCTGTTGTGCCAGCTTGGCAATACCAGGAGCCGCACCTAGCATATAGATTTTGACATCTGGATTATTACGATGGTAATCACAGAACCAAGGCAACAAATCAGACCCAGAGATCTTGTCATATATTGGCGTACCTAAAAATCGAGATGCATACATCAGAATTTTGCTATCGCAAACGCGGAAGTCCACGGCCTTGTATACATCACGAAACTCTGCATCATGCTGCAGTTTCATTAAATGATCTACGTTAGGCGTGACTACGACACCACCGTCGCGGGTTAGCCGTTCTAACAATTCAAAACGAGAGAGGTTGTCAATCTCAACGTCCAAGATATTAACCTTGGCAGTTTTGTCGGTAGTTAAGGCCGATACATTTGAATAAGAATCCTTAATTTTTTGGTCTGAGGTGACGACCGAGGCTTGGTACGACATAATTTTCCAGAAGGCTACCTTACTACAAGTACAAAAAGATTCACAACTGAGGTTGAAAAACAAGAACGGCGATTCAATATTCTGTAAAGAACAATCTGCTTACCAACCTAAAAGCCTATTGATGAAAGGCGATAACACCTGAACAACTCTTCCTATAGCGTTATACCACTGCGGCTATAAACACTCCGTGCCTTGCCTCAACTCATCGAATAAACTTAATGAGATAATAAAGAAGCGATGAGACGCTGCACCCAATAACCACAAAAACAAAATTCACCGTCGTCCCCAAACACTGCTAGACAAAAATTTCAGTTCTGTCTTCCGTGCTGCTAATGCCATCATCAAGCAGATTTTACGAAAAAATACTGACTGATTACTGACCTATGCACTTTAACGACTCCGAGTTTCTGCCAATTGTTTCCAATTAAGAAAGAAAAATATTCAACAATATGGCGGTTGCGGCTTAATGTGAACTATGCGTTCCTTCATGTAGAGGAACCTCATGTCCTTAATGTAGAAGAGCAATATCCGTGACACTAGTTACGAAACTATGTTTCGATCAAGCCACTATCTTAAAATCTTTAAAAAAGAGCATTAAAAATGGCCAACCTTTTTTTAATGCTCTTTGTAATTAACTGGGGTGGTAGGATTCGAACCTACGAATGACGGGACCAAAACCCGCTGCCTTACCGCTTGGCCACACCCCAATGAAGGAGTTCAAATACTAGATTAACTAATATTTGGCTAGGTTTTTCATGACTAGCCAATGTATATTAGCAGTTTTTAGCCGGGTACTGTCAATAATTAGAATCTACTTTTTTACCTTTAATTACCCCTTAGTCATCCGCCTGATTCACCACTACAGATTCGCCTGCTGTACTTGTGGCATAGTAAACCGTAACTTTACATCGCATCGGGCAACCACCCCATGAATTCCATTCCCTATCAGGCACCTTGGCCACTCACTAATGGCTTACTGATGACGTTGTATGCGGGGTTATGGGCTGACAGGAACTGGCAAAACACCCTAATTGAACCTGAGCCCGTTTATCAGGAAACGGTTTTCACAGGCGCACAGGGCGTTCCCATTTTTGGACGTGTTGCTATCCCACCCGATGCTAAAGGCACCATCATTGGTACCTACGGTATCACTGGCGATCTCGAAAATCAGTGGTTTCGGCAGATTATGGGTCGCAACGCC
>JAHQVZ010000358.1 GCA_019634055.1 Leptolyngbyaceae cyanobacterium MAG.088
CGTCCCCAAGCCGTATTCTGCACTCATAAAACTCTCTCTTCAAGATAATAAAGGTGCTGAAATTTTAACTTAGGTGGATCTGCTTGGTTGAGTTGTATGGGTATTCTTTACGACTCAATGAGATTCATTACATAACGGTTTCAGAAATGCCTTAAAGAGATATCAAGATCAGTAACAAACTCTAAAAAAACTATAGGTAGAGTAATCCTTACTTACTTTCTCCGTTCTCATCATCAATCTTGGGTACTCTGACCTTATTCACAGTCTTCTCAGGGGACCGTTGAAAGCTAGTACCTAGCCCCACTGCTGTATGCACTATGACATCTACTAAGCAATGGCAAATGAGCATCCATGGCGCACCAGTTACTGGGTGCGTGTTGTCAGTCTGGCCGTCTGTTTCTTTCTGACTGCCCAGCTATCGACCAATGCACTCAATATAGAGGCCACTGCTTCACCCCTGTGGCCACCTGCCGGGATCGCTCTGGCCGCGCTTTTAATTAATGGTCAAAATTTATGGGTTGGTGTGGCCCTGGGAGCATTTTGGGCCTCACTAGCTGCCCAGGCTCCCTGGGGACTGTCCTTGGTGTTATGTTTTGGCAATGCTCTCCAGGCCCTGATCGGCAGTTATCTTCTCCGTCGTCGATGGCAACGAAGTTTGCAACTATATGATTGGCAGCTGGATGATCTGTTGACCTTTGTCGGGCTCGGTGTACTGCTCACACCAATAATTAATGCTGTGTACAGTACGACTGTGGGGTATGGATTTGGGGTTGTAACGGAGGCAGAGCTAGTCTCTAATGCCATGGTCATTTGGCTTGGAGATGGCATGGGTATTTTGGTGTTGACACCGCTTTTGCTGGCAATTGCCGCTGGACGGCAACGGCAGATGTCACTGCGGATTGGCTCACGCTGGGAGCAGGTACTGTGTCTGGGTATGCTGGTAGCCATTAGTGCCATGGTGTTTGGTGCCCAGACAGATAGCGCGATCGCAAAATACCCCCTAGAATACCTCCCCTTCCCCTTTGTTGTATGGTCGGCCCTACGCCTTGGTCTGCGCGGAACCACCCTGGCCAGTTTCTTGGTGTCTGTCATTGCCGTGATCGGGGCAGTCCACCGGGGAGGACCATTTATTACTAAGGCCGCAGACAATCTAACCGAAGCTATCTTGTTGCTCCAGACCTATGCCGCTGTCATTAGCATGACGGCGTTAGTGTTGTCGGTGGTGGTCACTGAGCGTCAGCAAAGTCGAGCCAAATTAGCCCGCAGCGAGTCTAGTCTGGCGAATGCCCAGCGTATCGCCCAGCTTGGCAACTGGGACTGGAGTATCAACGTCAATGCCAAAGCGCTGGATAAAACCATCAATACGGCCATAACAAAAACGGGAGAGAACACGCTTCTCCCTGATAACAACGCCATTATTTGGTCCAACGAACTGTACACCCTGCTGGGGTATCCGGTGGGTTCGGTGCCACCTAGTCAATCCCTGTTTTTAGAACGAGTGCACCCAGAGGATCAGCGCCGAGTAGGCCTGGCCTGGAATGTGGCACGAACTCACCAAAAGCCCTATCGTTTGGACTATCGCTTGATTTTACCCGATGGTACAGAGCGAAACGTTAACGAACAAGTGCATGTTGAACTCGGTCGCATTACGGGCACAGTGCAAGACATCACTGAACGCAAACGGGCAGAGGCTGCCCTGCGAGAAACAGAGGCAGTACGGTCTACCATGTACCGTTATTTGAGTCAGGACCTGGCTGAACAGCTATTAAACAGCAAAAACACCACACTGGGTGGTGCTCGACAATATGTTTCAATTCTGTTCGCCGATATTCGTAGCTACACGACCTTGACAGAGCAGCTTCCCCCAGAAGATGTGGTGGTGTTACTGAACCGCTACTTTGAAACCATGGTGGATGTAATTTTTGCCCACCGAGGCACCCTAGATAAATTTATTGGCGATGCGATTATGGCAGTATTTGGATCGCCCATCCCCCAGGAAGACCATGCCCAAAGGGCTGTGGAAACAGCTCTAGGTATGCAGCAACAACTTACCTACTTTAACCAACAACAACAAGAACAGGGGCTGCCTACACTCCAAATTGGTATTGGCATTAACTCTGACGATGTGATTACGGGCAATATTGGCTCTAGCAAACGCATGGAGTTTACGGCTATTGGCGATGGGGTAAATCTGACATCTCGCATTGAGGGCGCTACCAAATTCTATGGGTGTTCCACTATCATTAGCGAGAATACCTACAACCTGTGTAAAGACACTATTTGGGTAAGAGAACTGGACTATGTATGTGTGCGCGGAAAACGACGGCCAGTGAATCTGTATGAGGTATTAGGCTTGCGATCTCACCCCCTCAGCCCCATTCAACAAGAACAGATTGACCTATACGCAAAAGGCCGCACCCTCTATCAACAGCGTAAGTTTGACCGTGCCATAGAGCTATTCCTCACACTGCTGCGCAAAGCCCCAGCAGACAAAGCAACTCGGCTGTATCTAGAACGGTGTCAACAGCTACAAAAACATCCTCCCAAACCCGACTGGGATGGCTCCTGGCAATTACAAGAAAAGTAGAAATCGCAGCAATAGATTTATTCACACCTCAGTTTCCAGCCCATAATCCTCACCCTTAAAAATGGCTATATGTGGACATTGGCTAAAAGTGTCTTTCTCAAAAATCATCTGGCATTATTCATTGGCTATAATCAAGGTGATGACTGGGTGATATTTACCATGTGGATTGTGCTGACAATAGTAACGGCATGCAGCCTCTTAATGTATATAAGCAAACGCTTATTCAATGAGTCCCTTGCCCACGAAGGGTTATGTCCGGCATGTGGCGGGGCAGGTGGACCTTGCCAGCACTGCAATGGCTTTGGAATTATTGTTGACGCTAGCAAAATACAGTCCTCTATACCTCAAGCTGGCGATAATTCTAAGGAAACTCAAAAGAGCTTGAGATAATCAACTAAAGTTGATATTAAAAATCAAAATTAGACAATTTATCGAATTAGATGTAATTCATAGGTCCGCGCAGCAGTCAGTGACTCTAGACGGGACGGTTACCAGGCCGCAACGTTACATACTGACAATGTATGGTTCGTCACAATAGCCAGTGTATAAAAAGTAAAAATTCCCTGAAACCTTATTCAAACAGGGATTATGACCTTAATTTTATTTTTCAAAAAAGTCTTTTCCTATGCTGAAGGACAAAATAGGTGCTATTTGTTCTCAGTGATTTTTATCAGGAAAAAAACGACGTCTAACACATGTCCTTTGGATATTCATGTGCCAAATTTAAAATCTGCACATATAAGCGAAGATTCCCAATCGACCAAACAGCTAAAATCCTATTTATACAAGGGTTTCAACGATCCAGAGTCAGAACATTAATTCTTCTAAAAAGAGTAAAGAGGACACTTTTCGAGTTGGCACATAAAAATCACGATGAGAGATTTGCTTTATCTGAACTTGACACAACGTTTATTTAATAAAAAGAGAGATGTGTAATACTAATCGTGTGTTGTCTGTAGTTGGAGTTCATCTACATCGTATGCACCTATCTGTTACCGTGTTCTTTCCGTTTTGGGATTCTGTTAAAAACATCCACATATGGATTTCTCCCCAAATGAGTTGAGTTGGAAGGTTCTGTCGGTAGGAGATTAATGAATGAGGATTTTAACTAGTTAAATAATGTTCTTTGATCTAGACAACTAAAGTCTGATGCTTGAGACTTTTGATAACCTCTGGTCTACCTTTTTTGACTTGAAATGAGGTTACAGAAGCATCCTTGCTAAGGCATTTATTTTATTTTTGTGTTTGGCATTAAGCAAACACCGCTATGGTGCTGAGCTAACCATAGAACAATCAATTATTGAACTCTTTCTCTTGATATAAGAGAGGTTATCCATGTCCGCCCATAGACATGGTGATTGTTCTTGCCCCATGCCATTTGACAACAAAATTAATAGTGCTCGCGATCATTCTTTGATTGATTGCAGTTTACTAGTGTCTTACAAGCCTTGTATGCCAGGCAAAATAGTTATCCTATTTTCTTAAGAGTCTCAAACAAATTTTTTGGTGCTCTATCATTGGCTTTCAATACGTTTACGGTTAAAACCATGTCCATCGTTTGACCTTTAGTATTTTGTTGTCAAACACCCATCAGGTATGGCCATGGTTGAGTTTGGTGATACTGAAATCCTTCCTAGCTATCACTGCTGCTGTAGACCGATCATTTCTTTGGCTTAATTCTGTTTCATTCATTTTTTGGGAATTTGAGATGCAAATGTTCGATGACGATGTAGCAACAACATCCAATTCAGTTGATAATACTGGTAATGGCCTAAAGGCTGAGTATTATAACAACAAAGACTTTACAGACCTGATCCTGACCCGTACGGATGCCATTGTGGATTTTGATTGGGGAAGTGGATCTCCAGATGATGCGATCGCAGTGGACACCTTTTCCGTCCGTTGGACAGGACAAATCGAGCCTCTGTTTTCCGAAACTTACACCTTTGAGACCAGCTCAGATGACGGCGTTCGTTTATGGGTCAACAACGAACTAATTATCGACCAATTTGGTGAACAAGCCACAACGACCCACAGCGGCACCATCACCCTAGAGGCAGGACAACGATACGATATCCGCCTTGACTATTATGAAAACTATGGGGGAGCCAACGCTGAGCTGCGGTGGTCCAGCGCTAGCCAACCCTTAGAAGTTATTCCCCAATCCCAGCTATACAGCCCCGTTGTAATTCCACCCGAATCGCCCACTGATGGAAATGGTGATGGTTTAACAGCAGAGTACTATAACAATAGAAACTTCACTAACCTGGTATTCGAACGCACCGATGCCACAGTAGACTTTAACTGGGATGATGGTTCTCCTGACCCATCCATCCAAAAGAACACATTTTCCATTCGTTGGACTGGTCAAGTAGAGCCCCGTTATTCAGAAACTTACACATTTTCCACCAGCTCAGACGACGGTGTTCGTCTATGGGTGAATGATGAACTGATTATCGACAAGTTTGTTGAACAGGCCGCAACAGTTCATAGCGGAACAATCACGCTAGAAGCCGGTCAACGTTACGATATTCGCCTCGACTATTACGAAAAGTACGGTGGAGCATCGGCTGAACTTTGGTGGTCCAGTGATAGTCAGACCATGGAAATCATTCCCCAATCCCAGCTATACAGCACGGCTGTAATAAAGCCAGAGCCACCCGTTGAGCCCGAGCCCCCTGTTGAACCTGAGCCACCCGTTGAACCTGAACCACCTGTTGAGCCTGAGCCCCCTGTTGAACCTGAGCCACCCGTTGAACCTGAACCACCTGTTGAGCCTGAGCCCCCTGTTGAACCTGA
>JAHQVZ010000359.1 GCA_019634055.1 Leptolyngbyaceae cyanobacterium MAG.088
AGTTCATGGGCCAGGGTAATCACGTTGGTCATGGTGCCTTCATAGGACATAAAAATCCGTGGTTCGCGCGGTTCAGCGAAACGGGTGCAGTAGGCTCCGGTGGCCCGGTTTGGTGTGGGTTTGCCATCAATCCAACCTTTCTCAGCCATCATCACAGCAAAGTCTCCCATGGCTGGAGTGAGTTGGCGAAAGGCATTGGCAATCAGCGTAATGGCTGTTTCAAATGGAATGACCTGGGGCGTGCCGTCTGTTGGGGCAGGCGCGTGTAAATCCCAGGGGGCCATTTGAGGAATATTCAGCACCTGAGCCATGGCTTGGAGGGCGCGCTGGCCAATCCCTCGCCGCTCATAGGTAGTGTCCATCAACGCATGCAGAGTAGATGGCTGAATGCGACTTTGGTGACAGCTTTTATCCAGGTAGTGCAGCTCTCGAACGACGGCTCGTTTTTGGGTTTCTTCTAAGCGCCAGCCGTTGATGGAATTGATAATGGTAGCGGCTGTTTCTTGATGCCCAATCCAGGCGTTTCGGATTGCTTGCCAGGCAGCCATGCGTGTCTCGCGCTGTGGCGCACTCGTCAGATTCGCTGCTTTGGCCAGGCCCATGGTTTCCCCTTGAATGTGGCATTTTAGGGTTCCTGCTAGTTTGGCATAAAGATTGCCCCAGCTATGGAGTCCATTGACTGCCAGCCCTGTGATTAAGCTTTCCTCTGCAACGCTGAGTAACTGATCTCTGAGCTTACGCTCATGGGTTAACAAAAATGCCATTTCTGCCAGTACTGGATCAGCAATGAATGCTGCAACAAACTCAGGGCAAACCCGATTTAAAAACACCTCCATCGGTGTCATGGCCTGACTGAGTTCAGCACTGATTTGTTGGAGTGTGGGCTTAAGGGCGCTGGCATGGGTATCGTTGGCATCGATGCTCAAAGCTGTCGTTACGTAGGTGCGTACGTTGCCCAGTTGTTTGCTGAGGGCCGTACGGGTGTGATGAATGTTGCGTAAGGCATCCAGTAGAGGAGGGAACTCTTTTTCGGGTAAGGTCTCAGCGGTTTCGATCAGTTGGCTAAAAGGGTCACAGGCTGTGGCAATGTGGGCGATTTGATCCCTGATGTTAGCAATGGTGGTGACAATGGTGGGATCGTCAGTGCCCTGGAAAAAATGGTCGTTGTTCCAGGTTTGAGGCAGTGGCAGCATGGTGAAGAATGGGCCTTAGCGGTGGGCAGATGATGCTTAATTTTAATCGGCGATATTGGGCTTGTGCAGTATCCAAGCTAAAAAATGAGTGAGTGCAGTGCAAGCGTGAGTCGTGAAACCTTGGTTGAGTCGAGGGACTGTTTGCGGTTAACTGAGGGGTGAGACGTTTATTGCGATCGCAGTGTCAAACATTCAACGGGTTTTAATCACGGGTGCGACGGGGGGAGTGGGCCAATTAGCTGTCGCCTATGGGCTGAATCAGGGCTACGCAGTACGCGCGTTAACGCGAAACAGCGCCAAAGCGCAGCCTTTGTTTGATGCTCGTGTCGAGATTACCCAAGCTGATTTGCGAACGCCAGATACGTTGGCAGGCGTTTTGGACGGCATCGATGCAGTGCTTTGCTGCAGTGGGACAACGGCGTTTCCGTCAGATAAATGGCAGGTAGATTTACCCCCCCAGCCGTTAGATCAGTTCGTTACCTGGGGCCGAATTTTTTTAGATGCCGATTATCGTCAGCAACACACCAAAAACTCGCCAGCCATCGCCGATGACCAGGGCGTCAAAAATCTCATTAAGGCAGCGCAAACGTCTTCTATCCAGCGCTTTGTTATGGTTTCATCCCTGGGCGTTGAGCGCAAAGATCAATTCCCCTTTAGTTTGTTAAATGCCTACGGGGTGTTAGACGCTAAAGCCGCTGCTGAAAATGAGTTGTGTGGCTCAGGCTTACGCTACACGATTGTTCGGCCAGGCCGTTTGATTGATGGTCCCTACACGTCCTACGACCTCAATACTCTGATCAAAGCTTCGACGGATGGCAAACAGGGAGTCGTCTTAGGCTGTGGCGATCGATTACTGGGACAGACTAGCCGTAAAGATGTCGCCGCTGTCTGCGTAGAAAGCTTGAAAGAGCCTGCTACCGAAAATAAAAGCTTTGAAATTATTAACCAGGGAAAACGACCAGCTGTAATTGATTGGCCCCAGCTATTTTCCAAGCTTACCTAAGTCTCGATGCTCCCATAGATTGCTGCGTCCTTGTCCTCAAAAAATGTATAGCCAACATCCTGATTCACAAGGGCATGAGCGCATCTCACGATTCACCACTCACTTACACCACCAAAATTTATTCATCTCAACCAGGAACCGCTATATATGGGTGTTTAAGATACTGCAGGTTGTAAAATCGTCGATTCTAAGCGATGTCAGACGTTGCGATATTGTTCGTTGGGTTGGTCCGGTGGTTGGTTGGTTGCTCTTGAGTAGCCACGTTTTCAGAGAGTGTTCGTTTCTTGCGAACACTATTATCTTTTTTGCTGACAATGGGCACAGGCAGCCTGGCGGGTGGCTTGGCCGCTGGTGCAACAATATGGGTAATTGATTGAGCTAAACTCAATAACAGCATATGGCTGAACAGCACTAAGGGAAGACTTTTTGCTGCTGGATGAGGATGAAGGTGCGACCGGTCTGAACCTGATGCCGGTGCGTCCGAAGAATGACACGGCATATGCCTGTGAATTGTTGTTGAAACTGTTTTATGATGAGCAAAAGTTGACAACAGATTCTTTCAGAGTAAACAAAACAATACTCTCAAAAGCGATTCAACTGCCTTGACATTAGAGTGGGTTAATAGAGCATGCCAAGACTGTCGCCCTGGCATGATAAAACATCTGTTGAGACGTTGATATTAATCATAAAACATAGATGTTGCCGAGAGTTCTAGGGTAATGCAAATATCACATAGATATGATGAGGTTTAGTCAATACTCCATCACATCCCAGTTATCATTTGTCTTATTCTTCCTAATTCATTAGGTGTTTATATTCAAATAGATCCTCACTTCCGTTTCGAAATGCTTAGCTTAATCTGCTCATTGCCCTACGTTCTCCTAGTGCTGTGTCAAAGCTAAAAATGGGGATTCTGCCTTGATGATGAGTAAAGGGTAAAGAGTGGATCTTCATCCCTTTTGACACTTTACTCTTCACTAGCCTTATCCTAAATCTTAGTCTTGACAAACCACTAGCTTGTTCAGCAGTTTCCTTAATTTAATTCTTGGTGGCCTGTGGGGTGGCTTGTTTTAGTTGTTTCAGCACAACCTCAGTTGGATTGTCTGTATTGAGAGGTGGGTTTGAGGCTTGGGTAACAGTAACCCATGGATCAATACCTTCTCCATCGACCCAGGCAGAGTAGTATTTAATCTCTGTGGTGTCAGGGGTTAATTCTAGTAACTCAAACTCGCCACGCATTGTTTGCCAGTCAGCTACGTAGTTTTCATAATTGTCTGGTCCAATGCCTTGGGGGCCACTGCCAACGTAATTGGCCGCTATCTGATCCCATGGACGAATAAAGCGCTGACCATTCCAACTCCAGTCTTGTCCTGGCCACCAAAAATAGCCGTCATCAGGGCTATTGTCTGGACCCACATAATAATCTGCACCCTGGCCCAATTCAGTGGTTAACCCGGGGGCATATTTGATTTCATATCGCGCTGTAGATGTCGCAGTGCTAATATCAGTATCCGCTAGCCATAGCACTTCTACAGGGTCGATGCTGTCTAGCGGCTCGATAGCCGTTTGAGCCAGTGAGCTAGGGTATATGGCCCGGTCTGTTGGGATATCTGCCATGGTGGTAAAACGCCAGCAAGCCCAGCTATCAGCCTCATCAATCGCAGCCCAATCTATTTCACAAATGCCGTTGCCTGTACCTGCCCATAGTTTATCTTCATCCGTCCAGAGGCGAGTGGGAATTGCACCAATCAGTGGACTGTTCTCAGCGGTATAAGACTGGATTGTATTATCTGTTGGGTGGTAGGCCACTAGACCTTTAGCGGGCAGGTAGGGATTGCCTTCGCCTGAGTATTGGGTGCCAAGCCAAAGAATAGGACCATTTTCTGACGTGGTCAGAGCAAGATCAGTGATTTGAGCATTCCCCAGTTCGGACGGTTGCCAAAGAATAATTTCGTCCTGGTCAATCTGATATTGCACAATCGTAGCAATCCCGCTGGCACCTTCCCCTTGTTCAAAACCAATGGACCACCATAGGGCATCATCGGTGACTAATGTTTGGGTAATGACGGGTACACCTGCTGTTGCACCTAGTTCACGTTCGATAATCTCATTATTGGTGTAAAGCACAGTTGCAACGGGGTCCCGTTCTCCTGACTTGATCAATTCAAAAATGACTTCTTCTACATCCTCATCAGAGTGATTCGCATCATCGAGCCAAGATGCATCTAAACGAACGCGTGCTTGATAATTTTGGTTTTTCTGAGTAACAATTTCGTAGTCTGGATTGCCTAAGGTCTCAAAATATTTGGCGTAATCTTCTTCTACCGCTGGAGTTGGTTCTAGGGCCTCTATACCCCAGGTGCGATCGCCCTTGCAAAATGTAAATTCATACCGTCTGCCCCTAAAGGTCAATGTTTGTTTTGTCGCTTCCACCTCAGTAGGGCGAAAATCAAAGCGTTCGAAGGGAAGCTCTACATCAGTGGCTGGCTGTAGGGGCACTTGAGTGGCCATGGCCTCACAACTAGAGGCGGCCTGTGAGGGTTGCGTGGCTGTGGCTGTACTGGTGAGTTCTGCCTCGTTGTCAGGGATGGCCGTTGGCTGGATTTGCTGGCCAGAGTTACAGGCACTCATTGCGATCGCTAATCCGACCCATCCCCAATGCCAGATTTTCATAATACCCTCACGATACGCCATCCAATTGAGTTGCATAGGGTGACAATGCTCCTGCCCTATTCTTTATAGGGTAGCGGTTTTGCTCAATAGCAAAGCCGTGACACTCCCACCTGTGGAAGTGTCACGGTACGGACAAGACAAGGCTTCAAAAACAGCCGTGCGAATTTTAGATATTACTTTTAAGATCGTAAACGTTCGCATCAGTGCGGTTGTTCTGAGTCAAGTACCCTCTTTCCTCGTGTCTGCTCCCTATGAAAGACTTTGACATTCAAGCCCCCTTTGAGCCTAAGGGTGATCAGCCTAAAGCTATTGACGGTTTACTCCGCCACCTACAGGCTGGAGGTCAATACCAAACCCTATTAGGTGCAACGGGGACTGGTAAAACCCATACGGTGGCACGGGTCATTGATAAAGTCGGACGACCCACCCTGGTACTGGCCCACAATAAAACCCTAGCAGCCCAGCTATGTAATGAGTTGCGGGAGTTTTTCCCAGATAATGCCGTTGAATATTTCATCAGTTATTACGATTACTATCAGCCAGAAGCCTATATTCCCGTTACCGATACCTACATTGCTAAGACAGCATCGATCAATGAAGAAATTGATATGCTGCGTCATTCCGCCACGCGCTCCCTGTTTGAACGGCGGGACGTCATTGTGGTGGCGTCGATTAGTTGTATTTATGGTTTGGGCATTCCGACCGAATACCTGAAAGCCTCAATTCCACTGCGGGTCGGTATGGAAATCAATCAGCGTCAGGTGCTGCGAGATCTGGCATCCGTGCAATATACACGCAACGATATTGATTTGGGGCGAGGACGATTTCGAGTCAAAGGGGATGTTTTAGAGATTGGGCCTGCCTATGAAGATCGCATCATCCGCGTAGAATTTTTTGGCGATGAAGTCGATGCGATTCGCTATGTGGACCCGGTTACTGGGGCAACACTGCAAAGTATGGATGCGCTCAATATTTATCCAGCCCGTCACTTTGTCACCCCTGACGATAAGTTAGAAGCGGCCTGTAATGGGATTCAAGAAGAACTGCGGGATCAATTAGCCTTGCTGGAGCAAGAAGGTAAATTATTAGAGGCCCAGCGTCTAGAACAGCGCACTAAATATGATCTAGAAATGTTACGGGAGGTCGGCTATTGCAATGGCGTGGAAAACTATTCCCGGCATCTGGCAGGAAGACATGCTGGTGCACCGCCTGAATGTCTTTTAGACTATTTCCCCGAGGATTGGCTGCTGGTGATTGATGAGTCCCATGTCACCATTCCTCAGCTGCGGGGAATGTATAACGGCGATCAGGCTCGTAAGAGAGTTTTAATTGATCATGGCTTTCGTTTGCCCAGTGCTGCTGACAACCGGCCCCTCAAGGCAGAAGAGTTTTGGCACAAGGTAAAAAACTGTATTTTTGTATCTGCGACTCCTGGTCAATGGGAGCTAGACATTTCTGAAAAACGGATCGTTGAGCAGATTATTCGTCCTACTGGGGTGTTAGATCCTGAAATTTTTGTACGTCCTACCACAGGTCAGGTGGATGATCTCTTGAGTGAGATTCAACAGCGTGTGGAACGTAATGAACGTACCCTGGTGACGACGCTGACAAAACGCATGGCGGAAGATCTTACTGAGTATTTTGATGAACATGGGGTCAGAGTCCGTTACTTACACTCTGAGATTCATTCCATTGAACGAATTGAGATTATTCAAGATTTACGTAACGGTAACTTTGATGTTTTGGTCGGTGTGAACTTACTGAGGGAAGGTCTAGATCTACCTGAAGTTTCCTTGGTGGCCATTCTCGATGCTGATAAAGAGGGCTTCTTGCGGGCTGAGCGATCGCTAATTCAGACCATGGGGCGTGCGGCGCGCCATGTGCAAGGTAAGGCGATTCTCTATGCTGATAATCTGACCGATAGTATGGCAAGGGCGATTGACGAAACTGAACGCAGACGGGCTATTCAGCAAGCATATAACGAAAAACACGGTATTGTTCCGACACCAATTATCCGACGTAAGGGCAATGCGATTTTGTCCTTTTTGGAAGTGTCTCGTCGTCTCAATGCTCAGGAACTAGAAGAAGTCTATGAGCATAGTGACGATCTTGCCCTTGAGGATATTCCTGAAGTAATTGGTCAGTTAGAAAAGCAAATGAAAGCGGCAGCGAAGGAGCTAGACTTTGAGGAAGCGGCTAAGTTTCGCGATCGCATCAAGCACTTACGAGAAAGACTCTTGGGTAAACGTACCAAGGCTGACTAGCTCTCTCCTAAACTACTTATCTTTTTGGCAGTACTGTAATAGCGATACAGCTCTACTAACATGACTTTGAGTGCCCGGTTTAAACCATCCGAGGTTTCCAAACAGTGGGCCAAGATTGTGAGCTTGCTTTCAAAGTCGCCATAGGTGGGGCAGTACTCAAAGGTTTCTTGCAGCAAGTCGCGCAGGCTCTTGGTTTGCAGGATTTGCCGTTGCAGAGGGCTATCGGCATAGGGGCCATAAAGAATGGAATACAATAGTACTCTTACCTTATCGGCATCACATTTTTGAGCAAGGTTCTGCTCAAGGATAGTGAGCCTATCAGGGGCAGCAGTTACCGGTCTGGGGTTGCTGGCGGCATACAGTGGTTGAAAAGCCCTTAAAATTTGGCGTGATATCGTTTGTGAATTGGTTAACGACGCTTGATTATTGAGTATATCCAGCAGATTCTGCTTCAGGTCTAGGAACGTAGGGGCCTGACGATGGGTCAAATGTACCAAACTAAGTAAATCGGTACTGGCGGTTTCGGCAATTTTTCCAGGAGCCTGACCCAAATACCCCAAAAAGGTTTTGATAGTTTCCAGATTTTTCGTTTCTAGTAGTTCGTCTATGACGGGCTGATATAGTTCTGATTTTGCCTGCGATTGAACCGATGCAGACAGATTAGCCGCTTGCTGATCTGTAGAGGGGGAGAGGTGAGCCTGTGGCAGAAAGACGCTACGCAGATAATACAAAATAACGTTAGCGATCGCGATATATACCTTTTTACGGTTGAGACAGCTTGCTTTTTTGTAAAGGCTATCGCGGCACTGGTGTAGCGTTGAACAACGACCCAACAAGATAGTAATTAAAGACTGCATTGAAACACTTTGCAATGCAGCAGCTTCGTTTTCCCACGTCCCGTAACAAACGCTAAATAAAAGTTTTTTGATGCGTAGATGCTGGGAATGCTGAATCAAATTTTCAATCACTTGCTCGATAGCATCTTGCTTCGTCGCAAGCTGTGATTGAGAATAGCCAGTCGAAAGACCGTCGGGAGACATGGTAGGTGGCTGATGATTATGCGGATAGTAACCTTGACTAATATTCACATCTTAGAACTAAATTGACTACTTCAGTTCACTGACTCTTTATTAGAATTAGTCAAATTACGCAAATCAAATTCTTACAACTTTATATCTTATGTATTATTACGCAAGAAAAAAGCAATCAACTACACAAAATGTTTGCTAAATGACACCTAGAACGGCAATCACATTACGGTTGAAAAAGCGGATTCCATAGTTTTTTGATGTTTATTGTGCCTTGGTCTGAAAGTCAGGCAATGGTTCAGATAGCTTGCTCTGTTTCATGATCAAACAAGTGAAGGCGTTGGCTATCTATCTGTAGAGTAATGGATTCTCCTGGTGTGAGCGTTGCTCTTGGGTCAAGGCGGGCAACAATCTCACTACTATCTGCCAAGGTTGCATAAACAATTAGCTCGTGACCCATGAGTTCTACAACACTCACTTCAGCCTGAATACTGATGGGCGTGATGCCAGGGGGTAGGTATTGAGGATGGTATAGCCCTTCGGGGCGGATGCCCAAAATGACTGGACGGTCAAGATAGGGGCTAACGCTGTCTTGATGGTGGGTGACAGGCAGGCTAAAGCTGTCGGTTTTGACAAAGAGTTGGTCGTTTTGACGTTTGACCGTGGCGTTTAAGAAGTTCATCGATGGGCTGCCTAAAAAGCCTGCAACAAAGATGTTATTGGGCTTTTCATAAATGGTTTGGGGGGTATCCACCTGTTGCAAAATACCCTGATTCATAATGGCAATCCGGCTGCCCATGGTCATGGCTTCTACCTGGTCATGGGTGACATAGATGAACGTTGTGCCTAATCGTTTGTGGAGTTTATTTAACTCGGCGCGAGCTTGGACCCGTAACTTGGCATCCAGGTTTGATAGGGGTTCATCCATTAAAAATGCTGATGGATCACGGACGATAGCGCGTCCTACGGCCACTCGCTGACGTTGCCCACCAGAGAGTTGCTTGGGTTTGCGCTCTAGTAAGGTTTCAATGCCGAGTTGCTGAGCCGCTTGCTGTACTCGTTTTTGAATATCTGGCTTCGACACCCCTTGGAGTTCAAGGCTAAAGGCCATATTGTCAAAAACGCTCATGTGGGGATACAGGGCGTAGGACTGGAACACCATGGCGATGTCGCGATCCTTAGGGGGCAAGTCGTTTACCCGTTGTTCGTCGATATATAGATTGCCACTACTAATGCTTTCTAACCCGGCCAGCATGCGTAAAGAGGTGGTTTTGCCACAGCCGGATGGGCCGACCAGGACTAAAAATTCGCGATCGCGAATTTCTAAATTAAGATCTTTAACGGCAATGTAGCCGTTTTCATACTGCTTTGTAACTTGTTCAAACCGCACACTTGCCATGGCTCTCCGTCTCCTGCCGGTTGCCCTCTTCCCCAAATGGTAACGGTAATCATGATAAATAGTAATGGGAGTAAATTGGCGGTGGCTATGGCGGACAGGTCAGATTTAGGGGGGAAGTTTGAAACCCTGGTGAATACCATCATGGGGGTGCGGGGTGATAATGTAGCCCAGCAGAGCGTTGTAGACGATAGGCAACCAGATTGGCTGGCCATGGCAACCTACATTACGGGGACATTGGCGCAAATGGGGTTGATGCTTCTGGCTTTGTGGGGGTTACAGCAGCTGACCCAGGTATGGTCGGGGATGCCTCAGGTCGGTTGTGCGATCTCATTCTTTACTCTGGTTGCTATTCGCTCACGCCTGTTTTCGCCCCTCAACAATGCGAGGACTCGAACCACCTATAGCAGTGTCAATCGGCCCGGTTGGGCACCCCCGCCTTTAGCGTTTCCTATTATTTGGATGGGTATTGGTGTGTTGCGCGTGATTGCATCTTATTTAGTATGGCAAGTACTGGGACAAACCTATTGGTCATGGCCCCTGCTTATCTTCATGGCTCATTTGGCTATGGGTGATACCTGGAACACGATTTTTACCGTTGAGGGCAGATTAGGGCTAGCTGTGCCGGTGGTCATTGTGGGACCATTCATGTCAGCCATAGCAGTTTCAATTAGCTACTGGCAGGTTGTTCCCCTGGCAGGGCAGTTATTGCTACCCATGGTGCTTTGGTTAGCTGTCGCGAGTGCCTTAGTAATTTCAATTTGGCAGCTCAATGGTCGTGAACCCTGGTATCCAATGAAATTAGATGATGTTGTATAAGGGCTGATGCTGGAGACAGGTGGCGATATAACGAGATAGATCTAATAAAAAAGAAAAGTGCTTGAGAGACTTTTAGTCTCTCAAGCACTTTGACTTTGGAGTTATTATTGTAGAGAAAATGTAGATGAAACACCCTTGATGTATATCCCGAGCATTTTTCCGTTTACTAGGAATCGGTGCTGACTTGGATGTGATTACCCTTAAGCGGCGACTTTTTCTTGTTGCTGACGCTTTGCTTTCTTTAATAAGATGCCAAGAGCACCCAAGCCTATTAGGCCAGCGGGTTCAGGTACTTGAGTCGGTTCTTCACTGCTTTCATCTTCTATCTTAATAAGACGGGCCAGCAAATGCGCTTGGCTTGTACCAGCTTCTTGGGAAATAAAGTCTTCTACTGTGCTGACGTCGAATTGAGGAGTATCGTTAAAGCCAACTAACTCAAGTGTATACTCATCTCCTTCATATTCAAAGGTGCTTTCCGTATCGAGGGCAAAGTCCCAAGTGATTTTATCAGAGCAGCCACTGCCGGTTGTTTCGTAAGGGCAAACGCCACCATCATGGCTGCTAGCGTTGTTATTGGTTTCGTCAATATTGAGGGCAAAGTCAAACTGTTGTTGGCCGATGCCGATGTCGCCGAAATCTAAATTAAGACTAAAGTCGGTCTTCGTGGCATCGCGACCGTCAGCCCAAATTGTATTGTTGTAATGCTTGAGTGAGCCGATGCTAAAGACTTCGCCAACTTCTAAATCTAAATTGCTAACGCCTGCGAAGCCGAGTCCACTCTTCTTAGCCGTGTAATCTTTGTGCCAGCCTTTGCTATAGTTTGTGCTGCTATCCTGAGTGGCATACCAACCGTAATCCCAGTTGTACTTGTTACCACCTTCGAAGTTCTTATTGGTGTTGCTGTAGACGCCATCACCCCAGCGCACCTGAGAAACGCCGTTAACTTCGATGAACTCTACATAGTTGTCATCGTGATTGTTAGCGTAATTGATGACAGACTGTTCATAGTCTGCAAAATTGTCGTTGGTGGCAGCTTTACCCACAGTTGTGCCATTGGATAGCCGAGCGTTATCAAAGCTGGCGGAAGTGCTGGTGAGGGTGAATGCGTAGCTAGGTGCAGTCCCCATAGCACTAATAATAGCAGCGATACTAAGGACAGCGCGAATATTGGACCTTTTCATTATGACTCCTGTGGAAGTGATTCCTGTTGAATGTTGCTTGGGGTATCCGTGTTTTTCACCCTTGTGAGTCAAATTTAATACTTAAAAGTGTCGCTGAGATGCTGGTAAATACCTATGTTGTGTTTAAAGAGTTAGTTGCTCTCATGGCTTTCCAGGAGACTTTTGTAGAGTTCCTGGCAAACAATAAAAAATGTTGTTGAATATTGTTAGTTGCTTCTACGGAGAGTCTTCTATGACGGGCATTACGCCCTCAGTGTGTATCCGCCAAGTTGCTGTTTATGGCTACGCGAATGATGGGATAGGGCGTACGTTCATAGATGTGTGTTATGAGGTGTTGCCGGGGTGGTGAGAGCTTTAAAACCGGAAAATTAATCGTAAGGTCCAGCTGTTGTCGTTTCGACTTAGCTGTATATCACGAATAAACTCTCGAAAGAAGAACCGTCGTTCGGGTTCTGATAAGTCTTCCCAGAATTGAGGAATGCTGACAGCTTGGGCGAGTTCTTTGAGGTTTACGGGGGGGAGCTGTGCTAGTTGCTGGTTGAGGCTGGCAATTTCTGTATGGACACCATAGGCTCGTAGTTCTGCAGTGGTGTTGTCTAAAATGCCTTGATTAACAAGCTGTGGCAGCTGTTCTAGGATTGCTTCTTGGGTTGCGATCGCAGAGGCTAATGCTTCTTTAGGACGATTTTCTGGTATCGATCGTTGCGCTACAGCCTGGGGCAGCTCAGTGCAAATAACCTCAATAGTTGCGGCAAGTAATGCCTCGTAGGGTAGGGCCTGGCACTTAGCTGGGCAGGTCGTAGCCCGCATATAGGTATAGGTTTTGGCCCGCCGGGGAGCACTGACTTGACTTACCGTTAACTTTGCCTGGCACTGTTGGCAGGTAACCAGACCCGCCAAGGATCTGGGGGCGCTGGCTGTTTTTCCAGGTAAGGCGCTATTACGTTGTAGCAAGCGATCAATCTGCGCGGCTTCGGTTGCGTCTAAGAGGGGGCGATGGGTGTTGAGGATAATGCCGCCGTCCCCATAGCGAGTATGGCCTCTATATATAGGATGTTCTAACCAGCGTCGTCCGGTGGAGGCAGATACCTTTTTGCCATATTGTTTGGCGATGTGGCGGACGGCACCGCGCAGGGAACCATACAACAAAAATTGTTCAAAAAAAGCTTTGAGCACCGGGGCTGTTGTTCGATCAATCACATAGCCTTGTTTGCCACGGCGATAGCCATAGGGTGCTTTGCCAGGCGGAGGTAATGCCTTCAGGCGCTTAGCCGCATGTCCTTGTCGAATTCGACGTTGACGGAGAGACGTTTGTACTTCTGCTAAGAGCACCGGAAGTTGTAGGTGAGGGCCGCCGGTAAGGGGTGTTTGGTACACTTGCTCCGTTGCAATCACCACCGTTCCGGCTGCTTCTAATGTGGCTAGATTTTCAGCCACTGCCATTAACGAGTCCCCCAGTTCATCTAGTCGTCTTACTAATAAATACTCAGGGGCTTGGGTTTGGGCTAGTAATTCCTGTAGCTGAGGCCGATGGTTGACCAGAGGGGTATCTTTGTAGACTCGATCAATTTCCCAGCCCCATACATTGTCATCAAGTGGCGGGTCTAACCGAGGATCTGTGTAAAGATAGGCAGCGATTTTCACAGGCATGAAAGGGCAGCTTTACTCAAGCTATAGCGTCTACTGTGCCTACTGCTAGAACTGCTGAACAATCTTTAGATTTTCACTGGTGGGTTGCGCTACACTCCAATTGAGCGAGCTGGTGTCATGTGACCATGGGTAAACCAACGTTTAGATTATTCTCTTTATTAATATTGATTTTGAGTTTGTTCAGCTGTCGGCAGTCCTCATCGGTGACGGCTCCTGAAGACTCTGTCGGCTCCACCTCTGAAGCGACTCCAGTCGAACCTAGTCCGTCGGCTTCTGTGGCAATCCCACCGGTTGCTACGGAGGAACCGCCATTAAACAGTCCATCTAGCCCCTCTGGTAGTGAAGCTCCTGATGCTGTAACGTCTGTCGCTGAGCAGGCCCCCCGTTCTTCGCCTGTCGCACTGGCGAAAAAGGATTGTGGTGAGTTGCCCACTCAACAAGAGTTGAACCAATGTGCGGCTGAAAACTATGCCATTTCTGATAAAGAGTTGAACCGGGTTTATCAGGAGGTGCTGCAGGGGCTTGATGCTGCAGGCAAAGATCGCCTAACTCAGGCAGAAGAACGCTGGATTGTGTTTCGAGATGCTGCCTGCGCTTTTGAGAGTGGTCGCTTTGAGGGCGGTTCCATTGAGCCATTGATTCAGGCGAGCTGTATGGAGTTGATTACGGATAATCGCATTGCGGCCCTGGGACAAACTCTGAAAACCAACGTGAGTTTGGCCGATGTTGATGCTCAGTTAAACGACGTTTATCAAGCTGTGCAAGCTGTAGCCAGTGAGGCTGCGGGTGAAACCCTGACGGATGTACAACTGGCCTGGCTTGACTATCGTGATGCCCATTGTGACTATGAGTCAAATCTGCCATCGACACCGGATCTGAAGGCCTGTTTAGCGGCCGTGACTGAGACCCGTGTTTGGCAGTTAGAGACCCTTAAAGAAGATTGGTCCTTATAACGCTTATCACCATAGATTCCATGATGTTTTATCGGAGACTACTCACGCTGAGCATAGCTCTGGTGGCTATGCTTTATGGGGCAATATGTGTAGGGCTGTATTGCTGGCAAACGCGGCTTATTTTTAAGCCCACGTCTCTGTTAACGTCCACCCCGGAAGAACAGCAGCTAGAGTATGAAGACGTTTGGATTAGCCTGGATGGTAAAGAGTCTCCTGGACAGGAGGGGTTACATGGTTGGTGGTTACCTGGGTTGTCGGGGCCATTGTCTGACAATGCACTGACATTACTTTACTTACATGGCAATAGTGAAAATATTGGAGCCAATTTGGACTTAGCCCATAGCTACCAGCGGATGGGCTTTAACGTATTGCTAGTGGACTATCGGGGATATGGTCGGAGCTCAGGGCCATTTCCTAACGAGCAGCGGGTGTATGAAGATGCGATCGCAGCCTACCGTTATCTAACCGAAACCCGTCAAATTCCAGTCAATAGCCTCTGGTTGTTTGGCCATTCCCTGGGAGGCGCGATTGCCATTGAGCTGGCGACGCAGCGGCAGGCGGCAGGGTTGATTTTGCAGAGCACCTTTAGTTCAATGCTGGCAGCGGTGAACTTTAGTGGTCAATATAGCTGGTTCCCAGTAGACTGGCTCCTAACCCAACGGTTTGACTCGATTGCCAAGGTCGCTCACCTGAAGCTGCCAATTTTTTATATTCATGGGTTAGAGGATGATACGACCGCTGCGGTAATGTCAGAACAGCTCTATGCCATATCGCCTTCACCCAAACAGCTATGGCTAGTACCAGAAGCGAACCATAACAATGTCGTCGATACGGCTGGGGCAGAATACTTTACGAGAGTCGAAACGTTTGTTCAGCAAACGCAACCAGTTGTGTCTATTCAAGCCCCCATGTCTCCCGTAGAATAGACGTTGGAGTTATAAATTTTAAAGCCAATCTAGGCTCGTACTTAAGGAGAACGGCAATGCCCGAGGCAGTAGGATCGTTAGAAACAAAGGGATTTCCCCCTGTATTAGCCGCTGCAGATGCGATGGTGAAAGCAGGACGAGTCACATTGGTAAATTACATTCGGGCAGGTAGTGCACGTTTTTGTATCAATATTCGTGGCGATGTGTCTGAAGTTAAAGCGGCGATGGCAGCTGGTGTTGAGGCAGCAGAAAATGCCTATGGCGGTGTCTTAGAAACGTGGGTCATTATTCCTCGCCCCCATGAAAATGTAGTGGCTGTTCTACCCATCGACTTTAGTGAAGACGTCCAGCGTTTCCGCAATGCGGTTGAACAACCGATTTTGCCAGGACGACGCTAAGGCGAGTTTTGATTTTTTGTGTAGGGACCTTGCATGAAGGCCCCTACTGTATAGTTTCGCTGGCTTCAGGTTCCCATACACAGACGGCGTATCCCTTGGATGTAGAAACGATGGCACTGTCGTTGCCTCGCCAGGTAAGCTGGGCGGCCAGGTCTAGAGCCTCTGCTGTGCTGAGTTCCGGCTGGTAAACGCTATAGAATTTTTGATTGTATTGAACGGCTATGGTTGGTTTAGCCAGGTCCGGTACGGTGATGTAGCACTGGTGATATTGTTGCGCGTCTCCCAAGATAAAGCAGGTGGCTGGGCCATGGGTGGGCCACGGGCGTTGGGTTTGTCTGGGGCCTTTTAAGATATGAGCATCATTTTCTAAGGCCCACATAATATAGCGGTTGTTACTCTGCTTGGTTAAGGCTAGCTCATCGTCTTTTGTTTGGACCAGTTTTTGAAATGCCTTCATGGCGGCGTCTGCGTCCTCAAACCGACGAAATAAGCTATATAGCTGTTTACCGATCTTGATCGCAGGTAGTTTGGTCTCAAGATCTGGCACCTTAATATGACATTTACTGTATTGACCTTTATAGGTCAACAGTTTGCAGGCAGCGACAGGCATCGGGAACTCACAGGCACAGGTATTTGAATTCTAAAGGTTGAACGTTCAGCCTACACTGCCTAAGTAGCTTAGTTTCATCGGTGCGATTGCTGAATAGCAAGCAGTGATACAGTAGCTATTACGTTGACTAGAGAGAAAAAATGCAGGTCCTCGCGGATACGCCCACTACATTTCCATTGATGGCTGTTGTTGGCCAGGATGCTATTAAATTAGCGTTACTGTTGGCGGCGGTGGATCCTGGGTTGGGCGGCGTGGTGATTGCTGGTCGTCGGGGTACGGCTAAGTCTGTTTTGGCCAGAGGATTACATCAGCTGTTGCCGCCCATTGAGGTGATTGATGGGGCTTGTGCCAATGCGGATCCGACCAATGTGCGTGAGTGGGACGATGCCACATTAGAGCGCTTTGGGGAGCGCGAAGACCTTACTAATCTAGAGGACTTACCCACTAAGGTAATTCCTTCTCCGTTTATTCAGATTCCGTTAGGAGTGACCGAAGATCGCTTGTTGGGTTCGGTGGATGTGGCGAAATCTATTCAAACGGGGGAATCTGTTTTTCAGCCGGGGTTGTTAGCTGAGGCTAATCGCGGGGTGCTTTATGTGGATGAGGTTAATCTGCTGGATGCTCAGATTTCGAACCTGTTGCTGGGGACGTTGACTGAAGGTCGGAATCAGATTGAGCGTGAGGGGATTAGCTTTCAGCATCCTTGTAAGCCGTTGTTAGTGGCCACCTATAACCCAGAAGAGGGGCTATTGCGGCAGCATTTGTTGGATCGAATTGCGATCGCACTTTCCGCTGACCGAGCACTCACCATGGAAGAACGGGTGGATGCCACCGATCAGGCCACTAACTATGCTGACGATCCAATAGGCTTTTTGGCTGGGTATACCGAAGAAATTGATAACCTGAAAACCCAAATTATTTTGGCCCGTGAGTGGCTCAAAGATGTTGTGATTACCCCCGACCAGGTGCAGTATCTGGTAACCGAAGCATTGCGTGGGGGTGTGGAGGGGCATCGTGCCGAATTGTTTGCGGTGCGGGTGGCGAAGGCGAGTGCGGCCCTGGATGGCCGGACTGAAATCAATGCCGATGACTTGCGTCGGGCTGTAGAGCTGGTGATTATTCCACGGGCTATTAATATGGATCAGCCACCGCCGGAGGATGAGCAGCCACCACCGCCACCGCCGCCGGACAATCAGCAGGAAGACGACCAAGACGAGTCTCAAGAGAATGACGACGAGGATGACAATGACGACGAGCCTGATGAAGAGCAAGAAGAGTCTCCTCCGAGCATTCCAGAAGAGTTTTTGTTTGACCCTGAGGGAGTGGTTTTAGACCCATCTCTTTTGTTGTTTGCTGAGACCATGAGTAAACAAGGGAATTCGGGTACTCAGAGTCTTGTTATTTCAGACGACAGAGGTCGCTATATTAAGCCGATTTTGCCCCAGGGTCCGGTGCGCCGAATTGCTGTGGATGCTACGTTACGAGCTGCAGCACCTTATCAAAAGGCGCGTCGAGCACGACAGCCTGACCGTAAGGTAATTGTGGAACAAGGGGATATTCGTGCCAAGCGTCTGGCACGTAAGGCGGGGTCGTTGATTATTTTTGTGGTGGATGCGTCGGGGTCGATGGCGTTAAATCGGATGCAGTCGGCTAAGGGTGCTGTGTTGAGTCTGTTAACAGATGCGTATCAGAATCGTGATCAGGTGGCGTTGATCCCGTTTAGGGGAGAACAGGCGGAAGTATTGTTGCCGCCAACGCGTTCGATTACGTCTGCCCGCCGTCGGTTAGAGACAATGCCCTGTGGGGGTGGTTCGCCGTTGGCCCATGGTTTAAGTCAGGCGGTGCGTGTGGGTACGAATGCTCAGCAGTCTGGGGATACGGGTAATGTGGTGATTATTGCGATTACGGATGGTCGAGGAAATGTGCCGCTGGCGAGGTCTTTAGGTGAAACTCTTGAAGAAGGTGAGAAGCCGGATATTAAGGCTGAACTGCTAGATATTGCTGGGCGGATTCGGATGACGGGTTTTCAATTGTTGATTATCGACACTGAGCGTAAGTTTGTTTCCACAGGCTTTGGTAAGGAGTTAGCAAAAACTGCAGGGGGTAAGTATTATCAACTGCCCAAGGCGACAGATAAAGCGATTGCTAATATGGCCCGTGGGGCACTGGCAGATTTGCAGTCATAACTGAAGTTGATGCACTTGCTGTGGCTGAATTAACGGGTCATTGCATGAAGTCAATTAGTCACTCGATTAATTAATCCACAGCAAAACCGCTGAACTGACGTTTGAAAGGTGACTGAAAGCCGAGCACAATATCATGCTTAGGAATCCCATGCTCTATAAGTTCATTGGCAATGCCACCTTCAGTCCCATCATGCTGAATCCAAATTTTGGCATCTTTAATGTCTAAGTGGAGAACGCACCCATAGATGCGACGCTTATTAGACCAACCAACATGTACAACCTGATAGCGGTCTTGAGCAAGATCAAAAATCGTTTCAGCATCTACATCTTCGTTGCTAGCTTTAATTTCGCTGTAACTCTTTAAGAGCCTTTGTACTATCTGTCTATAATCATCTAAGGTTGCCATTGTACGATCACCTCCTCCTCAGGATCATAGACAATCAGACTGACTTTGTATCGTGCTACTAAACGACGAGTTAGCTCTAAAGAAAAAAAGGTTCGGTGTGTGTCTTGAGGGACCGCTAAGTAAAGCGTGCGATGAGGTTGTTCTTCTTCAAGGGCAAGCTGATATTTTAAAAACTGACCCAAAGCCATGCTAAATTCAGTGGTCTCAGACGGTCCAACAAAGCTTTTTATTTCAACAGCAATTTTTTGAGTACCACGTTCAGCGGCAATAATACGCTCAGCCCCAAGGTCGATATACATGTCAATACCGCCAAAGCGAATGAATAAAGGATCGTCGGTAATAGACCAACCCTCCTTTTCAAGAGCATTTTTGACGGCATCATGAAAGATATCTTTGGCAGCCATAGGGCTTTTTTAGAGCAGCTAGCGTTGGTGGACTAGTACTATGCTACTAAAGTTAACACTTATGCTGGCAATCTCTCGTAGGTGGCTGGGTCTGCTTTTAGAATAAAGAAATCGCCATACTGTAGCACCTCACCCGTAATCTGAATCGGGTCGGCAACCATATTCAGCACTCGGTCATTCACAGCATTGCCATCCAGGTCCGATAGCATGAAGTAAAGCGACTGACCGTTCCGATTGCCAGCTCGGAAAACTGGCGGAACACCGCCACTGATGCAACGGATCGCACAGCCTCGGTGAGTTTTAGTACGGCCTGGTTTCATAATGCCGGGATAGCATTTACCATCAACGATTTCGCCTGCGATCGCAAACTCCCCTAACGACACCGTCTGGTCCTCAACCCTGGCCGCCCCAGCAGGCACATCAATCACCTCTGCCGATTGGGCCGCCAACATCTCATAGGGCTTACGACTCACCAACAACCCCTTGAGTTTTACCCAGCTCCCCGCATTGTCCATAATGGTTGCTCTAGGAGCCATTTTATTCAGTCCCGATAACGGGTAAACCTTAAACGGCTCATTGGGGGCATCCCCATTAGGCACCAAGAGATGTGGTGACGGTTCTGCCAGTAGTAACCCCTCAAACTCTTGACTGCCCTGAATTTGCCCTGGATTAGCCTGATCAAAATGAAGCCCTGGGGCAATAATGGCTAACCCCAAAACGCATAATACCAAAACCGGTATAAACCACAGCAACAATCGCCGTACGCTAGGGGGTAAAGGCGCATAACCAATATAAAAATCG
>JAHQVZ010000360.1 GCA_019634055.1 Leptolyngbyaceae cyanobacterium MAG.088
ATCTACAGTAATGCTTTCTGTTTTGGATCCGGGTGTGAGTTTCAAGGTGAAACTCAGGATTCAAGACCACTAAAATATTCCAGTTCATTGGATAGTCAATAGCAGTCAATAGCAAGAGGATCAGACAATGCCTAAGGAAAATATCCATCCCGAGTGGTACCCTGACGCCAAGGTCTACTGCGACGGAAAATTGATTATGACTGTGGGTTCCACAAAGCCTGAACTACATGTGGATGTATGGTCTGGAAACCATCCGTTTTATACAGGTACTCAGAAAATTATCGACACGGAAGGTCGTGTGGAGCGATTCTTGCGTAAGTACGGCATGGCCGAGGATACGCAAAAGGAAGCTGACAGTACTGAAGGCTAGCTGCTAATAACGTCATTTTGAATCCGAGGGGTAACTATATCCTTCGGATATTTTGTATCTTTTGACATTTTCATAGCGCTAAGCTGACATCATTGAGCAAATTCCATGGCTGAGCAATATCTCCTCGACAAACTAAAGTCAGTCGATCAAACCTTTGAAGAACTTACTCGTCGTCTGGCGGATCCAGATGTAGCAAGAGATCCAGATGAGTTTCAAAAAATTGCCAAGGCAAGGGCATCGTTAGAAGAAACCATCAACACCTACAACGAATGGCAAAAGACCCAGGCAGACTATGAGGGTGCCCAGGAAGTTTTCAAAGAATCCGCTGGCGATGAAGAACTGCGGGAAATGGCTGCGACAGAAGTCAAAGAACTGCAAGAGTCTATTGGGGCATTAGAAACGAGACTTAAAATACTATTGCTGCCGCGTGATCCCAATGACGACAAAAACATAATGTTAGAGATTCGGGCTGGGACTGGTGGCGATGAAGCCGGTATTTGGGCCGGAGATTTACTACGGATGTATTCGCGCTATTCCGAAGGTCAAGGATGGAAAGTACAAACTGTCAGCCAATCGGCGGCTGACATGGGTGGTTGCAAAGAAGCGATTTTAGAAATTACTGGAGATCAGGTTTATAGCAAACTCAAGTTTGAGGCAGGGGTACACCGTGTCCAGCGGGTACCGGCAACTGAAACGAGTGGCCGTGTCCACACATCGACAGCAACTGTGGCCGTGATGCCAGAAGTGGATGACGTGGAAGTCAAAATTGATCCCAAAGATATTGAACTAACCACAGCTCGTTCAGGTGGTGCCGGTGGCCAGAATGTGAACAAGGTGGAAACAGCGGTAGACTTATTTCACAAACCTACGGGCATTCGTATTTTTTGTACAGAAGAGCGATCGCAACTCCAAAACCGAGAGCGCGCCATGCAAATTTTACGGGCCAAACTCTACGAAATGATGCTCCAAGAGCAGCAGGCAGAAGTCACCGACATGCGTCGCTCTCAGGTGGGGACCGGCTCTCGTTCTGAAAAAATTCGCACGTATAACTATAAAGACAACCGAGTTACTGACCATCGTTTAGGGAAAAACTTTAGCCTGACCCCAGCGCTAGAGGGCGATATCGAGACGATGGTTCAGTCCTGCATCACCCAAGACCAACAAGCTAAGTTAGAACAGCTAGCGGCAGAAACAGAAACACCGTTTTAGGTTTAGGCATTAGTGTTCATATCGTTTGACAAGCCTTAGCGTAAAACTACACTTAGGGTGAATTAGTTTTTGAATTTGGTTGCTTACCAGCCTATTTTTCTAAGCCATGGCTAAATTTCTGCACATTGCCGACGTGCACCTAGGGTTTGATCGCTATAACAGTAAAGTCCGAACCACAGACTTTTTTCACACTCTCTGGGATGTGTTTGACCGTTATGCCATTCAAGCAAAGGTAGACTTCGTTGTGATTGCCGGTGATTTGTTTGAGCATCGGATGATCCAACCAGCTATTTTGAATCAGGCTCAGCTCTGTTTACAACAGTTACAAGCTGCGGAGATTCCGGTAGTCGCCATTGAAGGGAACCACGACAATTGTCCCTATGG
Source organism: Leptolyngbyaceae cyanobacterium MAG.088 (assembly GCA_019634055.1). Taxonomy (GTDB): domain Bacteria; phylum Cyanobacteriota; class Cyanobacteriia; order Phormidesmidales; family Phormidesmidaceae; genus Leptothoe. The sequence goes on from JAHQVZ010000360.1 coordinate 1,964, forward strand.
CACAAAAACTAGCTGGCTGCGCTATCTATCAGACTGGGGATTGCTCAAACTGCTGGAACCTGGCCAGGGAGAAGATCTATATACTCCTTGGAATGACGAAACCAAACGAGGAGGCTACATTGATCTTGACTGTGGCGTCAGAGTTTTGGGCTCTAGCTGGTATGGCGCTGCTGCCCCTAAAGCCATCGAGCAAATTGCTCAGGCGATGATAGAGTTGCCTAGCGGCCCCAGTTCTAATATTTTACTTTTTCATCATGGTTTAGAAGGCCAAATTGCTCGTTATTCCGGAGCACTGCGTTACAAGGACTTGCTCCCCCTCAAAGAGGCTGGGGTAGACTACCTAGGCTTAGGGCATATCCATAAACACTACGCTGTGGATAATTGGGTCTTTAACCCTGGCTCCTTAGAAGCCAACAACGTAGAAGAAGGCACATTTGAGCGGGGAGCATTACTTGTAGACCTGGACAATGGCAAGGTTGAGGCTCAATTACAAACTGACTATCGCCAGCGCCCGATAGTCAGACTTTCCTTAACGTTGCGCGGACAAGAAGCACTAGAGGACATTGAAGGGCTAGCATTTCAGATACTAAATCAGGCTATTGAGCAAAAACGCATCACTCCTGCTCGGCAACCTATTGTTGAACTAAGGATTGAAGGGCAGGTAGGGTTTGATCGCCTGGAGTTAGATACTCGCAAGCTACAAAATCTATTGCAAAACCACTGTGGCGCATTGATCTTTCTACTGAAGTATGACGTAGATAATGTTGCCTATGGCACCCCGCTAGCGGATGATGCTGACCGTCATCAAATCGAACGAGAGATTTTTACGGATCTTCTATCTGCTAATAATGTTTATAAGAAACGAGCACCAAACCTTGCAGCAGGACTCATTGATCTCAAAGAACGTCAGCTAACTGGTGAACATGAAGAGACTCTCTACACGCTGGTAGAGCAAATACTCACTCCTCCTGCGACATCATCTTCTCAGACGCCTTCTGATCATTCGCGCTAAGATCGCGGCAAATCCCCCGCGCTACCGTCAATGACATCAGAGGATATCTGCATGGGTTTGGATAGATCACCAGAACAGTTGATTAAATCAGGGCTGACGGCACTGAAACAAAAAGACTATGGGCGTGCGATCGCAACGTTTCAACAGCTTAGCCAAGCCGACAACGTGAGTGCCAGTTATCGACTCAAGGCTCAAATGGGCCTCATTCGTACCTATGAAGCCCAGGAAGCAATTGCGCAGGCCCAAGAACTATGCAAGCCTTTACTAAAAAGTCCCAGCCAGGCCATTCGCCAATGGACCCAAGATAAATTACAGCAGCTCGACGACACCCTTAAACAATCGCACAGCACCGCCGAGCCAACCAGTGGGTTCGTGCCTGAGACAACAAGCGGATTTATCCCCTCTACAGATACACCTACTACCGCCCCAGAAAATCCTCCACCTTCCCTATTTCATTACCAAACCCTCAATCAGAGTAGTGAAGATTCAGAAATAAAACCGTTTAATACTCCAAAATCTCTTGATAGTAACAAGTCTTCTCTAACCACCACAAACCAAGCCAAAAGTTCTTCGGAAACTCCAATCGAAATTGCCCCTAAAAAAAGAGCATCCCAACCTGATCCCCAACCTGATATTCCCGCCCATCGATCTCATCATTTAACCCCTGTAACCTCAGCCAATGGACCAGAATCCTGGCCTCAAGGTGACCGTCTCAGCACTCTTAAATCCCTAGGCAAGGTGAGTACGGAACGCCTTTGGTTTGCTCAATTAATCACGATTCCAGTTCTATTCCTGGTAATCCGTTGGCTAGTAAAAACCGCCCTAACCTTCATTGGCAATTATCTCGACTTTATAAGGGATTTATCCCCCATCTATTTTCGCCTTAGTCCCTTTTTCTGGAAACCTCAATATTGGACCGTACTCATTAGCTTAGGGTTACTTACCCTAGCTGCTCCATGGCTGTGGCCATTGTTATTAGGGCCTAAGAAACAACTTAACAGCTCACAATTACAGACCTACAGTCCAGAAGCGGTAAACCTTTTGCGCCGTCTTTGTACTAAACGACGCTGGCCATTCCCAAAAATTCAGCTACTGACCAGTGAATTGCCACTGATTTTTTCCTATGGATGGCGGCCTCGCTATGGTCAACTCATCGTTAGTCAAGGACTTCTTGAACAATTAGAGCCCGATGAGTTAGCCGCTATCATCATGTACGAAATCAGCCACTGGCCAACCTTAGACTGGATCGCTTTCTCCACACTTGGGCTAATCTTGCAAGGCTGCCATCGTACCTACTGGTTCTTTGCTCGATGGGGTGAGGATCGCCCCAACACAATTCGGATTGGATGTGGCATATTGGCTAACTTGAGCTACTGTATTTTCTGGCTATTGAGCAAGCTAAGCTGTGGTCTCGCTCGGACTCGGACTCCTTATCGAGATCGCATCGCGGCTGAACTAACCGGCAATCCCCATGGCCTTGTCCGTGCCTTAGCCAAACTCTCATCAGCCATGGCAGATGCCATTGAGGAACAAGGGTATACACCGCCCTTATTAGAAAGCCTCGACACTATCTTGCCGGTTGGTCCACAACGACCAGGGGCATCGGCCCAACAGTATGCCTGGGGTGCCGTTAACCCCTTGCGCCATTGGCTATCAATCAATCAGCCTCACCCCCCTTTGGGCGATCGGCTTTATCTTCTGAGTGCCTATGGAAGACACTGGCAACTCAGGCCTAGCCTTAGCTTTACCCAGTTACGTCATGAACCCCGTTCCTTATCTACGAATGACTGGAGAAATTTACTCTTACAGGGAGGCCCCTGGTCCGGCTTAATCGTAGGTCTAGGAATTGCCATCCTTATGTGGTTAATTGGAGCGATCGCAACAAATCTGGACATCCCTCTACTTGACTGGCTTTACAAAGACTGGAGTATTCTCATTGGCATTCCCCTCATCTGTTCAGCAACCAGCCAACTATTAAGAATCAATTCTTTCTTCCCAGACATCACTAATATTCCCACCACTGGTGACGCTCAATTTTCAGCCTGGCAAAGCGACCAGACATTGACCCCCCTCAATCATCGCCCCATCAAAATCAACGGCATTCTGACAGGCCGTCCTGATTTAGCTAATTGGCTAGGACAAGAATGGAGACTGAAAACCCCTCAAGGAAGCATCAAACTACACTATGCTTCCTACATTGGCCCCTTGAGTAATATCAAAGGTCTCGCCCCCTGGCTCAATAAGTCACTACAGGTCACTGGCTGGCTGCGTCGAGGCCATCACCCTTGGGTTGACATCGATCACCTCAAGCACCGATCAAACGATACAAAAGCTTCTCATCATGCCATCTGGTCAGTTATTAGCAGCATTATCCCTCTGATCTATGGTCTATGGCTCATCTTTAGAGGAGGTTAGCCATGACTTCAAACAGCTCTAAAATCACCCAAGAACCTAAGTTTTTCATGGATAAAGAACTTACCGTACAGACTTACCCTCACATCATTGCATTTTTTCTGCGGAAATGTTAATTTTTATTAACGGATATCGATAGCTCAACTATAAAACACCATTTTTCAATTTGGTGGTAAGCATCGAGTTCTCCTACTCTCAACACAGCAACCAGCCACTTCAGTAGGCTGGTTTTTTATGACATTTTCCTTGGCCCCATAGACCTAAAAATTCAGAGTAACTACTGGTCATTGACTGGTCTTAGTCCCCACCTATGTACGCAAACATATCGTTGTCCTGATCTTGAGCTATAAGACTAACCAAATAGAGATTAAACTCTGGCCAACTGACTCTACGGTATCTTTAGGGAGCTTCACTAAAAAAACTACTGAATTGCTTGGCTTGGCATCGGACAGCGTGATACCTTGATGTTATAGATATACGGCTCATTTCTCATTTCATTCAATGAGAGGTCTCTGGTAGAGATAGTGATGATTAGTCATTTTGATTGACTGTTACCAGAGTTTAGAGGTGATTTTTGCAAGCCGCCCAATTAGGGTTTTTGACTCATTACATGGTTGCTCGCTTACAATGGCCAGTCTTTTTTTGCTGCGGTTCGTCACTTGTCAAATTCTTTAAGCCATGGTTCCAAGTTTGCTGCTAGAAGTTTTCAATTTCTAGTAGAGTTAGTTGGCTAAGTAAGTTTGTTCACCTATCCGCCGCAATCGTTTTTTAGATCTGTTTAAGAGGTATCCCATGTCAGTGCGCTTATATATTGGCAACCTGCCCCGTGACTTAGAACGCGAGGAATTTGAAGCTGTTTTTTCAGAAGATGTTGATAACATCGTTTCAGTTAAACTGATTGCTGACCGCAAAACTGGTAAGTGCCGCGGATTTGGCTTTGTAACTGTAAAAACTGATGAGATTGCAGATACTCTCGTTAGCAAGTACAACGGTCAGTCGCTTCAAGATGCGACTCTTAAAGTCGAAAAAGCTATGCCACGGGCCAAGGAAAACGAAGGTGGCAATAACAGTGGTAATGCTAGTGGCAATCGCAAAGGTGGTGGCAAACGCAACGGTGGTCGTAAACCAGCAACGTATTCATCACCAGCACCTGAGAGTACTCAGCCCGATCCTCGTTGGGCCTCAGACCTAGCTAAACTGAAAGAGATGCTTGCAGCTCAAACAACAGCCTCTTAGCATTTGAATCTAAAAATTAAAAAATAAATCGGGCCAAGACTAAGTCTTGGCCCGATTTATTTTAATGCTATTACTCAGCCCCTCAGAAATTAACTACATTAAAGGACGCGAGCACGCAACAATGCTGGTGGCAAGCACAAAAGTTTCCGCACCGTCGGTACAAATGCACGCCGATTAAAAACATCGTATTGATTTTCAGCGATCACATCCAAAATTTTTCGATATAGCATTAACGCAGACCAAACGGGCCAACGGGCATCTGGACTGAGCACACTAATACCGCTCTCAGCTTGATGATAGAACTTCAACGCACGCTGAATCTGAAAACGCATGAGCGATCGCCAACGCTCGTCAATTACACCATTTATCAAATCTGCTTCACTATATTTAAATAGCTCAAGGTCCTCAAGCGGTAAGTAAATGCGACCACGGCGAGCATCCTCACCAACATCTCGCAAAATATTAGTTAGTTGATTAGCAATGCCAAGGGCGATAGCTTCTTCCGTTGGGCAAGGTAATGTTTGTGCCCAAGGAGCCGTATTGTAGTCAGGGTCAACACCCATCACAACTGTTGACATTAAGCCCACAGTCCCTGCAACCCGATAACAGTAGAGCTTTAAATCATCAAAGGTCTCATATCGAGAACATTGCAAATCCATTCGCTGACCTGAAATCATGTCACGAAACGGCTGAATATCCAGGTCAAAATGCTCCAAAGCATCAACCATAGCAACATCATAGTCATCTTGAGGATTGCCTGAAAAAACAGATTCGAGCTGTTCTTCCCAATCATCAAGGGTTGCTTCAGTTGTAAATTCAGCAGATGGGCCATCCACCAACTCATCTGTACGTCTGCACCATACATAAATAGCCCAGATAGCACGACGCTTGATTTCAGACATCAACATCGTGCCCATATAAAATGTCTTTGAGTATTTGGCAGTAATCTGACGACAGCGCTCATAAGACTCATCGATCGAAGCCAAAGACGCAGGTGAGACGGTGGTGGTGGGTTGCAAAAGCATGGGGTTCTTATTCAACGAAAAGCGTCATGGGCTAGCGGCGAGTTGAAAAGCAATGGCTAATTTGCTACCACAATATGACAAATCAAATTCACCTTACAAACATTAGGTGTTGCCAGCACCTCAGAGCAGTAATTGCTTAACTGCCCTGTTCATTC
>JAHQVZ010000361.1 GCA_019634055.1 Leptolyngbyaceae cyanobacterium MAG.088
ATAACTGTCGATAGTTTGAACAAAAACAGGCACTATATCAAGACTTTAATGGCAGACAGGTATGCAATGGCCGACCGAGCAGTCATGATGGTAGTTGATGTATGCCCCGCTTGAACCTTCGGCTAAACTACAGCTAAATTTTGATGACTGGCCATGTTTGTACCAGTCACATCGGTAACAGCGGACTTGCTAAAAACCTCTGCGATTCCTGCTCTATCTAAAATCTCTGGAATCAAATTCTCTCGCTTGATGGCCATAATATGTACACCCTGGCAAAGGGTTTGGGCCAATTTAACTTGCTCGGCAGCGATGGTTATGCCTTCTTGTAACGGATCTTCGGCAGCGGCCAGACGATTAATAATTTTGTCTGGAATATGCACTCCGGGCACATTGCGATTAAGAAAGGCGGCATTTTTAGCAGATTTAAGCAGAAAAATGCCAGCTAAGATGGGTTTCTGCGCTGGGACGGCAATTTGGTCCATAAATTTTTCGAGACAGTCAAAATCAGAGATTAGCTGACTCTGGAAAAATTGGGCGCCGGCCTCGACCTTCCGTTCAAATCGTTTTTTTAAACCTGACCAGCTAGGACACTGAGGGTCAACCGCAGCGCCAGCAAAAATATCGAGGGGACCATCGGGGAGTTTTTTTTCGTTTAAGTCAATGCCTTGATTGAGGAGGCCGATGGTGCGTAGTAGACGCACAGACTCTAGATCGAAAACGCCTCGCGCTTTGGGATGATCGCCTGCTTTGACGGGGTCTCCTGTTAAGGCCAGCACATTTTGAATGCCTAGGGCGTTGGCACCCATCAGGTCGGCCTGGAGGGCGATGCGGTTACGATCGCGACAGGCCATCTGACAAATGGGCTCAATGCCCGCTTGCTTGAGCAGCACTGCCGACGCCAATGACGACATGCGCATAACGGCTCGGCTACCATCGGTGATATTTACCGCATGCACCCGTCCCTTAAGTATCTGCGCCATTTCGATCATATGGCTAGGATCGCCGCCTTTCGGGGGCATTACCTCCGCTGTAATGATGAACTGGTGTTTAGCGATCGCAGACCGCAACAGGGAAGGAGCTAAATGAGAACCGTTAGAAATTGTCATCGAAAATTAGCTTTAAAGCTGAATTATAAAAAAGGTAACTATGCGCGCCTGGCATATTAAATTTATCGGTATCCTCCATCGTACGGGACGATGGGGACACCAACTTCAGAGTGGTTTCGCATAACCCAGGGCATTTTTAACCTTGGCTAAAGTTTTATTGGCAATTACAGCTGCCTTTTCATTGCCCTTTTTCAATACCGACTCTAAGTACTCGCGATCGTCCATTAGCGCCTGATACTTTTCTTGAATGGGTTGTAGCGCTGCGATCGCAGTATCTGTGAGCAAGGGCTTAAACTGCCCCCATCCCATATCTGCACATTCTGCCGCCACCGCGTCTTTTTCCTTGCCCGATAGCAGCATGTACAACGTCAGCAGATTATTACACTCAGGACGTTCTGGGTTCCCAAACTCCAACCCACGCATGGGGTCGGTTTTGCACTTTTTGATTTTCTTTTTAATCAAATCGGGGGTATCCCCAATTTCGATACGACTGAGTTCAGAGGGGTCTGACTTAGACATTTTCTTCGTACCATCGGTCAAACTCATCACCCTCGCCCCATCAGTCCGAATTAAGGCGTCAGGCACCTTCAACACCGGTTCTTTTTTCTTACCAAACTGATGGTTTAGCCGCACTGCAATATCGCGGGTAAGCTCAATGTGCTGCTTTTGGTCCTCGCCCACGGGTACCAGGTCTGGCTCATATAGCAAAATGTCCGCCGACTGTAGGACCGGATAATCCAATAGGCCAACGCTGACATTTTCCCCTTGTTTCACTGCTTTTTCCTTGAACTGGATCATACGCTCTAACCAGTTCAGCGGCGTGATGCAATTAAACAGCCAGGCCAACTCACTGTGGGCGCTGAGGTGAGACTGTACAAAGACAGTCGAACGGTCTGGATCGATACCACAGGCCAGGTAAGCCGCCGCTACTTTATAGGTATTTTCTGCCAAGAGCTTTGGATCATGGGGCACTGTGATCGCATGTAGGTCAGCTAGAAACAAGAAGCAGTCATAGTCATTCTGCATGTCTACCCAATTCCGAATCGCACCGAGGTAGTTCCCCAAATGTAAATTGCCAGTAGTTTGAATGCCTGAAAGAATACGTTTTTTAGTCATGGATGGGGTCGGAGGAGGAGGCTAGAGATAACGATTTTATAAGACTGTCGATACTTAATTACACAGGGATAACCATGTTCCATAGCTAGAGAAAAATATATGAAAATTTCATGTTATTTCCTGTTTGGTTTTACAGCTGAGCGTAACGTTAAAAAGCGAATGCCTGTGACTATGCTGATATCGTTTTGACGTTGCTGGATGATTAACCCCTTATATATCAATCACTTTTCCCTTGGACTGTGAGGTTAAACGAGTATCAAAAACCGACGTTCATTCATCTGACAGCTTAAAGATTTGTTCGTTTTTGAGAATTTTTTGCTAAAATTTCAAATAAAGATTCAGTTAAATTTGTTGATGAATTTTGCCATTTGTGCAAAAACTATGTCAGTCAGGCTCCCTAAAATACGTACATATGTGGATAATTAGCACAATTTTGGAAGGTGGCGATATTGAAGAGGCCATTGCTAAGGCCATCGCTATAAATGCTAAGCGTCCCAGTCATTTACCACCCCAAGGTTTTTTGCTGTCGATGTTGGTACGCATTAGTAAAAATAACTCAGACGTTAAAGGGGCCGTCGATGTACCCGTGATTGAGAGCAGTCGCACTCCTTAACTAGACCGTAGAAATATCAATATTCAGTGCAAAAATGATTCAGCCGTTCTTTCTGTGGCACGGCAGTCATCGGCAACCTTTTTGGGATTAGTTGGGTTGAATCTTAGCCCACCCAATTAGCCACTGAATTGAGCTAACTCAGACTGTTGATATGTGCCTTGAAAATTGACCTTTTTGGTGCCTCGTTAGAACTTAATTAGGTAATAAAGGTTGCAGTAACTTGTGTCCTATCATGAAAGACTGCCAAATCGTTTTCCTGCACCCATGGCCAAGTGGACACTCAAAACAGAATTTACCTTTGACGCGGCCCATTTTATTAAGGACTATGACGGTCCTTGTGGACGAGTACATGGTCATACCTATCGGGTACGAATGGAAGCAGCAGCAGCAAAGCTCCATAGCTCTGAATATTGTCCCCATGAGGTGATGGTGACGGATTTTCGCACACTGCGCTGGGCCAAGCGCGATGTGGAAAAAGGCGGTTTGGATCATTGTTTGCTCAATGATGTGATGCCCGAGGGCTACGAAACCACAGCGGAAATGATTGCCAAGTTTATCTATGACAAGACCTGCAAAGAGTTGCCAGAAGGCGTCACCTTAAAGGTCTGTGTATCTGAAACGCCGGGCTCCTGGGCGGAATACGAGGAGGATTGATCATGTTGATAAAGCAGGAATCATCTCAGATGGTGGGCTGTGCCCAGCCTACGCCCCCCTTCGACAAAGCTCAGGGCAAGCTCACCCCTGATTCCTTGCCCCTCACTCCTTATCCCATTGTCGAAACCTTTCATTCGGTCCAGGGGGAAGGTCTGTGGACTGGAGCCAACGCCTTTTTTATTCGCCTGGCGGGCTGTGATGTGGGCTGTCCCTGGTGTGATACCAAGATTTCTTGGAGCACTAAGCACCATGCTCAAGTCACGGTTAAAGATTTAGTGCAGCAGGCTCAAGCTGCCCAGCCCTTTATGGTGGTGATTACCGGTGGTGAGCCCTTGATGCACGATCTTGCACCCCTGACCCAGGCCCTAAAACAGGCTGACTTGCGGCTTCATTTAGAAACCTCAGGTGCCCATCCATTTAGCGGTCAATTTGACTGGGTATCTCTCTCCCCTAAACGGTTTAAGCCCCCCCAGGCAGATATCTATGCCCGTGCTAGTGAGCTAAAGGTAGTCATTGCCAATGCCGAAGATTTAAACTGGGCCGCAGCCCAGGCAGCCCAGGTGCCGACTGCCACCGTGAAGCTACTACAACCAGAATGGTCCAGTGATCAAAGCCAGCAGCTGGTGTTTGACTATGTAAAACAGCATCCAGACTGGCGCATCAGTCTACAAACCCACAAATTTTTAGGGGTGAGATAAATGACATTCTCTACCCATCTAAAAAACAAAAATATTTGTAGGGGCTGGCCTTGTGCCTGCCCTGGGATACGCGACGCTATTTGTCAGGCTCTTTCTTGCATTGATATGAAACCCTGGTTACCTGCATCCGATATTACAGGGCACCCACAAGGGGATGCCCCTACAGACAGAATTATCCATTTTTAATCGGGTTTACTGAATTCGGATTTGGTATTGAAAAAAATTATGAAAAAAGCCGTTGTTTTACTATCCGGTGGTTTAGACTCTGCTACTGCTGCAGCCCAGGCCATAGCCGATGGCTATGACCTAATTGCCCTATCGTTTCGCTATGGTCAACGCCACGAACGAGAATTGGTGGCAGCTAAGGTGATTGCCAGTCATTTAGGCATTAACCAGCATTTTGTTATTGATGTGAATTTGTCCCAGTGGGGCGGGTCATCGCTGACCGATGCAGAGCAAGCTTTACCCCAGGATGGCGTGGAGTCGGGGGTGATTCCATCCACCTATGTGCCAGGTCGGAATACGGTGTTTATTGCCCTGGCCCTATCGTTGGCGGAAGCCCAGGAAGCGGAGGCGATTTACCTGGGGATTAATGCGGTGGATTATTCGGGCTATCCAGACTGTCGCCCTGAGTATTTAGAGGCGTTTCAGAAATTAGCAAGTCTGTCTTCTCGGGTCGGGGTGGAGGGTAAACCCATTGAGTTAAAAGCGCCGCTGGTGATGGATTCGAAGGTGGATATTGTCAGGCGGGCGGTGGCGTTGAATGTGCCGATTCCTGAAACCTGGTCTTGTTATGCCGGTGGGGATAGGCCCTGCGGTAAGTGCGATTCTTGCCGCATTCGCGATCAGGCATTAGTCGAAGCGGGCTATCCGCAATGGGTCAGTAATCCGTAGGGGCATTGCATGCAATGCCTCTAAAGGGGTAGACGAATACAAAATTCTGTTCCCTGGCCAACTTCAGACTGTACGTCTAAGCTGCCGCCATGGGTATCGACGATGATTTGGTGTGCGATCGCAAGTCCCAACCCAGTCCCTTTCCCAACTGCCTTAGTGGTAAACAAATGGTCAAAGATTCTAGCTTTCACCTCATCCGTCATCCCAGTACCATTATCTGAAATTCGAATCTCCACCTGCTCAGCTAAGTTGGCAATTTTAATCATGATTTTCTGAGGACTCTTCTCTAATTCTTGGAAGGTTATTTGCTCAGCCATCTCATCAAACATATCAATGGCATTGGCCAGAATATTCATAAATCCCTGGTTAAGCTGTCCAGGAAAACAGTTAATCTCAGGAATATCACCATAATCTGTTTCTAATACTATGGCAGGCCTGTGCTCATTGGCTTTCAGGCGATGGCGTAGAATTAATAGTGTGCTCTCAAGTCCTGCCCTAAGGTCAAACGGCTGTTTAGTTGTCTTATCGGCTCTAGAGAAGGTGCGCAAACTTTGGCTGATAGACTTGATGCGATTGCCAGCATCTTCCATCGCCCGGATCAAGTTAGGCAGGTCTTCGCGAATATAGTCCAGGTCCATGGCTTCTAGCTCATGTTCAATATCAGCACCTGGTTGAGGGAACCTTGCTCGATAACGATCTAGCAGTGCCAATAAATCACTAAAGTAATCTTGGGCCACATCAACATTACCAATGATGCAGCCCACTGGGTTGTTGATCTCATGGGCCACCCCAGAGACTAAGCCACCTAGCGCTGACATTTTTTCACTGTTTACCAGTTGTAGCTGGGCATTTTGTAACTCTGCGAGGGCTTTTTCCAGGTCCTGGGATTTTTGTAAAATAGCGGCTGCAGCTTGTTTGCGATCGGTAATATCCATCGCAATTCCTACAGTTCCGGCTAACTTATTATCGGCATTCCTGAAGGGAGTCTTTGTCGTTTCTAACCAAGATAGGGTTCCATCTGACTTAGGCACCTGCTCTTCAACGACTTTACGTTGTTCAGATCGTAAAACTGCTAAGTCATCATTGCGAACAGCATGGGCTAATTCTTCAGGCCAAATGTCATAGTCCGTTTTTCCTACAATATCAACCGTTGAGCAGCCCGTAACTTCAGCCACGGCTTGATTAGCCGCAATAAACCGACTCTCCTCATCTTTAATCCAGGCCATGTGAGGGATATTATTCAGTAACGCTTCTAAATGATTCTGTTTTAGAAGAATTTCTTGTTCTGCTGCTTTGCGATCGCTAATATCTTGCACCTGTGCAAATGAGAAACCCTCACCGTCATATTCGAGATAGTTAGCTATAATTTCAACTGGAAAAATGCTGCCATCTTTACGTTGGTGATGGACTTCTAACCTAAGAAATAAATTCTGCTTTAGGGCTTTCCAATAGGAGTTCCATTCATGGAGTTGCACCTCAGGGTCGATATCCCAAATATAACGCCTTTTCAATTCTGCATAACTGTAGCCAAGGCTAGAACAAGCAGATTCATTCACCTCTAGAAAACTACCATCTTCGCGAATGTAGAAAATCCCCAACGCAGCCTTGTCAACCGCAAATTGAGTTGATTTTAAGGACTTTTCGGCCGCTTTGCGATCGCTAATGTCTTCTATGCTTGACCAGATGAAATTTTCACCATGGCGCTCGACAATTACTCCAGATAGCCTCACGGGAATGAGGTGTCCATTTTTATGGATATATTCTTTTTCATAGGGGCCATAAGATTGCCGTTGTTTCAAGCTTTCAAGCTGCTGTTGTTCGGCTTCAGCATATTTTTTGGGGGTAATTTCCCAATAGGTTAAGGCGGGTAACTCATCTTTCCCACGTCCGAGAATATTGGCAAAAGCTTGATTAGCATATACGAATTCTCCATTCATCCGGCATAAAAGTAACCCGATGGAAGATTGTTCAAATAAATTACGATGATAGGCTTCACTCTCAGTTAATGAGGTTTCTGCCACTTTGCGATCGCTAATATCGATTAGCACACCATCCCAAATAACATCGCCGTTTTCTAGCTGTTCTGGTTGAGAATTAATTTGCACCCACCGCAGACCCCTCTGGGGTAATACCAGACGAAATTCGCTTTGGAAAGATTTCAAAACCTTTGTATTAATGGCTATGTCATTTTTTAACTGGGTAATATCATTGGGATGAATTCTTTGCCAGATAAGCGTTTCGTCTTTTAGGGCCGCGTCAGGTTCAAGCTCAAAAAACTCTCGTACCTTAGAACTAACGTAGATAAACTTTTGACCGCCATCAGCATGTAGAACCCAACGGTAAATCATCCCGGGTACATTTTCGGTCATGCGGCGAAATTGGTCTTGGGTATCTTGCAGAGCCATTTCTGCTTCTTTTCGTTCAGTGATATCAAGATTTGTGCCTACCGAACGAATCGGTTGCCCCTGGTTGTTCCGTTGAATTGAGGCAGTGGCTAAAACATATCGGATGGTGCCATCGGGGCGTATGATTCTAAACTCTTGGGTGTAACTTTTCCCGTTACTGATGACGTCATCAGGGGCTTGGGCTTCTGTCTTGACTAAATCTTCAGGGTGAATACAGTTGGCCCAATCCTGATAGGTTCCTCTAAACTTCTCAGGGGATACCCCATAGATGGCAAACATACGCTCATCCCAGCTCAATATATTGTCATGGTGGTCCCACTCCCAGATACCGATTTGGGCTGATTCAATGGCAAGTTCTAGCTTGTTCGACAATGTGTGTAATTGTTGTTCATTATGCTTGCGATCGCTAATATCCTGATAGGTTGATAATACTCCGATAACATTGCCATCCAGATCATGGAGCGGCAGCTTGTTTGTTTCTAACCATGCCTGAGTCCCATCCGCATTGATTTGGGTCTGAATAATGTCTAATTTTGGTATGTCTGACGCCATGACCTCCTGGTCATCCGCTCGGAATGCTTCAGCCTCAGTGGCTGACCATGGCATATCAAAATCAGTCAGACCAGCTATCTCTTCAGTTTTCTCAAAGCCAGCATCTTGAATAAAGTTCTGATTTGCCCCAATGTAACGGCAATCACGGTCTTTCCAGAAAACGGCCAGGGGGAACGTGTCTAATACAGTTTTTAGGAAGGTTTGTGATTCAAATAATTTCTGTTCGGCAGCTTTGCGATCGCTAATGTCTCGAAAATACCAAATGCGGCCATCGCACTCGCCAGAAGGTAATATTATCGGGGAAGAATATCGCTCTAAAAAGCGCTCCCCCCTGAGTGCTATTTCGTCAAAACTGCTTTCCTCAGGGTGGTCATAAAGATAGTCAACTTTAGATAGAAACTCTGTAGGATTTTCCAGTTGATCTAAAACATAGCCCAACAGTTGCTCATCATCCTTTGTTGCCAGGATAGAGTCAGGAATGTCCCAAATAGAAACAAAGCGCTGATTATAGAAACTAACCCGGTGATTGACATCCACCACCAGCATGCCATTTAGAGACGATTCTTGTATCGCTTTTAGGAAGCTATTTTTACGCTGAAGGTCTCCTTCAGCACGCTGACGAGCCTCGAATAAGAAGGCATTTTCTAAGGAGATCGCTGCCTGGGTACAGAGAAAATTGAGAATTTGAATACAGTCGTGGGTAAATACACCGCTGGTAAGCTGGTTTTTGAGATATACAATACCGATGAGACTACCTTGATTGAGCAGAGGGAGACACAACACGCTTCTAGTTTTCTGCCGCGTGAGATAGTTATCAATGACCGGTAAATCAGTCTTTAAATCATCGATAACAATTGTTTCTTGAGTGTTTTTGACATATTGAATTAGCTTGATCGGCAAATCAGAATTGTTGGTTAGGGGGACTGTACAGAGTTGAGCCTCTTCGGCTGTAGCGAATGCCCGCATCTGCCATTCTCCTTGTTCGGTCGGCAGTAGTAGGGCACAGCGGTCTCCCCCTGAGTTTTGCAAAATAATTTGGGTGAGCTGATGCAACAGTTCATTCAGATGAATAGTGCTGGACAAAGCCTGAGAGGCTTTGAGGATACTGGCAAAATCAAGGGTGCGATCGCGACTTGTGTTGTTAAAACTGTTTTTAGAGTTGACAGAACCGAAAGTTGTAGCGGTGGTGTTCAGAGAGGGCAATACATCACCTGATGACATGGATGATTGTAGGATAGGGCGCAGTAGTTCAGGGTAACGTTCTTTTAGATCAGTAACTTTAGCTATGGCTCCCCAACGGGAGTAGCCATAATAGGCTTCTTGCATATAGCCTGCGGCCACCTTCTCTTTGCCCCAGTCGAGATAAAAGTTGGCAGCGAGTTCATTGGCTAGGGCCGCTTCATAGTTATATCCTTGGGCTTGAGCCTGGCTAATACTTTGCTCATAGCAATCAATAGCTGTTGCAGTTTGCCCTGTTAATCGAGCTTTCTCTGCCTGGATCAGCAAGCATTTATGGGCAATATTTTCAGGACAATCTTGTCGCCACTGCTCTAATTTATCTTCCAGCGGTTGTATGGCCTGCCAATGGTGGGTTTCGTCACCAATAGATTGGTCAATCAGGGTTAGATGCATTAACACCCCATAGAAAACAGTAGACGGATGTTTAGCATGGGTGGGAATAGTACTTTCGATAATGTCAACTTTGGGGATGAGTTCCAGATAACTCTCCACCTGACCAAATAGATACGCATGGCGAATTTTGACAGAATAGTACCAGGCCAGATGGTAAGGGGTATTTTGATAGGTTTGCAGGTAATCTGCTTCACTAAAATTATCGTCATCAAAACTAGCCGATGAAGCGGTTAAACCTAACAGTTGGCGCACTGGCTGTAAAACCCCCACCGTCAATGCATCTAAGTTCTCAAAACTTTTGATTTTTCGAAGAAAAGCAACCTGGGCCTGGGTAATGGAGTAGAGGTCTTCAAGATTTTTACCATAGGTGAGGCGATCGGACCCACTTAACATCATCGTGAAGCTGACCGTCAGCCAGTTGCCTGCATCCATGCTGTACTTGTAGGCATTTTCATAGTAATGATCTGCCTCCTGCAGTGGACGCTTCCAACTGTGTACATCGGCGGCAAACAAAAAGTTTGTCATTCCTCGCACGTCGGCATTATCAAATTGCTCGCATAGCTGAACGGCCATGCTACCAAACTGATGGGCCTGGGTTGCATTGTTGAGCATGATATTGGCAATCAGTCCATAGCCCACATAGCCAAAGGGTGACATCTCACTGTTGCCAGATTGCAAGGAAAGCGCTGTCATTTTGGCCAGGGCCAATAGGGCGAGAGTGGGGCGACCATCTAACCATGCCGCATAGAAGAGAATTTGTAAGATACGTAAGATTTCTTCTGTCTTAGCATCCGCCATTTTAGGCAGGTCTAAAATAGACGTGACGGTTTGTTGTTCTAAGAATTGATTAACTGCTGCAATTTCAAGCTCAAGGTCGGCTTGAATTTGTTCTGGCTCGATGGGCAGAGTCCAGCCCAGTAATTGAGTACTCTTTCGTTGAATGGCAATTGCCTCTGCATTATGTCCCTGAAATTGATATTGGGTCATTTGGACCCGATAAATCGCTGCTTGCTCAAGGGGTGTTTTGGCCTGGCTTAGCGCAGCTTCGTACAGTACTTCTGCCTGGTCAAAGTCGCCGCTGAGATAGGCGGTTTCTGCACCGTGATAATGCAGCGCATATATCAATTCATAGTCTGTTTGCCAGGTATCTGTTGGCAGTAGGTCAATCCCTGTTTGGCAATAGGTTTGGGCCGCTTTGTGGGCCGCCGAGAGTTTTGCTTTCTGCGCGGCTTGCAAGTTCAGTTTGGCCAGTGATTGCTTGGGCGTCGATGGGGCGATCGCAGATTTCCCCATATTCAGCTGATTGACCAGGTCAAAGATTTTATCGTCTAGGCGGTCTGTCCAATGTTGCCAGAGAAGATTGCCGATATGCCAGTGAGTTTCGGATTTTTGATGGTCAGCTATTAAGGAGTAGGCGGCTTGTTGAACCCGGTCATGTAAGAAACAATAGGTGGGATTGGCGATGTTTTCCCCATGGATAGTTTCAGCAGACTGAAAGAATTTATACCCCTGGCTAGTGGGTAGCACTAATCCTTCCTGTAATGCTTTCCACAGTGCAGCAGCAGCTTGTTTTGTGGATTGTTTAGAGACAATCGCTAGGGTCTCCAGGTCAAATTGGGCTCCGATGCAGGCGGCCAGTTTCAAAATCGACTGGGTGCCTGAGGGCAGCTTTTGCAGCTGTGATGCTATTAGTTCAACGACATCCTCGGTCAAGACGGTTGCTTGTACCTGAGCCATGTTGCACTGCCAGTGCCCGGCATCAGCGTCAAAGGTGATCAGCTGGTCTTGATGCAAAACATTGAGGAACTGGGTGACAAAAAAAGGATTACCCTGGGTCTTTTGCATGACCAGTGTGGTCAGGGGCTGTACCCCATGGGTCGGAGCATGAAGTGTATCAGCAATCAGGTGATTGAGGCTGGAGTTGTCCAGAGGCTGGAGTGTGAGAGTATTGAGAGTGGCTCCGGTTTTGTCCATCTCACCTAGGGTGAGTATGAGGGGATGAGCTGGGAAAACCTCATTATCACGATAGGC
>JAHQVZ010000041.1 GCA_019634055.1 Leptolyngbyaceae cyanobacterium MAG.088
CCCAGAGCCGCCCACGACCATCACTCAACGTTTCTAAGCTTAGCCCGTCATCGATTTCACGAGTACTTTCATCGTCAATGGTATAGACCTTGAGATGAGTTAGGTCCAGCCGGTTAGCATCTGCATCAGCTGGAGGATTATCGATAAGATGCTGCACCATGGCACTAATCTCATCAGGAATTTGAATAGGAATTTGGCTACGCCGCAGTGCTAGATTCTCGTGAGGACTCCATAGATCTAAATCAACAAGCAGCTGAAATGCGGCTTCAGCTGATGCATCATAATCTAACGCTGTTAAAATTTCCTGTGCCGCTGATTTCTGTGAACAATCCTCACCTAGGGTTGCATAGCGCTCCAACGTATCTAACCGTGATCGATCGGACTTTTCCCATTCTACAGAAGGTGGCGAGTTTATGATCTCAACGCCATCGGCAGATTGCCCTGCGAGTGCCTGTTGTGCCTTTGCCAAAAAGCCTTCCCATTGGAGTTTACGCTCTTCTTCACGGGCTAGCTGATAACGGACCTCATCTACCTGCTTAACCGAACGAGGCTCATAGCGATCACCCTTACGCTTGAAAAAAACTTTATCAGTACTCAACAAACAATAGGCTGCATAACATAGGGGCGAAGACTGCTCAGAAAACAGCAACAATGCTAAAGAAGCCGGGTTAGTAGACTCCCCGGCTTCTTGCAAAAACTCCCAGGCAACCTCCAGGTTGTCTGGATCAATATTTAGCTGAGCCTCGGCTAGGAAATCAGCAATATCTGAAAACTGATAGCTGCCACTTTCAACGGTGTAGGTAATCTGACGGGGGTGCAGAATATGGGATTGGCCATTACCATCAATCACCACCCAGTTCTTTTTACCTTCTGGGCGATCAGCCACCCCCAAACGAGGGTTACCTTGTACCTTAAACTCGATCAGCGTTCCCTTTTCCACCAACCTAGATCCTCACCTACATAGGTTTATCGCTGGTTTCACGTTAGCTCAACAACATTGTAAGCAAATCCGATGACGCTGAACCGGAACACCACTGGAATCATGAGCTAAGAAGCCTCGGCTGAATTAAATTTCAGCCCCCAAACGATCACTAACCTTCACGGTTAACATAGGGAAGTAATGCCAATATACGTGCACGCTTAATGGCAACTGTTAAGTCCCGTTGCTGTTTTGCCGTTAACCCAGTGATGCGGCGAGGCAAAATCTTGCCTCGCTCAGTAATGAATTTCCTCAACAGATCAACATCTTTGTAATCGATCTTTTCCTCGGGCTTAATAGGAGATACCCGACGGCGAAAATAGGCCATGATGCTTTCTATTTAATCTCTTTATGAACAGTGTGAGTATTGCAATGGGTGCAGAACTTTTTCAGCTCTAGTCGGCCGGTAGTATTCCGACGATTTTTTTGAGTGGTATAGCGGGAAACCCCTTTAGAGCGCTTATTAGGATTGCTACGGCACTCCGTACACTCCAACGTAATGATAATGCGAACGCCTTTAGCCATGATTGATGGTACTAGCTAGCAAATTGACACAGGGGATCTATCATGTCACACAGACACAGATAGGCGCAAGGTATAACCTTGTAGTTTTACGGCCGCCGGTTGCGTTATAAGAACGCAACCGGCGGCCGTCAGCTGATTTTCAGATATGTTGAGCTGGTTCTGTTTAGCAATACGCTTAAACAGAACTAGTATTTAGTGAAATGACACTGCACTTAGTTGGCTAAGTGCATCGACACAACATCAGCTAACGCATCAGTCCAGTGATCAACCAGATCAGCATTGGCGGCCTCAACCATTACACGTATAACTGGTTCTGTACCAGATGCTCGTACTAATACGCGCCCTTGATCGCCCATAGCTGACTCAGCTTTAGCAATCGTCTGCTGAACAGGGCCACATTCGGCCCATTGACGTCGCTGCTCACGACTATCTACTCGCACGTTTTTCAATCGCTGAGGATAGGGAGCAAAGCTTTGGTCAATGAGGTCAGGCAATCGGTACTCAGCGCGCTTTAGCCAATCTGCTAAATGTAAAGCCGTGAGAATGCCATCGCCTGTCAGGCTGTAATGATGACAAAGAATATGACCTGATTGTTCGCCACCAAGCATAGCGCCCCGAGCAACCATTTCGGCATGAACATGTTGGTCGCCTACCTTGGTTCGCACTAGCTTGCCACCCAATCGTTCCCATGCACGCTCGAAACCCAGATTAGCCATGACGGTCGAAATAATCGTATCGTCTGGTAACTGCCCCTGCTGCTTCAGAGTTTGTCCCCAAAAGTACAGGATATAGTCGCCATTAACAACGCGTCCTTGACTATCAACGGCCATCACTCGATCGGCATCACCATCAAAGGCAAACCCAATGTCAGCACTATGCTCACTAACAGCAGCTTTTAGAGATTCTAAATGAGTGGATCCACAATTGACATTAATGCGATTGCCATCCGCACGGCCATGAATCACGATCACGTCTGCCCCTGTCGCTTCAAATACTGCTTGCGCTACGCGAGCAGCAGCGCCCCAGGCCAGGTCTAAGACAATCCGCATGCCACTCAAATAAGGCTGAGCTAAAAAGGGTTGATGTAAGAACTCAACATAGCGCTCTACTAACTCAGGACGTTGATATGTTTTGCCCCATTGATTACCAGGCGTAAACGTATCAGGGTAAGAACCTTGGCGCAGGGCTTGCTCAATTTTGGCCTGTATGGTTCTTTCCAATTTGGTACCGTTCGGCCCAAAAAATTTAATGCCATTGTCCGCCGGAGGATTATGGCTAGCCGAAATCATAATGCCACCAGCTGTATCAGCATCAGCTGCCATATAAGCAACTGCTGCTGTCGGGCACAAACCCATATCCCAAACTTCTAGGCCTGCTGACGTTAATCCTGCCGCCAATGCTGATGCAAGCATAGGACTAGAGTTACGAGAATCTTGGCCTAGGACCATCGCGCCTGACTGTTGCTGACGCAGTATTTGACCTGCCCAAAACCCTATTTGAACTGCCAGAGGGGCTGTCAGTAACTCCCCTGCACGACTACGAATTCCGTCGGTTCCAAATAGTGGGGTGGTTGGTAAATTGAACGGTTGCCAACCTGTACCAACGTTTGTCTGTTCAGATCTAAGGGGAGACATTACCATACTTGACACTCCAAACAACGCACACTCAAAGTGGAGAATAACATTTGTAAGTTTGTGTAGATTAAAGATTGCTGTAGTTTGCCTATGATTAAATCCGCTAATTCTTGGAGCGTCAGCGATCAACCTGCTGAATTTTGGTTGGGAATTGAGCAATTCAACCAGGGAGACTATTATGCTTGTCACGATACGCTAGAAGCCATTTGGCTAGAAGCAAATCCAAGCGAGCAGGCATTTTATCAAGGCATTCTTCAAATCGCTGTTGGGCTTTATCATTTGACCAATCTCAACTGGCAAGGGGCTGCCATTTTGCTAGGAGAAGGCAGTAATCGGCTTAACGCCTATGGGGATATTCATGGGGGCATTAATGTCAATGAACTCATTAATCAAGCCACTGACTGGCTCCTTGCCTTACAAGAAACAGGTCCTGACCAGGTACAACAGCTAGCATCTGTTTTATTAGACAGATCTCCGAAGGCAGTGCAGCATAGTTTGGAAGAGGAGGATAACTTAATCACACCCAATATCCAACTGGTATACAACTCCAACGAAATATCCCCCTAAAACCCTGGAGCTGAATATACAACTTGCCAACAGCTACCTTAGGTTATGAAGCTACTTGTAACTAAGTCGTTCCCAAAATAGGGAAAATTTATGTTATTGCCTGGTGTGGAATAAGTCATAGTCATTTATGTATGCATGTTTCTAGATGAGCAGCAGCTCAATGTTGGCTGTGAGTCCAGTTAGTTATCGTAATTTAAGGCTTGCAAGGATTTCCATGGCCCGAACTATGCTGAACAGATGCCATATTTCATTAGGCGGTGACTTGCAAAATCACTCATATTTAGGACTTAGTTAATAAAACCAGTGATATAACTGGGCTAAGACTAAGTGTTTAGAAAGCCATGAGCAGTTAGATTAGGTAGAGGGCGATAGCAAAAGACAAGCCATGATTGTAGAGAAAGGACGGATTTTTCAATCTCCTTTTACCAAAGTAATTCACCAAGTTACCGCTGGGTTTTTGGGTTTATTACTGTTATCTGGTGGTTTAGCCACTTCCTCGAAAGCACAGTCTGGGGGGGCTATTAAACTTCGTGCTGACGTTCAAGAAGCGGATGCCAACACCGGCATTATTACTGCGCGAGGCAATGTGAAAATTGACTACCCTGAAGAAGCAATTTCTGCGACGTCTGCCCAAGCCCAGTACTACAGCCGAGAACGTAGAATTGTATTGACTGGCAATGTCTTCGTACAGCAGGAAGCAAATACTTTACAGGCTGAAGTAGTGACCTATCTGATTGATGAGGGCCGCTTTGTCGCTACTCCTGATGGGGATGAACAGGTGGAGTCAATTTATGTCTTACCAGAGTCAACAGACGAACCAACCTCCGCTCCGCAGCCTGAGGAACCATCCTCGACGCCTCTCCCAGCATTGCCTGAGGAGTTACCTGAGTTTGCTATCCCTACGGATGAATAAATGCTGTCTTCTGCTGTTGACCCCACGCCCAATACTTTAACGACGTCGGGAGCTGTGCTTGCTCTGGAAAATGTACATAAAGCCTATGGTAAGCGCACTATTGTTCGTGGTGTTAGTTTGTCGTTAGCTCAGGGAGAAATTGTTGGACTATTAGGTCCCAATGGAGCTGGTAAAACTACAACTTTTTACATGGCAATTGGCTTAGAGCATCCTGATCAGGGGGCTATACGTCTAGATGATCAAGAAATTACCTCTTTATCTATTCATGAAAGGGCTCGCTTAGGAGTTGGTTATTTAGCACAAGAAGCTAGCATTTTTCGCCATCTTACAGTCCAAGACAATATTCGTTTAGTTATGGAGCAAACGGGTGTACCTCGCTCAGAGCGAGCCCAGCGATTAGATCAATTAATGGGAGAATTTCGCTTAGAAAAGGTTGCCAATACCTTAGGTATTCAGGTGTCTGGTGGTGAACGTCGCAGAACTGAACTTGCTCGGGCTCTTGCCTCTGGTCAGCAGGGACCGACGTTTCTCTTCCTGGATGAACCGTTTGCTGGAGTTGACCCCATTGCGGTTTCTGAAATTCAGCAGATTGTATCTCAACTGCGCGATCGCAACATGGGTATTTTAATTACCGATCACAACGTTCGCGAAACCCTACGCATTATTGATCGAGCTTATATAATGAGCGACGGTCGTATCCTCGCATATGGCAGTGCTGAAGATCTTGCAAGTAATCCTATCGTCCGAGAACATTACTTGGGTAAGGACTTTCAGCTATAACAAGTCACTCTGATGGCATCAACCATTTAGGGACTGGGCCGAAGTCCAAGTATCAAACACTTTTAACACTGCGTCCCACCCAGTAATCATCCATTTATGGCCACCACGTCTACTTCTAACATTCCCGGTTTTAATTTGTCTTGGTGGCCTTCTATATCGATCATGGATCGATATATTGCTAAGGAGCTATCGCTACCTTTCATTTTTGGCGTCAGTGCATTTTCTTCAATACTCATATCGGTAGGGGCCTTATTTGACCTGATTCGAAAAATTACTGAATCAGGTTTACAAGTAGGCCTTGCTATGCAGATTTTTATTCTGAAAATGCCTGAATTTATCGTGCTGGCATTTCCAATGGCGACGCTGCTAGCCACCATGATGACCTATAGCCGATTTTCCAGCGATAGTGAACTCACCGCACTTCGAGGATGTGGCATTAGCGTCCGGCGTATTATTGCGCCAGCCTTAGTCCTAAGCTTGCTCATTACTGGCTTAACATTTGTCTTTAATGAGGTCATTACACCGGCAGCTAACTATCGGGCAAAGGTTATGCTGGATCAGGCATTCAACTCCCAGAAACCTCCCTTTCGGGAACGAAACATTATGTATAGGGAGTACCAAGATGCTGGTGATGGCAGTGGGCGCGAGCTCGGACGGTTATTTTACGCCCGTCGATTTAATGGGGAAGAAATGCAAGGCTTAACCATCCTGGACTTTTCTCAAGATGGTCTAGAGCAAGTAGTTAGTGCAGAAACTGCCATCTGGGATTTTTCAGATAATGTCTGGACATTTTTCAATGGTACTATCTATGCTATTTCTCCCGATGGTTCTTTTGGTCATATTGTCAAGTTTGATCGCCAAGAATTGAATCTTCCACGTACGCCTCTGGACTTAGCGTCCCGCAATAAAGGGGATGATGAGATGAATATTACTGAAATTCGACAACATCTCAATCAAATTGTGCGTAAGTCTGGCGACGACGAAAAAATTCAATTTTGGGAGCTGCGTCTCTACCAACGCTATGCTTTGCCATTTGTCTGCATAGTGTTTGGCCTTGTTGGATCGGCTGTAGGTATTCACCCTCAACGCACAGGTAAAGCTACCAGTTTCGGTATCAGCATTGTCATCATCTTTGGATATTACTTGATCGGTTTCATTAGTGATGCTCTCGGTAAAGTAGGCACTCTAAATCCAATGGTAGCTGCCTGGCTACCCCCGTTAGTAGGGCTAGCAGTTGGTGGGCTTTTGGTGGTGCGGGCGTCTAAGTAGTTCTTAGAAAATTTTATCTACAGTTTTGGTTACATTGGTTTGGTCAATGCCTATCCCTTCTAAAGTTGTCAGGCTTACTACGCCGATAGGCGAGGTAACCATATTGGTTCATTAGAACGGTGGCTAATGCAATTACTGTAAGACTTTCTCAATGAAAGGTGCTGTTAGTGTGATTTGATACTGCATTAATCATCTTGGATGCAGATGTTTCAGAGATTTTTAGGATTAATTGAGACTTTTGATACTGTTTAGCTAGCCTTGAAGTTCGGTGGCATACCTGTACCATTGCCAGCTAAATTAAGATGATCTACCGATTGCACATTCATGACGTCGCACTCCTCTGAATCGTCTTCCAAAGTTGTCGAACCTACCTCTAACGGTTTAGGCACCTTTGGTGGTGTTTTTACTCCGTCAATTCTGACCATTTTGGGGGTCATTATGTACCTCCGTTTTGGCTGGGTTGTCGGTCAAATGGGGTTAGTAAAAACTCTACTTATTGTTACTATTTCAACCGTAATTACATTTATTACAGGACTATCTATTAGCGCGATCGCGACTGATCAAGTCGTTCGAGCAGGCGGCGCGTACTATATGATTAGCCGCTCTCTTGGTATTGAAACAGGCGGTGCTGTTGGGATTCCCCTTTATTTCGCTCAAGCATTTTCAGTCGCCCTATACACTATTGGTTTTGCAGAAAGTGTCAATAGTGCATTTCCTAATTTTCCGATTACCATCACCTTGCTAGCGCTGGTGACAACCATTGCGATTACGGCCCTAGCACTCAAGTCCGCTGACATTGCTATCAAAGCTCAGTACGTGATCATGGCAGCCATTGTTGTGTCGTTGATCAGTCTAATCTTTGGCAGTGCTGTTACGCCCACCGACCTCCCTGTTCCCGAAGAGGCTAATAATGTAAGTTTTTGGGCTGTTTTAGCCGTTTTCTTCCCCGCTGTAACCGGTATTATGTCGGGCGTCAATATGTCCGGCGATCTCAAAGATCCTAAAAAGTCGATTCCCATGGGGACTCTGGCAGCGGTCGGGGTGGGGTATGTCATTTATATGTTTATCCCCCTACTATTAAGCAATCGTGCTGATTCAGCTAGTCTGATTGCAGATCCATTGATTATGCGCAAAATGGCTATCTGGGGCGATGCTATTTTGCTGGGTGTGTGGGGGGCCACTCTATCTAGCGCTCTGGGTAGTATTTTGGGTGCTCCTCGGGTATTGCAAGCACTGGCACGAGATAATATTTTGCCAAAACGACTGCGCTGGCTAGGGCAGGGGCATGGGCCTACTGATGAGCCTAGATTAGGCACATTGTTTACTCTGGGTGTCGTTTTAGCAGTGGTCTGCATTGGTGATTTAGATGCGATCGCACCAGTGCTTACCATGTTTTTTCTCACCACCTACATGGTATTGAACGTTGCAGCTGGCATTGAAGGCTTTCTTCAAAGTCCCTCATTTCGCCCCACATTTCGGATCCCTTGGTATATTTCTCTTCTTGGAGCATTAGGCTGTATTGCCATTATGTTCCTGATTAATCCAGCTGCAACCGTTGCAGCTGCCATTATTGTTCTCAGCATTTACCTTTGGTTAGAGCGGCGTGAAATCCGCACCACCTGGGGGGATGTTCGACAAGGCATCTGGCTATCTCTCGTTCGTGCTGGGCTCAATAACATTGCCGATAGTGCCGACCCTAAAAACTGGCGGCCTCACCTCTTAGTCCTTTCTGGAGCCCCGACTAAGCGTTGGCATCTGATTGAACTGGCCACAGACTTGACCCACAATCGCGGATTAATCACTGTAGCGAGTATTCTGCCAACCGGTGCGCGTAATCTTAAACAACAGGAACAAATACGTGGCACTATTCGCGATTACTTAGAAAAGCGAGGTATCCAGGCTTTTGTCAAGTTAATTGCGGCAACGGATACGTCCACCGGTGCACAACAACTGATTGATACCTACGGCATTGGTCCATTAATGCCCAACACAGTACTACTAGGTGATACTGAAACCGAGAATCACGAATCACGTGAACGATACTGCCAAATCATCAGTAAATGTCACCAGGCTAAGCGGAACATTATCATCCTTAGAAATCCCCCTAGCCAAATGCCTCAATTTCCAAAACGTATCGATGTCTGGTGGGGTGGACTTCAGGCCAATGGAGGCCTTATGCTCATTTTGGCATACCTGTTACGCACAGGTATGAGATGGCGCTCAGCTGACATCTACTTAAACCTGGTCGTCTCCAACCAAGCCGCCGCCCAAGCAGCCCAAACCAATCTTAATAAGCTGATTGACACCCTCAGCATTGGCGCCCAATCTAACATCATTGTTGCTGAAGACCGTCCATTCGATACTATTTTGAGAAACTCGTCCGCTACAGCAGATTTGATTCTTATGGGACTTGCAACGCCAGATAATCAGTTTACCGAATACTACACTTCCCTGCAGAATAAGACCTTAGGCATGCCACCAACCATTTTTGTCCTTGCCGCCGAAGATTTAGCATTTTCAGAACTGTTGCAAAAAGAATAAAGCTTCAGTAAAAACCTAAGGATGAAGAATAATCCCGTTCATGTTATTCCCTTTTCAACAAAGAGTTAGGGGTAAATATATCAACTTTACTCAACCACACGCAGACGCCCTTGATTGAGAGCATCATAAATTTGATTAATGAGCATTTTGTCATTAGCACTAATATTGTTGCCAGCAAACATTGCCATCAAAACGCTCTGGTCCGCACGTGTGATGCGCCGAGTCGCAAAGATTTTGGCAACCATTTCTTCCACCGATTGAATAGCCATAAAAGATTCACCCACAAATCCAGAGAGACAGGATCGCACCTCAGCGACCAATAACATGAGGTATAAAATAAAACACTCAGCCTGGTTGTTTTACATACCTCAATCTATAGGGTCTGCTACAGACTCACATCCGTGATAAACCGTATTTCAATTATTGAGCCATTGGTAGCTACTTATGAGTGATTATCCTCTTGTCATACAAATTCTTTAAAGTGAAGATGCTTAATGAGGAGGACACCAGTAAATATACTTGGTATCCAAAAGGCTGGATTTTAGTGATGACTTCCTCGAGATCTCCATATATAGGCGTTGTCAGGCGATAAAGCCCCATTGACTTACAAGCCCCCTGTTAGCAACGACTAACGGGGGGCTTTGTAAACGTTGACTTTTTTCTCTAGGACTATCCGCAATTTCGCTTAGAAAGCTTATCGCTTCAAGTCTCGAAGATTTATCAGCTCTTTACAGTGCAACTACTTTTTTGTCGGGGGATAACTAATGTATTCCTATTGGAGTTCCCGATCCTCTAATGAACAACCTAGTATTGCTCAGAAACGCAAGATACAAGCTATGACTAAACAGCTGCCAGTTCAGGTGCCGGACGCTTACTATTACGAATATTGCTAATGGCTTCGGCATAATCTGGTGCTTTAAAGACAGCAGAACCGGCAACAATTGCATTCGCACCTGCTTCTAATACCTGCCAAGTATTATGTGCCTTTAACCCGCCATCAACTTCAATCCATGGATCTAAACCACGCTCATCACACATCTGACGAAGTTTACGAATCTTGGGTAGTATCCCAGGAATAAATTTTTGTCCTCCAAATCCTGGATTTACACTCATGATCAATACTAGATCACACAGTTCAAGCACATAGTCGATCAGCTCTAATGGCGTTGAGGGGTTAAGTACAACACCCGCTTGCTTACCCATATCACGGATACGGCTGAGGGTGCTATGTAAATGAGGTGATGCATTATGTTCAGCATGGACAGAGATAATGTCGGCTCCTGCGTTAGCAAATCCTTCAATATACTTTTCAGGTTCTACAATCATTAGATGAACGTCAAGAGGCTTTTTGGTAATAGGCCGAATTGCTTCAACAATTAACGGACCAATGGTGATGTTAGGCACAAATCGACCATCCATCACATCGACATGAATCCAATCTGCACCAGCTTCATCCGCTGCACGAATTTCATCGCCTAAGCGACTAAAATCAGCCGATAAAATAGATGGGGAAATAACAACAGACTTTTTTGATTGCGTCATGGGAACCCGCCTCTAATAATCACCATTAATGGTCACTATCGTAACAAAAACTTAGTATCAAAATCGTTACAAACTGTCCTAGCCGATGGAATTCATTATCCCGCAGTATGTTTGTGGGAGTCTCCACCAGATTTTTAGCCACTTTTTAATCGTTATAGCGTTATGAGTAAAACCGAGATCAGGCAGCTATTAGCACCTATCGCACTATTACTAGGAGTTCTAGGTGGACTTCCAGCCCTAGCTCTCTCTATATCCGTTGGTCCTAATGGCATTGATGCCCGTCGTTTACATCAAGCCCCTTACTACCTGACAGGTAAGAAAATTGCGATTGGTCAAGTCGAAGGTGGGCGTCCTGGAGTTTTTGGTACAGATAAACTGGCAATTTCGAATAATCCAGTTAATGTCACTCAAGTTTTACAGTTAGACGGTGCTGCCATTGCTGATGAGTTTGTCGATAATCATGCTAACCATGTGGCCAGTGTCATGATTAGTCAAGATAAGAAGCTAACGGGGGTAGCCCCTGATGCCACTTTATTTTCGGCTGCTATTGGCCCCTTGGTAGGTGAACTGAGTGGACAACCGCAAGAATGTTTGACTACACAGAACATTGCATTACGAAATAGTGGAGATGTGCGGGCCATTAATTTTAGCTTTGGTGAACCTTTAGTTAGTGATCCTCGTCCCAATGCGAGTCTTGATGGTAATGCTCTATTAACGCAATGTATTGATTGGTCCAGTGTCACCCACAAGGCACTGTATGTTATTGCTGGTAATCAGGGCGGCGGTGGCATTCCTATTCCAACGGATAACTTTAATGGTATCAACGTTGCCTATTCCACCCAAGTAGATGGGAAGTTTGTCAAAGTAGATTATGCCAATGCAGGCAGTGAGCCTACGTTTAGCCCCCGTGGCAGAGTTGAACCCGAGTCTAATGTTGGTGCTCGACGTTCGATTAATCTCGTTGCTCCTGGAGATGACATTAGGATGTTGAATCCTAATGGACAAGAAATTTTCAGTAGTGGTTCTAGCTTTGCAGCTCCTCACGTAGCGGCAACGGTGGCTTTATTACAGGAATGGGGAGATCGGCAAATCCGCATGGCGAACTGGAGTTTAGATGCCCGTGAACCCATAGTCATGAAAGCTGTTTTACTCAATGCTGCCGATAAATTGGTGGATGTAGGTGACGGCCAAAACCTGGGGATGGGTAAAACTCTACTAGATGAATCAAATCGGACGTGGATTGAGTCTGATGCTTATCGAGATCCTCAGGTGCCATTACATACAGAACTCGGCACTGGTCAACTCAATGCCTTTAGAGCCTATGAACAATTCAATGGTGGGCAATGGGCACCTGAATCTGCATCAATTAGGGGCTGGGACTATAATTCTTTATCTTCTGCATCTGAAACGCAACAAAATCAGGGCTCTGACTATACAGACTATGTCATTAATAGCCCGCTCAAAGAAGGTAGCTATTTTGCGGCTACTTTAGCATGGGAGCGGCTAGTAACCTTGATAGACCGTAATGATAACGGCCTTTATGATACTGGTGAAAGCTTTGAAAGTGAAGAACTCAATAACTTGAACCTTTACTTAATGCCAGTCGATGAGGATGATACTGACAAAAGTATTTGGTCTTCGGTGAGTGATGTAGATAGTGTTGAGCATATCTTCTACAAAATCCCTAAAACCGGACGTTATAAACTGAGGGTCGTCTATTCCCAACAAGTCAGCTCCCAGGGGGTACAATCCTATGCATTAGCTTGGTGGGGAGTCGGTGAATCACCATAAATATTGATAGCACACAGCCATGAAGACTATTCAAATTAGCCACCAGCCTACTAAACCTGAATTAGATGTCATGGGCGTCTTTGAATGGCCTATTTGGCAAAAAGAAGCTTCAGAGTTTTCGTGGCACTATGACCAAACAGAAACTTGCTACTTTTTGTCAGGGGCAGTAATTGTCACCCCAGATAATGGTGAACCTGTTTCTATGGGGCAAGGTGACTTAGTTACGTTCCCTGCAGGTATGAGTTGCCATTGGTGTATCGAAACTGCTGTTAGCAAACATTATTCATTTAGCTAAGTACGGTTCTGCAGACTAAAAAAATCGACTTTGCACCAGTCATCTATTAAAAACGCCTCATCGAGCTATGTCTTCGATGAGGCGTTTTTATGTGTTTAACCATACCCACTCTAGGCATTTTTAAGTAAATGCTTAACTAAATTATCTTTCACCATCATTTGGCGCATAACTTCAACAACATAATTCTGTGCATCCTCATGGGAGAGATTACGCACCTGTTCTTTCAACACCTGCAGCTGAAACTGCTGCTCTAGTGTTAATTGACCTGGCATATCCATAGGTCACTCCTCCAATAAATCACTATCAATGACAGCGGCATTAGCCGTCTGCTCTTATCAAAAATTCTAACGACCCTGCAATTAAGCGTCAAGCTGTCAAGCAATAAATAATCAAAGTAATATTTGTTTACAAGAATGGTAGTATTTTGGTAGCTAAATAGGCAGAATTGACTGGGTAAGGGCCTTAATGCTGTGTAAATCTACGCTTCTCTCATTAAACGTTGCAGATGATTTCTCATAAAAGTTTTCAAATCTGAGAACGCCACAATAAGATGACATGAGCTAAGCACGCTTAAATGATGGCGATAGGTGAAAAATCGTATTTGCCTAATTAGTTGTGAATGCTCTTCTGGTGGAGAATTCAGTTATTTCAGCCTAAGTGAATGTGCGACAGATGCTAAATGCATGTGCTGTGCAAAAAATAAAAGACCCTTGAGGTCTTTTTGAGAGAAATTAAAAAAATGAAGAATTAAGCTAGCAGTGAGCACAGCCAAATAAGCCTTCAACGAGAATTGAACTCGTGACCTCTCCCTTACCAAGGGAGTGCTCTACCGCTGAGCTATGAAGGCTGGTGGTGGGCCGTGTTGGATTCGAACCAACGTAGGCGTAGCCAGCGGATTTACAGTCCGCCCCCATTAACCACTCGGGCA
>JAHQVZ010000362.1 GCA_019634055.1 Leptolyngbyaceae cyanobacterium MAG.088
CACCGTCACCCGTACCACCAAAGAAACCGACGTCACCGTCACCCTCAACGTCGACGGTACTGGCCAGTGCAATGCCAATACTGGCATTCCCTTCCTCGACCATATGCTCAACCAAATCGCATCCCACGGGCTATTTGACCTCGATATCCAAGCCACTGGCGATCTTGAAATCGACGACCACCACACCAACGAAGACGTCGGCATCACCCTCGGCATGGCCCTGCATCAAGCCCTCGGCAACCGCAAAGGCATCGTCCGCTTCGGTCACTTCGTTGCCCCCCTCGACGAATCTTTGATTCAGGTATCCCTGGACTTTTCTGGTCGCCCCTACCTGGCCTATGGTCTCGACATTCCCACCCAGCGTGTCGGCACCTACGATACTCAGCTTGTGCGCGAATTCTTTATGGCCGTGGTGCACCATAGCCTTATGACTCTTCATATTCGTCAGCTAGACGGTATTAATTCCCACCATATTATTGAAGCCACCTTCAAAGCGTTTGCCCGCGCCATGCGCATGGCTACCGAAATTGATCCCCGCCGAGCCAATGCCATTCCTAGTTCTAAAGGTGTCCTACAGGTGTAGTCAAAGCTTAACTAAGGGGCAACATCAGCCAGCTATTTTGCCCTTGATGGATGGCAAGGGTAATGATGTTTTGTTCGATGGTCGGCACCGTATTGGCAGATATTGCCGCCTTTCCAGGATTAACTGTATAGGCTGGAAAGCAAGCTCCACTGAGACTTAAACGCATTGCTTGTCCAGCCTTGAGTCGAAAACAGGTGGGCTGCAGCGGGACGGTTATAGGGACATGGCTAGCCTCAAAAACACGTCTGTAGCCCTGGGTTAAGTTAAAGACACGACCATCAGGCTGAACCACTGATAGCACAGCGCATATGTCGTAACTCTCGGCATCTGTCTGCATAGGTAGCGTAACGGTTATCTCGCCAGCTACGGCCAAATCGCTTTCCAGTCGCGATGTTGTATAGGTGAGGACATCGCTACGCCCGTCTAAGGCTGTGCGATCGCAACTCCCCCCTGGCCAGCTTACATGCCCCCCCAACGCAGGCACCGGTCGCCATGGATCGTGAACTAATACATCGTTTATGGCCATAGTCGGCTCGGACATCACCAACTCACCATCATCCTCTCGCATCCCAGCTAAACCAGAACTGTGTAAGTAATAGCGCCGCACCTCAGCTGCCAAGGGCCAACCATCAAAACGACGCCAGCCATTGCTACCCATCTCAAATAAATTAACGGCACGCTGATCTAAGCTGCCTTTTCCTTTTAGAAAATAATCAAACCACTGCACCTGCAGCCGATCGATGGGGTTCATCGTCTCCGGCCCAAAATCCACCTCACCCACTTTGCGGCTCCACGGAATATGAGTCCATGGTCCCACCCAAAAATGCTGAGGATAACGACTCTGGCCTGCCATTTCTTTGAAGAGCCGAATATCCCCAGTTAAATAGGGATCAAACCATCCACCCACGTGGAGCATAGGCAAATCCACAGCCGCCAAATCTGGCTTGAGGGACTGCCAATAATCATCGTTGTCTGGATGGGCCAGCCAATCATGCCAAAACGAATTGGGCGCATACTGCTTTAGCACCTCTGGATCGGCTGCAACCAATCCATTGATCGGCAGATTACGAGACGCTGCTCGTAATGCATTAAATGCAACCGTATTTCTCTTTAAGCGAGCGGTTTCTGCTGCCAACTGAATTGCCCAGCCCAGTCCTGCCTGTAATCGTAAAGCGCCATTTTCATAGGCCCAATCCTGGTACAGGTCATAGCCCACCATAGCTGGAGCTAATACCTTTAATACCGGTGGTCTTGCCTGGGCAGCATAGAGCTGGGTCATCCCCTGGTAGGAAAACCCATACATTCCCACCTGGCCATTGCTTCCCGGTAGTTGAGCAGCCCACTCAACGCTGTCATAGCCATCGTTCACTTCGTGGGCAAACAGGTCAAAGGTGCCGTCAGACGTACCGCGACCGCGCACATCTTGAATCACAACGATATAACCGTGGGAGGCATACCAGGTGGGATGGGCATAGACGACCGTCGATGCGATCTCACGTCCATAGGGCTGTCGCATCAGCAAGATAGGCCATGGTCCCTCGGCATCAGGGTAGTAAACATCTGCATCCAGACGTATGCCATCCCGAGTCTGTAGTGAATGCACTTGTTTCGGTTTTACAGGCAGAAACTCAAGTGGCATTAGATATGGTGGGTACGACCTAAAACAGCCATGTCCTCTTCATCTAATTCTGCTGGGATCCCATTATGAATTAGCTCTGCAAAATCTTCGTTGGGAACCATCACACTGAGTAAGTAAAG
Organism: Leptolyngbyaceae cyanobacterium MAG.088; assembly: GCA_019634055.1. GTDB lineage: Bacteria > Cyanobacteriota > Cyanobacteriia > Phormidesmidales > Phormidesmidaceae > Leptothoe. Next base: position 2,342 of record JAHQVZ010000362.1, read on the forward strand.
CCGTTGTGAACCTATATTTTCAACAAAATGAATTCCATAGGATGGCACTAGAATACTGTCCCCAGTTCGAATCGTGGAACTTTTCCCATCGCAGACCACACGTCCTTCACCTTTGAGTACATAAAACATTTCCACAGCTATTTGATGGCGATGGATGGGGGTTCTGCCTCCTGTATCAAAAATCTCTACGCAGCAAGTCAGTTTGGCATGGCCCAGTGTGGGGTCCACCAGTAGCGCCAGTCTGTTTTTATCGTCGGGGCTAATGCGAAATACTTGGTAATCTTGGGGAGACTTTAGTACGGGTAAAACGCAGCTTTTAGGCAGATCACAGGTACTTTTCATTGTTTAAGTAGTAGCAGCGCTACCTTAGCTTAGAAATCGCCCCTGAACCCAGGGCAGTCTTGCAATAATTTTTCACCTGTTGCGGCTATGCTGCTGCCAAATTTGTGACATAGCATCTCTGAATGGACCTATCTGAGGGGCACACTTTTTTGTCTTAGACGTCCTTTGTTTAGACAGCATAATTACGGCAAATACGTTGTTTTGACATATTTGCGACCATTAGCTAGGTCGTAAATATCCTCTGTAGGCTGATAAAATAAGCTATTGCCATGATTGTTTGCGGCCACTGTTGCTATTCGCTCAAAAAAATATCACAGTTGCTTTACTGTTTTTGGCCCATGCCCTTTGGAAGTCTGTAATGTACATGTTTGATGTGTTGCCTACATATGTCTGAATGAGAAGGGTACACTCTAGCTAAAATCTAGAACTTCTATCTGATATCTGATTAAGAGATTTTTTAACCTTTGACATTATTTTGATTGCTAGTTGTTTGCTGATGACTTCGGTAGGACTTTGATGCCATGAGTAGTAAAGCTAATAGTCCATGGGGGCATGCCAGCATGGGTTTAGGAAAATGGCATTTTGAAACAAACTTCTGCGTCTTATCGGTGTAATGGTAAAGGCAGCTAATCCTACGACAGATATTTTGGTGATCGATGACGATCCGATCATTCGACGTATCCTTCAGCGGATGCTTCAAAGTCAAGGGTATCGTGTGGCTATTGCAGAAACAGCTGCATCTGGCTTAGCTCAGGCATTGTCGATTACCCCCCCTGTGATCCTCTGTGACTGGCGTTTGCCCGGTACGATGGATGGTCTGGAGATTTGTCGCCGGTTAAAAGAACATCCGGATCTATCCATGAGTTCGTTTTTGCTGATTACGGCCCATGCAGAGACCGCAAGCCGTGTAGAAGCGCTGGAAGCAGGGGCCGATGACCTGCTGATGAAACCTATTGATATGGCAGAACTGAAGGCTCGGGTTAAATCTGGTATGCGCCTATGCCAGCTAACGCGAGACTTGAAGGAACAAAAGCAATATTTAGAAAATGAGCTGGCAGAAGCCGCGTCTTATGTGCAGTCTCTGCTACCCAGAGATACAGATAAACCGCCAGTGAAAATCAAAACGCGTTTTCTGCCATCCCAGCAGCTTGGCGGTGACTGTTTTGATTTTTACTGGCTAGATCCTGATTATTTAGTGATGTATTTGCTAGATGTTTCAGGCCATGGGTTAGGGGCCGCGTTGCTCTCTACATCTGTGCTGAATGTATTGAGATCGCAATCCCTACCTGGCACAAACTTCTATCGACCTGACAAGGTTTTGGAAAGTCTGAATAATATGTTTCAGATGACTAACCAAAACGAAAAGTATTTCACCATTTGGTATGGCGTCTACAATCGAGTGAATCGTCAGCTTATGTATGCCAGTGCGGGGCATCCTCCCGCTGTATTGCTGTCTGATCCATCTGTGGAGTCGTCTGAGCTAATCAAAAATGAAGGAATCATGATGGCTGAGACCATGCGTTTACGGACTCCGGGCATGCCTATCGGCATGATGCCTGACACCACCTACACCTGGAAACGCTGCTCAATTCCAGACAATAGTTACCTTTACATTTTTAGTGACGGTGTCTATGAAGTGCCTGAGACATCGGTGGCTGAAACTGGCGAAATTCTGGGTTTAGACAGCTTTATCGATCACATTGTCAAATGTCCGCGACCGGGGCAGCTAGATCAACTCATTAGCCATGCCGTTATGCCTAGTATTGCCATGGGGCAAGACCTTTCAGATGACCTTTCCCTACTAGAAATTAATTTTAGTTAGACGGTTGTGGGGGGATTGAAAACGGGTCGTCGCATGCAATGACCCGTTTGTCGAAAAATCAATTCTTAAAGTCAGTAGGACCTTGATACCCAGAGGCCGTAGCCAGAGTATTCAATGTTTGGGTCCCGGCTAGAAACTCTCCATTCACCTCCCAGGTGGGGAACCCGCTGATTTCGGGAATAGACTGGCACAGTGCCATTTGAGAATTAGCACCATCTTCAGCACATTCGATGTAGGGCATATATTTCTTCGCTTCTTGACCAAATAGCTGCTTTTGGTCAAAGCAATGGGGACACCAGTATGCACCATACATTTTTGCATCGATTTCTTTTAGGTGCTTAGCTAGGGCAATTTCTGCCGCACCAGAGGTATTGGTGACGCTAGGGCCAGTATTGCCAACGGTGGCTGGACCATTAATGCTAACGGTATACATACCGATGGTAGCGACTAAGGTAACCATACCCATGATGATGCCACGAAAGACGAGTGCTCCTTGGTCTTCCCACTGACGGCCCAAAATAGTTAGCAAGAACATCAGGACTGTAAATGATGCAGAGGCAATGCAATAGATGCAGGGAGCCTTAAGTTCCGTGGCTAGCAGGTACATTAAATAGCCACTAAAAACCATCATGCCTGTGGCCCCAATAAACAAGAGCGGCCATGTGGTGTCTTCTAGTTGCTGGCGCTGTTTGCCTTCTGCATTAACTAAAAGTGGCCCCAAAGATAATGCCACCATCGTCAAATAGGCGAGACAGCCAAATAATGTCAGTGGAATACCAAAGACCTCTGCATAGGCACTGTTCAAGACCTGATCACAGCCTTTCACGGGACAGGTGGCATCATTCCCCATTAATTTGACCACCGTTAGATAGGCAGTCCCCAAGGCACCAACGGTTGCGATCGCACCAATGGCAGGGCGTGACCAACGATAAATCCCACGAGTTTCTTTACGGCGACGTCCCATAATTTACAGATAACTCTAAGTTCATCAAGACAAACAAAATGTAAGGCCCTTCCCTATTAAACTAGGCACCCCACTATTAAATAGTAAATAGACTATTCCCAGATAGCCCCGACTGCATCTTAGACAAAAAATAGGTCTTACGGTAAAGATATTCTCTAATCCCCACAGTCATTTATCTCCATCGCCCTGTAGGGGCATTGCATCAACGCCCCTACAGGGTCGATATCTCATCTATAAATTGCCCAACACGATGGGGATCGACCGGCTGCTCAATCTGGCCCCATCGCTTTAAAGAACTCGCAACAATGACACCATTTGCCATTTGCATTAGTTGAGAAATATTGTCTACGGTTGCGCCGCTGCCTATCAAGATAGGTGTTTTGCCCGCAGCGGCTTTAGCCTTAGCCAGGTCTTGTTGGGTGGGCGGCTCCCCCGTCACTCCACCAGAAACAATAATGGCATCCGCTAATCCTCGGTGAATGGTATCCGCGACCGCGTTAGCCAGGGCTGTCTCTTCATTAAGAGTGCCGACAGGGGTAGCATGTTTGACTAGCACATCAGCAAACACCTTAATGTCGCTACCGAGTGCTTGGCGATAACGCATTATGCGATACGCATCTCCCTCAATCAAACCCTGATCAGTGGCCATCACCCCGGTCAGCACATTGACGCGAATAAACTCAGCACCTGTGCAGGCTGCGATCGCTAACCCGCTATGGGCATCATTGCGTAATACGTTGATGCCAATGGGAACCGTTACTAGTTGTTTGAGCCGACTAACCACTATGGTCATGGCACTAACGACCGCAGGGTCCACGGCCCCTTTTGTAAACGGTGCATCAAAAAAATTTTCTACAATAATGCCGTGTACACCACCAGCTGCGAGAGCCATGGCTTCTTGTACGGCTCGATTGACCACTAACTGTAAGGATCCCTGCCAACGAGCTGATGTAGGCAAAGGTAGTAAATGAACTACTCCAATTACGGGGGATGCTGCTTTAAAAAGTTTATTTAGCTCCACAAGATCTCAAAAATTTACGTTTTGGCAACCGCTGATGACAGGATGATTAACAGTGAAGGAGATCGCAATCAACGCATACCCTCGAAGTAGAGACTACGTCAATACCGATTGCGAGTTTAGCTGATGTAATTTAGGCTTTCAGGGATATCCATTGTCTTAACTAACCTGACAGATTTAATATTTGCCAAGGATTTATTCGGATTGACCCGTCCTAAAATGTCTAAATAATTACGTTAACTATGTGTTCGTGTAGATACAGCAAAAGCTGTTTCCCATGTACGTCAATCCTTTCCAGGGAATATCTACAGAATTGTATAGTTATGTTATAATTTCCTCAACCGGGCAAAAACAATCGCTACCCATTCAAAAGTGATAGGGTAGGGTGCTGAGTCATCCGTGCGATCGCAACGCCTGCTCTGGAGACCAGCATTCTAGTTTTTCTCATAAGAATTTATGGTTCATAAGCCAACCGTTGCAATTTCTCACCTAGGTTGTGAGAAAAATCGCGTTGATACCGAGCACATGTTGGGCCTTTTAGTTAAGGCCGGCTATCAGGTTGATGCCAATGAAGAGCTCGCTGACTACGTCATAGTTAACACCTGTAGTTTTATCGAAGAAGCGCGTAAAGAGTCAGTGCGTACTTTAGTAGAACTGGCAGAAGCCGACAAAAAGATTGTTATTACGGGGTGCTTAGCCCAACATTTTCAATCTGAGCTTTTAGATGAAATTCCAGAGGCCGTTGCCCTGATTGGCACAGGAGATTATCACCGCATTGTCGACGTCATTGAGCGCGCTGAAGCGGGAGAGCGAGTCAAAGCAGTGTCTGCTGAACCCACCTATATCGCTGATGAAACCGTACCTCGCTATCGTACTACCAGTGAAGGTGTGGCCTATATTCGTGTGGCCGAAGGGTGCGATTATCGTTGTGCCTTTTGCATCATCCCTCATCTGAGGGGCAATCAACGTTCTCGCTCTATCGAGTCTATTGTTGCCGAAGCTCATCAGCTTGCTGCTGAAGGGGTGCAAGAGCTGGTGCTAATTTCTCAAATTACCACCAATTACGGTGTCGATTTGTATGGCAAGCCCAAGCTGGCAGAGCTTTTACGGGCTCTGGGTGATGTCGATGTGCCCTGGATTCGCATGCACTATGCCTATCCCACTGGTTTAACATCGGAAGTTCTCGATGCCATTCGCTCAACGCCGAATGTTTTGCCCTATTTAGACTTACCTCTGCAGCATTCTCATCCCGAAATTTTGCGGGCTATGAATCGACCCTGGCAGGGGCGTGTCAACGATGACATTATTCAAAAGCTTAAGACCGCATTACCTGACGCAGTCTTACGTACGACCTTTATTGTTGGATTTCCGGGTGAAACAGATGCTCACTTTGAGCATCTCAAAGCGTTTATCCAGCGTCATGAGTTTGACCATGTTGGTGTATTTACCTTTTCTGCTGAAGACGGTACTCCAGCAGCAACTCTACCAAATCAAGTTGATCCTGTAGTGATGCACCAGCGACGGGAAGAGCTGATGCTGACTCAACAAGAAATTTCCTTTAGGCGCAATCAGTCTGAGGTTGGCAAAGTTGTAGACATTCTGATCGAGCAAGAAAACCCAGGTCAAGGTGAATGTATTGGTCGCTCTGCTCGCTTTGCCCCCGATGTCGATGGTCTTGTCTATGTTAAAGGGTCGCCACCATTGGCCCAGATAGTCCCTGTACAAATTAGTGGAGCTGATACCTATGACCTCTTTGGCACTGTTGTATCGCCTGATTCTACGGTTTCAAACCTAGCGCCCGCAAGTGTTTCTTTTTAACTTCCTGCCTGCAATTAATGACCTTAAAGAAGGAGTCTAAATGACATTGTCTTTTGCTGACCTCGGGTTATCAGAACCCCAAGCTCAACATTTGGATGAACTCGGCTTCAACGAGCCCACACCTATCCAGTCCCAAGCAATTCCTCACATGCTCGCTGGGCATGATGTGGTTGGCCTGGCTCAAACTGGAACTGGTAAAACTGCCGCTTTTTCGCTACCCATTTTGGAACAGGTGAGCGTTAATAAGCGTTCTGTACAGGCCTTAGTGCTGACACCAACCCGTGAGCTTGCTATGCAGGTCTGCCAGGCCGTGCAAACGCTCAAACATAATTCTCAACTGCGGGTATTACCGGTGTATGGTGGCCAATCTATTGAACGTCAGCTAAGTCAGTTGCGTCGTGGCGTTCATATGGTTGTAGGCACACCGGGCCGTGTCCTAGACTTGCTCAGCCGTGGAGCGCTCAATCTTGAGAACCTCAGCTGGCTAGTCCTAGATGAAGCCGACGAAATGCTGAATATGGGCTTTATTCAGGATGTTGAAAATATTTTGAGTCATGCGCCTGCGGAGCGACAGACGGCATTTTTCTCGGCCACTATGGAGCCTGCCATTCGTGAGTTGGCCGCTAAGTTTCTCAAGTCGCCAGTCACCGTGAAGGTCAAGGCTCAAAATACGGCGCCGCAGCGAATTACGCAGTTGGCCTATGTTGTGCCTCCAGGGTGGAGTAAGCCTCGTGCCCTAATGCCCATTTTGGAAATGGAAGATCCAGAATCGGCCCTTATTTTTGTTCGTACTCGACGCACGGCAGCTGAGCTTACGCGCCAATTGCAGTTTGCTGGCCATAGCGTAGATGAATACCATGGTGACCTTAATCAGGCCCAGAGAGAGCGTTTATTGCTGCGCTTTAAGCAAGGGCAAGTGCGCTGGGTGGTAGCTACCGATATTGCCGCTCGCGGTATCCATGTAGATAATTTGACCCATGTTATTAACTATGAGCTACCTGATAACTTAGATAGCTATGTGCATCGTATTGGTCGTACTGGGCGTGCCGGACAAGAAGGCCGAGCTGTCTCGATTGTGCATCCCCTAGAGAAGTATCATCTGCGCCAAATTGAGCGCCACCTTAAGCAAGAGCTAATGTTCTGTAAGGTGCCGACTCGAGCTGAAATTGCGGCCCGTTCTCTAGAAAAGCTACAAACTCAGGTCAAAGAAGCTGTCACTAGCGAACGATTGGCTTCATTTTTGCCGATTGTTTCTCAGCTAACTGAAGAGTACGATCCCCATACTGTGGCTGCGGCTGCTTTGCAAATGGCCTATGATCAAACTCGTCCTGCTTGGATGCGGGGGGATGGCGATCAAGAACCGTCTTACATGGCAAAGGAAGAACCTCGTCGTCAGCGTAGTCGCCGGGCTCGTCGTCGTCGTCGGATTGAGACGCCTGCATCCTAAAGAAGATTGCGCAGGGCCAATAAAAACTGGATAAAGTTTGCCCAATATATCGATACCTCGCCTAAGATAGGCTTAAAGCCTGTTTTGGTGGGGTGTCATACTATGTTGGTGATTCTGCTAGACAATCAGGTGATCCCGTCAGCATCTGTTTGTGCCAGTTGCTTAATGGCAAGCCAGAGTGGACAACCTCGTTTGCGTGATGGAAAATTGGGCTGTGCTAGACAATTAGAGTCGGCTACACAATTGCCTCAATATCAGTGTCAAATGGGGTTTCGATTAGCCAACATCGAATCGTTTTCACAATTTGAGCTTTAGGGCCTACATGCTTGTGTGAAAGTACTTGCCAGCCTCGTTTCTTAGAAAACGTAAGACGGTAGAGAAAAGCTGCGCTATGCTGATGAGAGCTGGCCATTTTAGTATGGTGGCAAAGCGTTTTATTTATCGTATTCCTTCTCAAGTATTCTTATGACTTGGCGCAGCACGACTGAAATATCTGACAAGATTCTTGGAAGCTTACCCTACCTACTACCTTTGTTTGATGCGGTAACTGTAGGTAATGCACTCTTTAAGCTGATTGCAAACTTTCCAGTGCTTGCGCCTGTCGGTGAAGTTCTTCTGTTGTTGCTTTCGCCGTTAATTTTGTTTTATAGCCGAATTCCCTTTGGTTCACTTATCATATTTTTTGCGCTCTTCTTATTAGTGGTACGCAATTCAAATATCAGTCACTTCATTCGTTTTAATACACTGCAGGCGATTTTAATTGGTTTTATTATTTCCATTGGCGGTCTTTTGTTGAGCTTGCTTCAGCTACCTGGTTTAGAACTGATTACTGATGCGTTTTACAACGTACTCTTGTTTGGTGGTGTCGGTGCTGTTGGGTATTCTATTTATCGGTGTTTACTGGGGCAATATCCAGAAATCCCAACAATTTCAGAGGCTGTCAATATTCAAATTGGTAGATTTTAGGGATTTCGAAAAGCAAGTGAACGTTCGGTAGCGTTAGACTTTGCTACTTTCCTGTTATGATAGTTGGTCCTTGCTTGGCAACGTTAATGACCAAGCCATTTAGTCCATAAGGAGCAGCATGAGTAATTTTTACGAGACCATGTATATTATGCGGCCTGACATCAGTGATGAGGTTGTTGATAATATGATTGGTAAGTACCAGGGCATGATTAATGAGAAGGGTGGTGAGGTGCTAGAAACTCAGCACCGTGGTAAGCGCCGCCTATCTTACGAAATCAATCGCTACCGTGAAGGCATTTATATTCAGATGAATTACCAGGCACCTGGTGAGGTTATTGCTCCTATGGAGCGAGATATGCGTTTGAGTGAAGACATCATTCGCTATTTGACATTGGTGGTGGATGAACCTCAAGAAGCTGAACCTGAAGAGATGGCACCTCAGGCTGCTCCTTTAGGGTCATAGAGAATATATAAGCTTGAGTCAGTAGATGGGCTGTAATGTCGACTCTGACTGACGTACAAAGTCTATTTAGTGAGAAGGTTGCTGTCTCTTGGAGGCTGCAACCTTCTCACTTTTTTGGGCTGTTACAGCTATTAAGTGTTGACTGCTATACAAACCTATAGAATAAATCCCTTGCATTTTACGAAATTGGTGCTAAATTTGTGGGCATTCAGGTGCTTGTTCTAGTCTCTTTGAGACGAGTAGACATGGTTTAAACCTTCGCTTGAGTTGTGCTTGCAAGGTTTAGCTTTGCCAAAGTTGGGATTTTTGGTCGCCAGCATTTTGGTCTGTTTACTGTTATGGTTATGCCCGGATGCTTTAGATTTAATTTAATCTGCTGGTTTTCGTAAATTTTGTCTGTTAGTAAGTTGACTGTTGTCCACTAAAGCATTAAAACAATCGACAACAGTTTAAGAAGTCATTGTTAGTACTGTAGGAGTGATCACGTGGCTCAATTGACTAAGTTAAGAACGTCTGATGCACAAACGGAAGTGGCTCGTCTACAAGAAGAATTGGAGATGAGAGATCAGCTGGTGCAACAGTTGTCTCAAGAGCTGTTTCGTTTGGTGAAGGGGAATCAAGACTTTCTTCCGTCAACAGATGTTTCTGAGCGTCATCAAGCCGAGGTAAGAGCTCTGCGTGAACAGTTACAGGGTGTAGAAACTCAGGTGTCTTTCTATCAAGAGCAAATAGAAAGTCGAGATGAAGAAATTCATCAGATGCATCAAACCGTTCAAGAACTTACTGATCGCACTCGCATGTTAGAGCAGGTAGTTCAAGAACTTCCTAAAATCTACAAGCAGAAGTTCTCTGAGCGGATGATTGCAGTTAAAAATCGAGTTGCGCGCATTCAGCAGGAAAATCGTCAGCTGAATGCTGAATTACAGAATGTTAGCTATCGTTTAGCTGTCAGGACTCGCCGTAATCAACACTGTCTTGACTTACCTACATTTCCCCAGTCTATGTTAGGAGCAACACCGATGGCTAGCTTTTCAGAGGCTTAGGGGTGTTAACCTCAATAGGTAATTATGTTGATGAGTTAACTTAGTCATAAACCTTCCCGGTAGGGAAGGTTTTTTATTGCAATGTTTGTGTGGAAATCAGATCGCTTCAATTGATTTAGATGAAATTCAGTGATTTTCATCTCGTCAGGAGTCACAATTGTAAGAAAAAATGAATAAGATAAAAGAAATATAAACCCACCTTTATGCATATTGTCCCCTTCACGTTTGATTTTTTTTCGCTTGAAACAATCCAGGCATTGGCTCAAGATTATGGCTACTGGGCCATTTTTTTTGGCATTATGCTCGAAAATATGGGGCTCCCTCTACCAGGCGAAACGGTGACGTTGGTGGGTGGGTTTTTGGCAGGTAGTGAAGAGTTGGCTTATCGCTGGGTGCTGTCTAGTGCGATCGCAGGCGCAGTCATTGGCGACAGTATGGGCTATTGGATTGGGTTTTATGGTGGTTGGCCCTTGTTGTTGAGATTAGGCAAACTTTTGCGGATCGAAAAAGCCGCTCTGGCCAATATTCGAGAACAGTTTAGTCAAAATGCGGACAAAGCTGTTATTTTTGGTCGATTTGTGGCATTATTGCGGGTTTTTGCGGGTCCTTTGGCGGGAATCGCCCGCATGCCCTACTGGAAATTTTTATTATGTAATTTATTAGGCGCTAGCCTGTGGGGAACAGCCATGGTAACGTTGGCATTCTTTGTGGGACGGTTAATTCCGCTGACCACCCTGGTGGGTTGGGTGGCTCAATTTACCATTGCGGCTTTTATTCTAGTTATTCTTTGGATTTCAATCGTCTGGTGGTTAGAGCGACGCACACCAGCTGCGGACTCATCAAACTAATCTGATAATGTGCGTAGCTTTTCACACCATATAGGTAGTTATTTTGAGTGCATGTGCCGATGTTATTTTGAGTGTACCAGTGGAATAATTGGCACACAGTCAATACATGGGGACATGGAAATGAGCGGCGTTGAGTTAATGATTTTTGGAGCGGGGCCAATAGTTGGGACCGTTATTTCACTGATAGCCTGGCTTTATGAGGGGTATTCCAAAGCTAATGGCCACAGCCAGACGCAGTTCAATCACGATTGGATTTAATGCCTCAGCTGATTTTAGTGACTGGACCTGCCCGTTCTGGGAAAAGTGAATGGGCTGAGCACTGGGCTGAGCAGCTTAAAAAGCCTGTCGTTTATATTGCTACTGCCAAGCTACCGGCTGACGATGCCGAGTGGACACAGCGCGTTGAGCAACATCGAAATCGTCGACCGGCCAGTTGGCAAACTAAAGAGGTCCCTAAAAATTTAGCAGAGACTATTAAAGCTTCTGACCGTGGCGAGTGTTTATTGGTTGACTCCTTGGGTACCTGGCTGGCCAATCAGCTTGAGCAGGATGATGCAGCTTGGCAAGTCTGTATTGAGGAGCTCATGACCGTACTTAATCCGCCTCATTGTGATGTGATTGTGGTGGCGGAAGAGACAGGTTGGGGGGTGGTACCTGCTTATCCCTTAGGGCGTAAATTTCGTGATCGTCTTGGGTATTTAGTCAGGCGTATTGGTGAGATTGCAGCCCAAGTCTATTTAGTCACCGGTGGTTATGCCCTGAATCTTAAGCAGTTGGGTAAACCACTGCCTCCCAAATCATAAGCAGACATCACAACCTTGAAAATAGGTTAACGTCTCAATAATTCTAAAATTCAAGCGTTAGGATAAGACTGTGACAGTCGGCGTGCTGTAGCAAACGTTATTTCACAGTACGAGGTGGTCCATGGCGTCTCAACACGAAGTTCAAATTTATTTGGCGTATTGGTTTCAACTGGGTAAGCCGGTACATATCAGCAATGGATTGATGACTCAGCGGCCAGTACCTGTATTGGAAGGTGCGCAGCTGAGCCGAGCTTTTAAAGATTGTTGGAAAAAAATCATAGCTGTAGGTGGTCGTGACTGTTATTTAGATGGTGCCAGTGAAACCATCGAGCAGTTGTTGTCTCCTCAGTGGGAAATTACTGACTGTGCTCGCTGTAGCATTCCGACCGCCATGCCAAGTGTCATGCCGGTAGCTAAAGCCTGCCCCTGTGGAGATATTGACTCTTGGCCAAATGATGAGCTGCCTGCTCCTCACATGCCGATCAATAACAAAAAGCACTTTAGTCGGTTGAAAACCCGCTTAAATGAGCATTCTCTGGGGGGGCATCAGCTGAGTGAAAAGCATGACCTGACCAGTCGCACTTTCATTGACTCTACTAAAGTCAATGACTCTCAGGCATAACGTCTGCTTTTTCCTAAGCCACTGCATGTTCTATATTGTGGACATAGAAGTCATGGGCCATGAGTGTATTAGGAAAAATTGCTTTGGCTTCTGATAGTAAATCCTTAAGCTCAATGGTATTGCCCGGCGCATAGCGAGGGCTAAAGTGGGTGAGAATTAGCTGTTTTGCCTCGGCAGATAGGGCGACTTGAGCCGCCATGGTGGAAGTGGAATGGAGTCGCTGATAGGCCAGGTCTGCATCCTGGTGGGCAAAGGTTGATTCATGGATAAGAACATTGGCCTGTTCTGAGAGTTCAATGGCGCGATCGCAAAAAATCGTATCTGTGCAATAAACCAGTTTCCGACCCTGAATCATTTCACCACAGAGTTCTGAGCCATTAATGATGCGCCCATCTGCGAGGGTTACGGCTTCTCCTCGTTTCAAACGACCATAAATTGGCCCAGGCGGAATGCCCAATGCCGCTGCCCGTTTCACATCAAAATGGCCCGTACGATCCTTTTCCACAATGCGATAACCAAAGGCCGGCACCCGGTGCTCTAACCGTTGGCAGTAGACTGAAAATTCGCCATCGTCAAATACTTTGCCAGGGGCTACTGTATGGACCTTAATCGGATAGGAAAAATGAGTCTGGGAATAGCGACGACAGGCTTGCAAGTATTCATTTAATTTAGGGGGTCCGTAGATATCAATCCGGGAGACATTCCCGGCCAAGCCACAGCTTGCCAATAGCCCCATCAGCCCAAAAATATGGTCACCGTGCATATGGGTGACAAAGATGCGTCGAATTTGGCTGGATTTTAGTTCGCTTCTGAGAAACTGATGTTGAGTGCCTTCTCCACAGTCAAACAGCCATACCTCAGCACGCTGAGGTAGACGCAGTGCAACACTTGACACATTGCGTGACCGAGTAGGAACACCAGAACTAGTACCAAGAAACGTAATTTGCAAGAAAATATATTAGGCGAATAAAATAACAGCCCTAGTAAACCTCCATCATTATCATCGACAAAGGTTGAGTTTGCCTGTTGCATTGCCAGGGCAGCTTGACGATAGGCTAACTGTTTACATGGCAAAAAAGGTACCTACGCATCAAAAAACTGGATTTATACCGTCTAAATGTTAAAGAGTCATGACCTTTTTTCGCGTTGGGCGAATTTAATTTAAGGGGTAGACTCATTTGCTGACAGTTCTTGAGTCGTTTTCGTGACTACCTCCCACATAAACTTGGCGTAATTTAGTAAAGATTCATCACAGAAAAAAGTGTACTGATTGTTACAATATCGTACGGAGATTGATTAGACAGTGCGTCCAACGCATTTTCAACTACCTCCACAATGAGAGATAAACGCAAAGTCAAAAGACTTTTTGAAATCGGTTCCTATGCGGGGCCGATTTTTCTTTTGACGAATTATTCTGAACTATTCTTAGCTTGATTTTTGATGAAAATCTCCTGTTGGCCCGTGGGATGGGGGCTGGTGCATTAAAGCATTCTGTAAATAGCTAATGAAATAGTCGCTGGCATGCTCGATCAGTGCAGGGCGAATGCGCTGTCGGTAGGTACGATTGAAGATATTGCCCTTAATAATGTCTCGTTTGATTAGTAAATAGGCTCGGATGCGTTCGAAAATACGTGTACGTACCTGTGTGCCATTGACGATAATGCCTTTAGAGGAGACTTTAGCGTCAAACATATCCACCAAGTAACGCCTTACCGTGCCTGAATAGTTAAACCAGTTGGCTTCTAGGATGGCAGATCTCACCGATAGGCTGGGATTTTCGTACAGTAGTCGCCCAACTGCAAAGGCGACTAAGTCAGAAGCGTAGTCTTGGGCAGATGCAAACTTACCGAGTAATTTGCTGAGTTGATCGGGTTGATAAACATGAGGGCCATACTTGTCTAAATAGACCTCAATGGGTTGAGCTGTATCACCGATGGCGGCAGTATATTCGCGACTATCGTAACCCTTGCCTGTAAATGCCTTTGATGTTAGCCATAGGAACCCATCGCTAAGGGTGGATCTGAGATTGCCTCCCCAAGTTTGGTCTGATAGCGCCGCTATAAAATGAGCAAAATCGATGCTTTGGTCCATCAGTACAACGGATTGGTTATCTAATTCTCCTTTAATAAAGGTTGGGTTACTGCCCGCTACAAGTTCCCAAAATTTATCGGCATAGGATGCTCGGGTATAGGCTCGCAAAGACCGTACTACTTGAATTGAGGATTCCTGAGGACGCTGCTGCTGATAGTCATCAATAAATTGCAGCATTTTTGCCAAATTGGCTTCCATGATTCACCCTGGAAGGTTCACTATGAATGCTAGCGCAGCGTTAAATAAATCAAGTTGCTCCTACTGGGCAATTCCCAATGCATTAAATGTTAAGTAAGTTAACGTTCTACTCGTCCATGCTTAACAAAGCTGTTGCATTCACCATACTTGGTTGGTTTCTGTGAGATTATTGGGCTCATATGCAGCCAATTTTCCGGTGTGCTAAGTCGGCTCTGCACCATTTTATATTTATTTGTAAATGGTGGCTTTAGGGGCAGTCGAAGGCTCCATCGGTTTTGTTTGCGTTATAAATTCGAATTTCCGTCTTACGACTGTCCATTACATAGGAAGACGTTCTTATGGCAACTAGTTTTGCAAGCGCAACTGGAGCTCCCGAAGTGGGTAACGTTGCGACTCCGATTAACTCCTCTGCGGTTGCACGTACTTACATTAATAATCTGCCTGCTTATCGTGCAGGCTTGTCCCCATTTAGCCGTGGTCTAGAAGTGGGTGTTGCTCACGGTTATTGGTTCTACGGTCCCTTTGCTATTCTGGGTCCCCTTCGTGCTACTGATTATGCTGCTGTGGCTGGTGTAATTGCTGCCGTCAGCTTCGTCTTTATTTTGACGATTGCACTGTCAATCTACAGTGCTGCTGGTCCTGATGGTCCTGAAGGTACATTGACAACGCCGAATCCTCCTGAGGCATTTTCTACTCGTGAAGGGTGGAGCAATTTTGCTAGTGGCTTCCTGGTTGGTGGCTGCAGCGGTGCTTTCTTTGCTTATCTGCTTTGTCAGACTCCTCACCTGCTACCTCTGCAAGAAGTTGCTGGTGGTATCTGGTCCTCATAATCTTTAATTTTGAGTTGTTAGTTGAGTTAAATATAGGGTTATTGCCTTATTTCGATTCAGCTTCTACTTAATTAGGAACGCCTTCACTAGTTGGAGGCGTTTTTGTTTTATAGATAAGCTAGTCTCTCTGAGATATAAGGTGTGGGTTAATCAACTTATTAAATACTTAGCTAATTGAAAAGACCATAGCCCTACCAAAATCACCCCTCAAAACTCTCCATTTCTATGGATCTCTTTGAGCAATATCGGCAGAAACTGATTGAATCGGAAGCTCCGTTAGCGGCCCGGATGCGTCCCCGTAACCTGGATGAGTATGTTGGTCAGGATGCCATTGTTGGGCCTGGGCGGTTATTGCGTCGGGCAATTCAGGCAGATCAGCTATCGTCGGTGTTGTTTTATGGGCCGCCGGGCACTGGGAAGACTACGCTGGCCCGGGTGATTGCTAACACGACCAAAGCTCACTTCATTGCGATTAATGCGGTGTTGGCGGGGGTAAAAGATATTCGCGGTGCGATCGCAACTGCTCAAGATTTACGTGGTCAGCACGGTCAGCGCACTATCTTATTCGTTGATGAAGTCCACCGTTTTAATAAATCGCAGCAAGATGCTCTGTTGCCTTGGGTAGAAAATGGCACGGTTATTCTGATTGGGGCCACTACTGAAAATCCATACTTTGAGGTTAACAAGGCTCTGGTCAGCCGGTCGCGGGTATTTCAGCTCAAGCCTCTAGGGCCCGATGATTTACGGCAGATCGTTCAGCAAACCCTGAGCGATCTAGACCGAGGCTATGGCGATCTCAATATTCAAATTGAGGATGACGCCTTAGACCACCTGGTGAATGTGGCCAATGGCGATGCCCGTGCCCTGCTCAATGCTCTGGAACTCGCCATAGAAACTACAGCGGGTGCCAGCATTTCCTTAGCTGTTGCTGAGGAATCGATCCAGCAACGGGCCGTCCTTTATGACAAGGAAGGAGATGCCCATTTCGATACCATTAGCGCCTTTATCAAAAGCATGCGAGGGTCAGACCCAGATGCCACCCTCTATTGGTTGGCTCGTATGGTGTATGCCGGTGAGGACCCCCGCTATATTTTTCGACGCATGGTGGTTTTTGCGGGGGAAGACATCGGTCTGGCGGACCCCAACGCCGTGGTTGTGGCCAATAGCTGTGCCCAGGCCTTTGACCGAGTAGGCATGCCAGAGGGGCGATATCCGTTAGCACAAGCGGCGCTTTATCTGGCCACTTGCCCTAAATCTAATAGTGTTATGGGCTTTTTTGATGCGCTTAACACGGTGGAAAAGGAGCGTGAAGCAGATGTCCCTAACCCATTGCGGGATGCTAATCGAGATAAACAAGAATTTGGCCATGGTCAAGGGTATTTGTACCCCCACGCCTATCGAGACCATTGGGTAGAGCAGCAATATTTGCCCACGGGCCTTCAGGGCAAGGTGTTTTACCAACCGTCGAACCAGGGGTATGAAGCCACCATTCGTCTAGACGTGGTGCGTAAGCGAGAGGCCCAATTAGCAGCGGTGATGGAAACAGACCTACCGGAGGTGCTGACGTTTGGGCCGACGGATAAGGCGCAGGAACAATGGTTGCAGAGAACTCTGGGTAATGCGGGAGAACAGTTAAGGGAGATTTGCGATCGCATCTACAGCCTGCTAACACCGCAGCGGCACCATGTTTTGCTAGACCTCAATGCGGGCCTACTGACCTGGGAAGCCCTGCGCCAGGCACCTGAAGGTGGCGTTTATGCCTGTAGCCACACCCCTCAAATTCACCAAGCTTTATTGGAACAAGCTCAGATGTTAGATACCTTGTCCCAGCCAATTTTTCTATCTACCCCTATTGAAGACTTGCCCAAGGTATTGGCAGCCCAAAATCCAGAACTTTGCTTTGATGGCATCATTGGTCGCAATGCTTTGAAAACAGTTAAAAACAGGCCACACCTGCTGAAGCAATTGGCTAGTTACCTGGCAGATAAAGGAAATTTTATTCTTGCAGAAACAATTCCCTTTCGTACGGTTCGCCTGTATAGTTTGTTGCCTGACCAGGCGCTTTCCAAGCAACGTTTTAGCAAGCTTAAACAAGCCGAAGACGCTCTCTATAGCAATATGCTTGACCAATGGGATATTGATGCCATTCCCCATTGGTTTGAAACAACTGGCTTAACGGCCCAAATTGACCTAGTTGAACTCTCCACCGAGCTGCCGTTGACCCTTCAGTTACAAACGCGTTGGTTTGGGCCACAGTCTCGCTATATGAACCATTTGGCCGAAACTATAAGTCCCAAAGAGCTAGAGGTTATCCGAAAAACGTATGTAGATTGGGTGAAAACGCAAACGATGGTTCCTTGGCAGACTAGTATTGCTCTGATTCGCGCACGCAAGTTATTACAAAAAATACTTTAGCAACTACGTATTTATACGAATTTCAAAGTTACGGACGATTACAGGCCTTAAAATAATAATTAGCTGTCATGCATTTTCCTTTGCTAAAGCGTCTTTTCCTTTGCTAAAGCGTCTTTTCCTTAATCAGACCGTGCCATTCAAAGAGTCTCTTATACTATCAACTGAAAAAGAGGTGGAAAAAGTAACTAGCCCCACCTATAGACCACCGGCTTCAGAAGGCGTGCTCGCTCTATTTGAACAAGGGTTACAGAAAATGGCTGCTGAAGATTATTCAGTGGCCCTTGGCCTGTTTGAGAAAGTTTTAGTTGAGCAGCCTGATATTCCCAATGTATGGGAGAAGTGTAGTGTCGTTTTGCAAAAGCTTGGTAGGTATGGTGAAGCTCTAGAAACTAATACGAAGGCAATCCAGCTCTATCGGTCTGGGGCTAAGGCATTAGTTGTTGATGTAAAAAACACGTGGACTTCCCAGCAGTGGATCAGCGAGGGAGACCTATTGTTTTCTTGTCATCGCTACGAAGAGGCGATTGCCGCCTATGATGCGGCCCTTCAACTCGACCCACACTTACCCGACACACTCTATAACAAAGGCGTATCGCTGTTTAACCTGGGCCGCTTTGACGAAGCCATTACGGCCTATGATGCTGCCATCGCGCTTCAACCAACCTTATATGAAGCGTTTAACAATAAGGGATTGTCTTTGGTTAAGTTGGGTCGCTATAAAGATGCGATCGCAATCTATGATGCGGCGCTCACTCTGAAACCAGACCTGCACCAAACATTCAATAACAAGGGGTTAGCTCTGGCTAAACTCGGCTGTTATGACGCGGCGATTGTGGCCTATGATATGGCCCTCAAGTTCAACCCCAATAAGTACAGTGCGCTCTATAATCAGGGCCTAGCATTGGCTAAGTTAGACCGTCATACAGAAGCGGTTGCCGCCTATGATGCTGCGCTTGCCCTTAAACCGAATCTCCAGGATGCATTCTATAAAAAAGGCTTATCCCTGGCCGCGTTGGGTTTGCATGAAGATGCGATCGTCGCCTATGACGCGTCTCTTGCTATCAAGCCAGGCCTATATGACGAGCTTTATGGCAAAGGCGTATCGCTATCTGAATTGGGCCGTTATGACGAGGCCCTCTCAGTTTATGATGCCATCCTCGTAACTCGGCCAGACGATCTCAACGTGCTGCACCAAAAAGGAGAGGCCTTGTGGCGATTGGGTCATTACAAAGACGCGGTTGCCATTTATGGTGCTATCCTCGCTATTCAACCGAATGATGTTAATGCCCTTTGTAATCAGGGGCATGCACTATTTAAGTTAGGTCGTTTTAATCAGGCGATTACTGTCTATGACGCTGCCCTTGCCGTTAAGCCAGATTTGCCAGACGTACTTCATAGTAAAGGTATTGCGCTGACTAATTTGGGGCGTTATGAAGCGGCGATTGCCGCCCATGATGCCACTCTCACAATTCGGCCGGGTGATTATGCTGCACTTTATAGAAAAGGCCTGATACTGCATCGGTTAGGCCGCTATCAAGATGCGATTATGGCCTACAATGCGGCTCTTGCCATTAAGTCAGACTTCCAGGCTGCAATTCGGCGCAAGGAGGCAGCACTGCTTAAATTGGCATTACAGAGACGGCATTATCACTAAAACAGTCTTACGTTAGTATGCCTTTCGCCGTGGTCGGCCAGGAATCAAAACCATCATTACTTTGAGACTTTGAATAACATAATTAAAATTCAAAACTATCCATAATTAAGCCTTCCAAAGCACCCTGCAAATCTTTTGTTAAAGCAGCAACTGCTTTTCGTCGACTTTGCTTATACGCTTCTCTGCGATCGCTCACACAAATCGGTGCACCTACACTCACCCAAGCTTCCCTCTGGCCAAGAGATGGTCGCGGTAGCGGATTCTCTCCTTGAATCCGCGATACCATATCCGCTAACAACAAAACAGTTTCCGCAAATCGATCAGCTGTGGGCTTTTCCAACACATAGCGACCGGTGACCGCCACAAAACTCTCCACTAGCCGCATATGCCACATTCGCAGGTCTGCTTCCTCTGCAATTCTATCTGCCAGACCACGTTCAACCAATGACAAAGCTGTATTGTCTCTTAAATCTTCTCGAAAAATCCGTTCCCAGCCAGCCTGTTCTAAACGACGACAACGATCGATAACAGATCCTTTAGGTTTTAGATCAAAATACTTTTCTGCTACGGCTAAGGCCCCATTAAGTAAATGCTGTAGGCGTTCAGCTAGTTGAGCATTGACATCTGCGATATCTGTTTCCGGGGAGGCTAAACCATAAATCGTTTGGTAGTATCCCTCCATTAGGGTTAACAAATGCTCAGCTAGCCTGTAGAGACGTTTGTAAAGATTGCTAATTTGAACCGTGGGTAGTTGCACAGGCGGTTCAAAATTTATATCTGCATTTGTTAATCCACTGCGTTGTTCCAGGTTGCTGAGCAATTTATCAATGGCATCCCAGGGTGGTTCAATATATCGATACTGAATGCCTATCGGTACGATGTAAACCGACTCAGACCGTTTAGCTTTTGCCAGATCTTCTACGCACCAAAAAGCTAGCTGAGGGACACCCGGTTCTAAAGGGCTAACAATTTCGTTGTGGCCATTATTGCCACCTTCTGGAGCTGCTGCTAAGGGAAACTGCCCCTGGCTCAAAAGCTGTCTTGCTGCTTTTAGAGCAACTAAATCGAGTTTGCCGCGTTGAATAGAGATACCGCCTAAACGAGAACAAAGCCAGCTTACCCAGCCCCCCGCCCATAGAGGAATGCCACGATCGTAAATGAAATGACTGTGTACAGGCTGTAGTCTGATTCCCAATTGCTTAGCTGAGTTAGGAACTGCTTTCCAAAGTAGGTGGGCCATTCCATAGGCATCTTCAGGCGCTGGATGACGAAATGCCATGACAAACCGGTTATTTCCGGCTTGAAAATTTTCATATAGCTGAGCCAACGTCTCTGGATTTTTAACTTTGATGTTTACCAGATCAGTTTGCCAACGAAGCCAGCCAGGTAACAAGATCTTCACCATACCTTGTACCCAGGGATGAAAACTCTCAGGGATAAAGTCTAAAGGGGGTTGTGCATAAATAATGGCGTTTGTCAAAGCCTAAGCCCTCCAAAAGGCAATGGTGAATGTAAGGATGCTTAATGATTACTGAATAGATGCCAATAGTTATGGGTGAATTTACATTAGTGTCAACACGATGCCATTAGCTTTAAATTGTTCCTTGTCAATTTTCTGAAACCCGTGTGAATTCTGCATTACGGATTCAGGAGATCGGTTACCAATCTTGGGGGATTTTAATATTTGCTCATGGCTTTTAAAGCTTCGATAAAAGCCTCTCCGTCGAATCACTGATTTTGAGCAGGCAAGCTTTAATGAAAAAGACATAAATAACGCACTACCTTCTGATAGGTTCACATCCTATAAAAGATTGCTGAGCGCTTTTAGAAAATCCTTATATATAAAGGATTTTTTGTGTTTATTCCCGTTGTCAATCCTTATATATATAAAGGGTTTTTTGTCCTAAACAACGAGGATAGAGCAATGAGTGAACAGCAATTTTTCAGTAGCTACCCATTTAAATTCTACCTTTCTATCCCGACGAATTATTCTCACAATGGTGAGAGTTTTGTCGGTGAATCTACCGAATTAGGGTGACAATCGACCGCACTTATAGCCTATTGCTGTTAAGTTGTTTAGTCATTGTCCATGTCCACGCTTAGAGCTTTTAGTCCCGGCAACCAAGCAGTAAAAAAATCGACTGGTAATGCTATCAGTAATGATGTTTTATCACTTCCTTGGGATGCTTTGTTTAATAATGTTAACAACGATTTTGATGCGGCTAATGTAATTGCCGACTCTATATTGACGGTTAAAGAACGCTGTCAAGTTACTCCCTTTTACATTCAAGCTATCATTGCCAATTCATCTGTATTTTTAGTCTCTAATACGGGCAGTGCTGAAACCCTGAATCTTACCCATTCAGGCGCATGTTGGCTCTTAGGAAAATCCATTACCTGTGCTTTACCCATAGGGAATGCGACTGTTGACCCTTGTCATGCAGTTATCCGTCATACTCCTGAAAATGGATTCTTTATTGCTGATGTTGGGAGTCAATCGGGTACTTGTTTGAATCGTCGTCGCCTTGTACCCCAAACGCGAAAAGCCCTTAGAGATGGCGACATGATCGAACTAGGAGAACTTGTTTTGGAGTTTTTTGTAGATAATTTTGATCGCATTGAGGACTCGCGAGAGTCCCATGAAATAACTTACACAGGTTATGACTCGTCCTATGCGGATATGGAGACCTATCCAGGAACTTAGATAATAGATTGAAGACGATTAAGAGCCGTGGGAATGTGGCTTCTATGTACGCTGGTACTGGCCACCGGGTAACTGGTTAATAACGCCTGCAAGTTCTAATTGTAATAAGCCACTTAGCAAGGCACTTGTGTCTAGCTGGGTGGCTTTTACTAAGTTGTCTAAACTAATCGGCATGTCGGGAATCTCTTGCAAAATATTACGTAAGTCCATATCTAAATTAACTTCGGGACTGGGCTCAAGACTTGTCTCTAGAGCGGTTTCAGAATCATTGTTGTGTGAGACGCTCGTTGGGCTATTTGGGTCGTTGGCTTTGGGGGTGTCGCACTCGTTTTCCTTGGCTTTTTGAGGGGCCACACCAATATTGAGGAGTTCTTTGACCAACTGGTCTTCACCCATGATGATGCCTGCGCCGGTATTGATCAGGACTAAACATCCACGACATTTAGGGTTATCTAACCCATCTGGTAAAGCATAAACATGGCGACCATAGTCATTGGCTAAATAGGCTGTGATTAGGGCTCCTGAACGTTCTGGAGCTTCGGTGACAAGCGTGGCGTGGCTGAGGCCAGCTATGATTCGGTTACGTCGGGGAAAATGACTACGCTCTGGCTGAGTGCCATCAGGATATTCACTCACAATCAGGCCGGTTTCCAGAATGCGTTGGTAGATTTCTTGATTTTGGTGGGGATAAACTACATCGACACCAGTTCCTAGTACAGCTATGGTGCGACCATGGTTATCTAAGCAGCTTTGATGGGCATAGGCATCAATGCCAGTTGCCATACCAGAAACAATGCTGATTTGACGTTGACTTAGACGGCGGCTTAAACGTTGGGTCCAGCGACGTCCGTAGGGACTAGGGTGCCGAGTGCCGACAATGCCAACGGTAATGGTGGGTGAGTGGTTAGGGCGCAATGACCCCCGATAGTAAAGAATAGGGGGAGGGTCTGGAATTTCCCATAGCAGACTGGGGTAATCTGGGTCGGCAGGAGTCCAAAAGTTTAAGTTTTGGGCTTCATGGTTTGCTAAGAGCTGTTCGGGGTTAATGTGCGATCGCAACCCCTCAATTTGATCCGCTGTGATCAAACCAATACCATCGACGGTGAGCAAATCAGCAGGAGCTGTTTGCCATGCTAGTTCTAAGGACCCAAATCTTTCATACAGCCGCTTTATTAAAACTGGTCCCACATCTTTAATCTGTGACCAAGCCAGCCAATATGCTCGTTCCAACCTAGATGCCCCACTATTGCAATGGTTCTAGGATGCCCATGAATAACCCTATTGTAGGGACACAGCATACTGCATCCCTACAATAGGGTTCTACGCATGTCGCTGTTGCTTGAGATAATCAAAGACACTTTTATCGCCGATATCGGGTGGAATTGGCTGGATTACCTTACGCAGTGCAAAAACAACAAACAAAAGTGCCCAAGCCACCAGCAGCCCCTGAGCGATATGGCCAGGTAGAGCACCTACCATATGGGTTAACAATAAAGTCGGTACTAAGGGCACCAGTAATTTGGTTTCTAACCGATTAAAACAGAAGGCCTCTTTAAAGAAAATGCCGGTCAAGGCGGCAAAGGTAAAGCCGATGCCCAAAATCGACAAGGGCTGTTCATAAACAGTGAGTGACAATGGCCCAGGGAAGGTTATCGCAATCCCTAAACTAGCTATCCCCCCTATTAACCAAAAAACTTGTAAAGCCTGATGCAGTGGGCGGAGATAGATATGAATAAACCACAGGCTAATGCCTAAGCCTAACCACATGGCTATGTAGCAACCAGAGATAGCCCATAGGAGCCCATTGCTGGCATTGCCTAGGGTGAACAATACGACACCCAGGGCAAAACTAAAAGCAGCTGCGGCTAACCCTGAACGGTAGATGACTACCTCACGTCGATCATCTGGGGTAATTACAAAATTACCAAACTGCCCTTCGTAGGTTTCTAGACTCGTTTCTGACGATACTGCTACCACAATTTCCTCCTGGTGTAGACCAGTTTTATCCATGGGCCGCTATCTCTATTTAAGATGTAAATGATAGCGGTAACTCAATCGTAAAGCACGTTTGATTATTTTCACTGGTGACTATGATGACACCATCGATGTGGTCTACAAGTTTTTGGACTAGAGCTAGCCCTAGTCCAGTACCGCCTTGCTTCCATGGGTCGGCACTGGGCACCCGGTAAAATTTGTCAAAAATACGCGGTAGTTCATCTTGAGGAATTTCTACTCCTGTGTTGGTGAGGGCAAATCTCAAACAATCCTCATTTTCTGGAGTTACAGAAAGGGTGATTGTACCGCCGGGGGGAGTGTACTTACACGCATTGTTCAAAAGCTCTGCCCAAATCCTATCCAGACTTGAGAGATCTGATTGCAAGACAGGACTATTCTCTGCAATGTAGATATTGAGTTGTTGCTTGCGGCTGGTGGCCCGTTCTTGAAAACTATTTACCAGAGCCGGAAGCCATTCATTGATTTGAATGGCTTGTAAGGCCAACTCATGGTTGCCCACATCTAAACGTTGCAGATCTAGCAGGTCGTTAATTAAACTAATTTCCCGCTCGCATTCTTCTTTCAAGATGCGGTAGTAGCGAGCGATGCGACTTTGTTCTATGTCAGGTTTGGTGAGTTCTTGCTCTAGGTCTAGTTCCTGGGTAAGACTGACCCCGAGCAGCTGTAGCGCTACCCGCATACTGGTCACAGGGGTGCGCAATTCATGGGAAACCGTGCTCAAAAAGTCGTCTTTGAGGTTATTGACTTGTTCTAGTTCACGCACCTGAGATTGGGACTCTTGGTAGAGTCTTGCCTGCCGAATGGCAATGGCACAATGGTTTGCCACTTGCTGTACCAGACGAATTTCATACTCGCTGAAGCCATGTTCTTTGTCGTTAATTAACCAGAGGTCACCCAGTACGCCTCGATCATCAAAAATGGCGCAAGCTAGCATGGATACCAGGCCTCTTACTGGATTTGGGGCAATGGAGCAAAACTGAAAGTACTGGCCTGCTAACAGTTGGTGATAAACCTCAGGGAATGCCTCCATTTGGGAGACACGCCCTCGGTCAGAGGGGAGTGTGGTGTATTCGTAGTAGATAGTAGAGGTGCCCTGCTCTAGGTCATAGAGGGAGGTATTGGAACCTCTGACATTGAGCGCTTCGGTAATTTCTTGTACGGCGGTTTGTAGAATTTGTTTTTCATCTAAACTGTCGCGCACTCGGTCGGTAATTCGTTTTAAGGTCGCTTCAAACTCACTTAGCCGTTCTAGATCACAGTTACGTTCTTCTAACTGTCGTTGCAGAGTGCTGGTGGTGAGGCGAATCTGAACCAGCTCACTGATGTCTTTGAGGGTATTGATGAGGATTGGTCCTTGGGTTGTTTGTAGTAGAGAACGTTCTCCTAAAAAGTGACGCTGACCAGTACCGGTATTAATAACAATGGGTTGGTCCGTGGTGGTGCCATGGGTAAAAAAGCTAGTGTCTTGAGATCGTAATAACGCTGCATCACTTTCTGCCAATACTTCATGATCAAAACGCCCGGCTAGTTTTTCTAAGGAAATACTCAAAAGCTTGCAGCAAGCAGCGTTAGCAAATAGCCATTTATGATCGGGGCTTTTTACATAAACTGGAGCCGCGATCGCATCTAGCGTGTTGGTCATTAAGTCGAGCGAATTGTAGGCATCAATACTTGAAGCGACGGATAGATTCATTTGCCGATTGCAAGGCGTGACAGCGATGTATTCCTTAACTATGCCCTGGTTTTTCCAAAAACGGTTAACTATGTATCACTAAGTTATCCCTATCCTGCTAGATCAGTAATTATACGTATGCTGTAGCTAAGCAAATGAACGTTGGCCATGCCCTGTAAAATTCTAGAGTTTGTTTCGTGTTTAAGCCCATGGGTTCTGTTTCCACTAACTGCCTTACGGATCACTTGCTTTCCCCTGACATGGAATGGCAGGCATTAAGCTATCCTGCCCTGAAGTTGGGGGTATTAGCCTCTGGCAATGGCAGTAATTTTGAGGCCATCATGGCCGCTATCGATCGCTCAGAACTTAGGGCTAAGGTAAACGTTGTTATTAGTAATAATCCTGGCGTAAAAGTGTTTGAGCGGGCTGCTAGGTGGTCCGTTCCAACTGTTCTTTTAAATCATCGTGAGTTTGATTCCCGTGAGCTCCTTGACAGGGCTATTGTCGATACCCTTACAACTTACGATGTTGACTGGGTGATTATGGCGGGTTGGATGCGACGGGTTACCGAGAATTTGATTGATGCCTTTAGTGAACGCTTACTAAATATTCATCCCAGCCTATTACCCAGTTTTCCTGGTTTGCATGCGGTCCGACAGGCGTTAGAAGCGGAGGTAAAGTTGGCGGGCTGTACCGTGCATCATGTGGAGTTGGTGGTGGATAGCGGTCCCATTATTATGCAAGCAGCCGTCCCTGTTCTAAGGGATGATACGGAAGAGAGTCTGCAATCGCGGATTCAAATTCAGGAACATCGAATCTATCCTGCAGCCATTGCTATTGCAGCCCATCAGGCTTGGGCACGAACGAGTTGAGTTGGCTGCAAGGTGCGATTTTAGGAGGACTGTAGCCAATTTTTTAAGTGTACCTAAACCTCAAAATTTATCGGATGTAGGTTGCTTTTATTCCGGAAGTTACGTGTTCGGAGACGAGTGTATAAATA
>JAHQVZ010000363.1 GCA_019634055.1 Leptolyngbyaceae cyanobacterium MAG.088
ACCACTGCTAACGCCGAACCCTGCACCCGTTAATTGCCACGCTGACATCCCTGACGTGAGAGATTGTCGATGAACCATGGGGCGACTAGCAGCAATACTGGCCAAGATACAAAAGAGTACCCACCCCCCTTGGCCATAGCCTGGGAGCGTCTTTAAAAACGGTTGTCCATCCAGAGCAACCCGCAATAGCTGAGATAGCAACTGTGCGTGAACATATACGCTGGGAATCTGCCTCCCATCACTCAGAGGAGTATACAAAAAGTCAGTCCCACTCATAGCTGTAGAACCGACTAAAACAATGCGATCGCGTACCTGTGCTTCAATCAGCTCACCCGCTAAAACCGTTGTCACTGAAACGGATTCAAATTGACGATGATCACGACGATAATTCATCAACACCTGATAGCCATCAGCCGCCGCATTAACATAACCGCCATCATGTTTTTTAAAGCGAGCAATCCTCGATTGTCCCAACTGCAAAGACAAACCAAGATCATCTAATGGCACTGGCCTAATATCCCAGTCTTCTAAATAAGCCAGTGCCAGCGTAGCAGCGAATCCTTGCCTAACTTCACCATCTGGTTCAATAACAGACAGCAATCCCCGCCTAACAACGCCATCATCATCGACAACCAAATCAGCAGCAGCGATACGACTGCTGCTCGCTAAAGTACTATTTTCTGCACTTCCCTCACCAACAAACTGCTCCAGGCTAACTAAATTAGGGATCGTTTCAAAAACGTTACCCAAGGACTCAGTCTCAAGTGCACCTGGAACCTTTCGATAACGTGCTATACCAATTCCAGCAGGCTCGTGCCTATTGAGCTGGATGATTACCTTAGCCAGCATTTCATCAGACATTAGCCCCTCTCTCATGAGCTCAATGTCTTCATCATCAATAGTGACGAGTAGGATACGCGTCTCCATCTCCTTAGAAGAACCACGTAGTGCAAAAAAGCTATCAAGGATGCTCAAATCGGCAGCTTCAAACACTCCCATGAGCGATGCGAATGACATCACACCAAATAAACCCAGTCCTACAGCAGCCAACTGCAGCACAGGTTTAGTTCGAGACTTCATCTGTGAAAACATCTGAGCTGTAAACGTGCAAGTGCTGCCTATAGAATGCCCAAGTCTCCAGCATGAGGTTGTGAGTAACGGCCCTCATCGTTGCTGACTGTAGCCACATCCTCACTGCCTAGAGCATCCACATCGCCAGATTGAAATCAAAAGCACTTCACCAATAAACATATGGGGAAGTCGCTCAACATCTCCTATACATGCATCAACTGCATTATATTTAACGCATTATCGCAAAAATGGCTCATCAGCAAGCGCTGATAACCCCACAACTTCCAATACCGATTCCCAATGGGTCTGCACTTGCGTATCTTCTGGGTTATCGAGCCGCATCGTTGTCAAAGTAGAAATCAAATCATGCCACACTCCAGCATCACCATAAGCAGACGCTTGTTCAGCCAGAGAAATACTCTGTGCCTGACTCGGTGTAAAAATAGACTCTACTCGCCGAATATCGCCAGCAACTATCGGACTATCAGGACGTAGCGCCTCACCGCAGATCATAATCAAGGACCAACTATACTCCTCACCGATCTCCAACGCCTTTACAGTCTCGGGTAAAGATACCTCAACAATACCGCCTTCACCTGAGAGTGCAACTTCCTTCGTATAGTCATCGTCAATACCTTCTACTGTCAGCAACAATTTTTGAACAGAAGGTTCTACATACATATGCAAAAGAGGCCTCGCTTCAGTAGTTAAACCCAAACCACTAGCAGGAACCAATGCGGTACCACCACACTGCAGATCACGCGTCGCCCCGCTACGGGTTCTCCGCGGAGTACCACTCTCTAAAGGAGGCACAAATCCAATGCGAGACGAATACTCCCTGGGAAGTAACCGTTCTCTAACGCTCTGACTCGATGACTGTTCAAACGTCTGAGCCGTCGCGATATTGCCAAGACTCAAACCAGGCAGCGCAACTGCTACCAAAGCAAAGGTAGCTGCAATATTTTTGTTATACATAAAGCTAAAACCTTCATGGATTAGGATAACCAGTTCCCAATTAAAACAAAGGGCGCCCAATAAAAGGGATGGGAATACTCCGGATCTTTCAAAATAGCTATTTGAGCAAAACGTAAAGCTTCAGCCTTAGAAAGTTCGGTATTAGACAGTTCTTCATAAAACTGCGTGATTAACTTAGCAGTAGAGTCGTCATTCACAGACCACAACGTAGCCAAAGTGCTTCTTGCACCAGAGCGAATGGCCATCCCTGCAAGACCCAAAGAAGCCCTATCATCGCCTTCTGCCGTTTGGCAGGCACTGAGTACCATAAGTTCAATAGGTTCCGCTTGCTGCCTACGAGTACGCAAAACATCATCTAAATCACCCAACGTAATTTTCTGATCCCATGCCAATAAAAATGTCTCCTCTAGGTTAGAGCTAAACTGACCGTGGGTCGCTAAGTGCAAAACGGGGAAGGGAACTCTGTCAATTTCAGCCGCTAAGCTATCTTTTGTAAAGGCTTTATCAAAGAGCACCTCCGCATTTACACTGGCAGCTACCTGTTCTATCTCTTCCCTAACTCCTGGCAATGCAGAAAAACCATTCCTCGCCTCGGTCAATCCCATCATCAAGGCTTGCAAAGGCTTCGGATTTTGGAAATGTGGTCCTAGCAGTTTCATACCAGGTGTTAGCGCAACACCATACTTTTCTATGAGGTATTGCTCACCGTCATATAGAGCTGCCATTGGAATCCTACGGAACTGACCATCTAGAACAAACACCAAAGTTTGAATATCCTGATCAGCTAGCATTGCTTCCGCAGGCAAAATCAGCCAGTCATACACCTGCTTAGACAATCTCAGGCGCTTCCGTTGAGATAGCGCTGGGTTAAAGTACTGGAATAACTGACCAATCGTCTGATTAGTTTCGTCTTCAGTTTGCCAAGTGCGATAGTGGCGGAGCGGTACACCGGGCGTAGAAATAATCACTTCTACCCGATCAGGCAAAATAATCGGGTAAAGTACAGCAGCTTCACTATCTAATCGATCAATCGACTCAGATGCCGAATCGATACAGGCCGAGCGAAAGTAGTTCTCTAGCTCAGCTAGCTGTAATTCTTCTATTACCTCTCTGGCTTGTCGTAAGGCAGGTTCACCCGCATCATCGGGTAATAGCAACAAATTTACAAACTCACGATACACGGGCTCAACAGTCTCTCGGAAAGAAAACTGGACATCTGCATTAGTCGCCAGTAGGTCTCGACGAACATGCCCTAACGTTTTCACAGCCTCTGTATAACTCTGAATCGCATCATCTACTTTGCCTTGCTGCTGAAAGGCTTGCCCCAACTGTCGCTGCCAGCGATAGGAAATATCTTGAGCATTACTATTTTGGGAAAGCGCTAGTGCTCGCTTGGCCAGGTCTTGCGAACCCTGCCACTGATTGGTGTAGGCATATACCTTACTTAATTGGCCCAATGCCAATGACTGTGCCCGATCATCCTTCAGCACATCAGCTTGGTGAGCACTTTCGGTTAAGAGGGCTGCAACCTCATCAAGGCCAACCCAAGCCATCGGTTGGTGAGTCTTATCTCCTCGAGATAACAGACTCTCAGCCAAGTTGACGCGACTATAGATAGCCTCTCGACTCGCCGGAAGATTTTCTAATTCGGTGACTAGCGTAGGTAACAAAACCTGAGCAGATTCCCAAGCTTGAGTATCTAGTAATAAACTAAAGCGATTTACCTTAGCTCTCGTGCTTAACAATGAACCAGGTAATGTTGTCTCTACCTGTTTGTAGTAGTTTTGTGCCTCATCGCTCTCCTGCATTAATCGCAGGGTATTGCCGAGAGTAAACAAGGTATCTACAATATCCGTCTCACTACCTAATCTTTGATAGATTTCTAGGCTCTGATCTAAGTATTTACGAGAGTCTTCTAAACTGCCTGATGTCTGGAAAACGGTTCCTAAACTTTTTAGGGCACTCGCCTTAACTTCCGAATCCGGCTGACTTTCAAGTTCTTGACTAATCTCGGTTAGCTTCAAATGTGCCCGTCGGTAAAAGCCCATGGTTTGTAAAGCCTGAGCCTGATTAATTTGAGCACCAACACTGCCAATCCAATCACCTGCTTGATTGTAGGCAATCTCTGCCTGCTCCCACTGTTCCCACGCCATTTCTGGCTGACCCATCTTGAGATACAGCCGTCCCTGAACATTCAATACCTGGGACTTGACCCTAGTAACATCATCGGCAGAGCTATTGTCTGCAACTAACGCTAAACTACGGGCTATAGCAGACTCAGCTTGAGACCAATCCCCCAAATCCTGCGCTGCAATCGATACATAAGTGAGGCCAACAGCCTGACGTAGTGGCTGTGACTGCAATTGAGCCACAGCCTCCTGCCAGCTAACTAACGCATTCGCTAACTGACCGGCTTCATACTGCCTTTGTCCCTGCAACAGTAAGGACGTTTCTAACGTCACATCTGGTTCAGACTCTAAAGCCAATACCATCGCCGCTTGTTCTTGACGAACAAATCGCTCAGCATTTTTACCGACAGCAGGCGTCATCGTAGCAACGAAGAGTGCCAACAGCATGACTCCCAAAAGCAACAGCTGCCGCCAGGGTCTCCGGTATACCCACTGTTTCCAACTTATATAACGGTTCATAGGCAATGATCCCAGCTGTTCTGCCACAGCTAATAGCAATATTTCAGCGACCTTATCATCTGTGTTCGGCAGCTTTCCCACAGTTATTAATGCCCGAATACAGCGTGTAGCACAGCATATTAGCCAAGAAAGTTGGGCATTTTAGAAAGCAACAGGCACAAACCAACGTCTCTGCGAAGAGAGCATCTCTTGTATAGGGTTTCAGGACTTCAGTTTATGAACCGTCAGTCAACGGCCCAATTCAACCAGCCAACACGTCAGACTATTTGGCACATAGGAAGCTGCCTTACTATCGCCTCAGGGTTGCTCACCAGCCCTATGGCATTAGCTCAATCAATCTCAATTGACGGCTCTACATCCACAGTGCTCAGCGGTCCCAACAACTGTGTAACAGGAGATTGTACAATTACGGGCGGCTTACAAGATGGCAGTGGCAGTGGGCCTAATCTTTTCCATAGTTTTAATCGCTTCAACGTAGAAACTGGGGCAACCGTTACCTTCACAGATCCAGGGGTTGATAATATTTTTAGCCGAGTTACAGACATTAGCTCGCTCAACGCTTCCAACATTGATGGCACTCTCAAGGTAGACGGCACAGCCAATCTTTTTTTACTTAATCCTAACGGCATCCTTTTCGGAAACAATGCCACCCTAGATATATCAGGTTCTTTTCTTTCTAGCACCGCAGACAGCCTACTGTTCCAAAACGGCACCACTTTTGATGCGATATCCGCTGAGATCCCGTCCCTGCTGAGCATTAACGTGCCACTTGGCCTGCAATATGGCTCATCACCTAACCCCATCGAAATTCAAGGGAATGGTCACAATCTGATTTATAACCGAAACTCAACCATTACGCGAGGCACACCGACCACAGGCCTAAGCGCATCTACCGGGCAAACCCTAGCCTTTTTAGGCGGCGACGTAATTCTGCAAGGCGGTAACGTCATCGCAGAGTCTGGCCATATAGAAATAGGTAGCCTAGGCGACAATGCTGTGGTCAACATCAGCAACAGTGAGTCTTCTACAGCAGAGTGGAATTTCGACTATTCAGAAGTCACTAATTTTAGAGACATAAACCTCTCTCAACAGTCATCTATAGATGTTAGTGGAACTCTTGTGAGTGGATCTTTAGATGTTAGTGACTATGAGGCAGGCTCCGTCCAGCTCCAAGGTAAACAGATCAACCTGATCGAAGGCTCGGCCATATTAGCCCAAGTACTTCCTAGTAACCTTCCCAATGAGCCAACCGTCGGGGGTGGTGATATTACCCTCAATGCCTCAGAAAAGATCGAGCTGACTGGCGTTAACCTATCAGCAACTAATCGCATGCCCACTAGCGTTTACATCGAGATCGCACCGGGTGCTGTGGGTGATGGCAGCAGTCAGCTGACTGTTAACACCCCGTTACTCAACCTCGATGCAGGTGCCCAAATCGGTTTGAGTATGGCCGGTCAGGGTACCGCAGGCAAGGTTGATATCAATACAACCACCATTGCTGCAGACAACGGCTCTAACGCAACACCCAGCAGTATTTTCGCCGGTGTCCTTCCTGTGTTTGGCCCACCTCCAGGAGCCAGCGGACAAGGTGGAGACCTTAACATCACGACTGAAAACCTCAGCATCACCAATGGCGCACAACTGTTTACGCCTACCTTTGGTGCAGGAAATGCAGGCGACTTTAATGTAGAAGCAACCTATATTGAAGTTATAGGTTTTAATGCAGCAGGCTCAAGCAGCATCAATTCAGTTTCCAATGTTCCGAGCATTCCACCACTTCCGAGTGGCAGTGGAGACGGCGGAAATCTTCGTATCCTCACCGAGCAGTTAGTGGTTGCAGATGGCGGCCAAATTGCCGTTTCTACCGCCAGTGAAAATTCAGCTGGGAACTTGACCGTGATCGCATCGGATTCTATCGAGCTCAGCGGAGAAGTGCCCCAAGGACGTAGTGGACTATTTGCGAACGCAATATCTGGTTCTGGCGAGGGTGGCAATATTCAGGTCGAGACCAACCGACTTTCTCTGCTAGAGGGCGCAACTATTAATGCAAGTAATTTCGCAAGTAGCACATCCGGAGCACCACAAGGCTCTGGCTCCGCAGGTAATATAAATGTTATAGCAACAGAAATTGAGCTCAAAGATGACAGCAGCATTACAACAGATACTGTTTCGGGCGATCGCGCAAACATAACTCTCCAATCCGATAGCCTAGTGCTTCGTCGTGGTAGCAACATCACTGCCAACGCCAGCACCACGACTGGCGGCAACCTTAACATTGACACAGAAGCCTTAATTGCTTTTGAAAATAGCGACATTACTGCCAACGCAAGCCAAGGCTTCGGAGGCCGCGTCACCATCACTGCCAATACCATCTTAGGCACGGCCTTCCGCGACCAACTCACAACAGAAAGCGACATTACCGCCTCATCAGACTTGGGGCCAGCCTTCAGCGGCACCGTAGAACTCAACAGACCAAGCATAGATCCCACCGAGGGCCTTTCAGAATTGCCAGAAAACCTCGCAGCCGCAGAGAAAATCGTGGCTGCTTGTGAAAAATTAGATAGTAATACTTTTGTTGCCACTGGGCGAGGTGGCCTGCCAAGCAATACTAGTCAGCTCATCACCAGCCAGTCTGTTTGGAATGATTTTCGCCTACTAGGCAATACAGACAGCCTTGCTGACAACAATCACAGCATCAGCCATAGTGAACTCATTAGCTCCGATGCACTGGGCGAAGAGTCACCACAGAGCAATCTAACCACAACGTCTATTACCCTACTAGAGGCTCAATCCTGGTCACGCAATGATGAAGGCACTGTTGTCTTAGGGGTTAATGTAGCTTTACCGTACAGTGAAACTCACGCCTCAACCAACTGTCTTGCCAATAGTTAAAGCACTCACATGGTTTACTTTTCCAAGTATAAGCTTCTATCTTCCAGGCTTTTCGGGAATAATTCTTTCCTTTGTAGTTGAGAGACGCTATCAAGCTCAGAAATAGCCTCTTAATTCATGTGCAGTCTCTACAAAGAAGGAAAACCAGCAGCTAATATCTAGCAACCGAATTTCCTTGGGTAGCTGCTCCCACAACGCAACCAATCATTACACGACAATCGCCGCGATTCCCTTTCCACCAGGGAATCGCGGCGATTGTCGTGTAGAACTGAAGGTGAACGATAGAGTCAGGGCTTTGGGCAATTAGCACTGACCTTGACAGTTCTTTTGTATATATTGAGTCCAGCGCCTTAGTCGAAATGTCACAGTTCCTCTATACCTCAAAGTACAACCCGATCAAGCATCGAGTGTTTCTTCATCTAACATGGGCAACTCAGGGCGACATTTTCAAGGCAATTGTACGGAAAAAGACTTGTTAGAGACCTCCGCTGACAAAGGGTTGAGTATCTTCACGACCGTCCTCAACCCAGTTTGCGAGATCGGCAACTAAACAATAGGCAATACTTATTAGGCCTTGAGAAGCTACGGATGATTCAATCATTGATAATGATTGAAAATTCCTGTCAGGTTATGCTTTTCGCGCCACAGCACATGTGTGGCTTGTCGAAATTAAAACTGTATGGCCACACAGCCAGAATCCAAGTAGTCTTCGATGACGCCTTCCCCCAAATGGAAGCAGACACCCCTAGCTTACTACTAATAAAATTGGCCCAACTATTTAATCCTTAAGCTTTAGCTGGTAAGTGTGCTTACCACCATCCGCTAGAACAGATACGTTTCCCTTGAGGTTGCGAAGAGTCCTTGGCAGAATTCTCACTATCTATAACAGAATAATCGCACCAAGGATCTTTTTTACCACTATATGTTGTTGAAGATGCTGCATTAGCAACAGTAGCTGTCGAGGACACGCAAAACAGTATAAAACCTGATATCACTAATGTTCTGGAGCAATATTTTGAAGAGAACTGAGACATTTTTGAGACCTCCGATTGCTTGTGTATATATGCATGCATGATTAGTATGGCTACATATGATCAGTAGGGTCATTTGTGTTTTTACGACTGTCAACTCTTTTTAAGATGAGGAGTATTTAAAGCTGGTCAGTGACTTTGTAAAGCTTCCCACTAGAGGTGCTCTAACCTGAAACGAAAATTGTATAGAACAATTTTTAAGAAGAAGAAGATCCAAACAAGAACAATGCCACATGTGCGGAAAGTCAGACGTGCCACCTAAACGAACAACTCGACGTTATTTCTTCTGTAAGATAATGACGTGCTTCCCCGAACAACAGCGCAAAAACTTTAAGCATTTACGGAAAAACATAACTGTAAATCAGCACAAGCATCCATAGTGATCGCTTCTCACAGCTGCATTCTTCTTCAAAGCTTTGCACAAATCCTCGTACAAATACATAGAAAGAGAGTAATGCATAGGTATAAAAAGGGACTAACACTTAATTGTTAGAATCTTTCTACCACTATGGTTCAGTTCAATTTCACCTACGACCCTAGTATTTCTTTGGAACAGCGTGTCGGTTTTGAACTGGCAGCCATGATTTGGTCTAGCTACCTCACGGATGATATCACCGTTAACTTGCATATCGCTTCTAGTGACAGCCTCGGAGAAGGTGGTGAAGCTGTCGGCGGTGCCATCCCTATTTTCCACGAACAGAACTACGGCATCTATCAAGAATATGCCGAAGCCGATGCCACGAGCGACACTGATGATGAAGCTATCGAAAGCCTACAAGGTGGTAACACTGTAGACCTCCTGGTGGGTGATCAGGTCATTGATGGTAATACCGATATTTTACTCACCTCGGCCCAAGCTAAAGCCTTGGGCATGGATGAAGCCATCACCTTAGATAACGGCAGCACCTGGGATCGTGATCTAGTTGATCCCAATGGTCTCGATGGCTATATCATCGTCAGTAACGCCTTTGATTGGAACTACGACTACACCCGTAGTAGAGAAGCACCTGAAGGAACCCTCGATTTTATGAGCATGGCGCTCCATGAAATCGGTCACCAACTCGGCTTTGTTAGCAGCTTAGATGGCACGCTAGACATTAATAGCTTGCACTCAGGTGAAACCCAAGCTGAAGGATTTACCATACTGGACCTGTTTCGCCATAGCATCGAGAGCACCGAGGTCGAAAATCCAGATGGGGCTGTTAGCGACCTCACCCTAGGGCAAAACAGCTACTTCTCTATTGATGGGGGCGAAACGAATCTGGGTGACTTTGCTGATGGACTAGACTACCAGGCCAGTCACTGGAAGCGCTTACAAGTAGCCATGGGCATTATGGACCCCACCCTGGCTTACCAAGAAAGATTGAGTCTAGGTCACCTAGATTTACAGGCGATGGACGTGTTGGGCTGGGACATTAACTACAACACATTAGAAACCGGTTTAGATTTAGACACGCTTTTAACCTTAGCTGAAAACAAAGTAGAAGCCAGCTTGGGCTTGAGTGAAACTGCCCTCAACGATAGTCGGGGGGGTGGTGAACATGGTGATATGTACAGCCTAGGCTACAGCCAATGGTGGGCCATTTTTGAAAAACACATTCTAGAGCTTGGGTATAGCCAATGGTGGTCTGTGTTTGAGCTTGGGTATAGCCAATGGTGGCAACAGCATGAAGAAGGCACCCTAGAGCTAGGCTACAGTCAGTGGTGGCAATCGCTTGAAGACACGATTTTAGAATTGGGCTATAGCCAATGGTGGCAGTCGTTTGAGGCGGACATGCTGGAGCTTGGCTACAGCCAATGGTGGCAATTATTAGAGTTGGGCTACAGTCAGTGGTGGCAAAAGTTAGAAACTTATTTCTCTAAGCTCGACAAGGTTAATGGCAACGCTTCAAAAGAGAAATCTGAAAGTGCCGATGGTGGCGTAGCTGGTCAGAATGCCAAGATTTACCGAGGTGGAGAAAACGATGACATTATTGCAGGTGATAAAAAGCAAGACCGCATCAATGCTGGGGAAGGAGACGACCTGATTGACGGGAAGGGTGGTCACGATGTGATTTGGGGCGAAGCTGGAGATGACATCATTTACGGTCATGACGGCAACGATTTGATCTATGGCGGTGACGATGACGATCTTATCTTGGGCGAAACCCATGATGACGAGCTACATGGTGAAGCTGGGCACGACATTGTCAGTGGCGGCAGCGGTGACGATATCGTCACCGGTGGCGAAGGAAAAGATGAACTCAAAGGTGGCTGGGGCCATGATGTAATCGACGGCGGCGATGACAATGACCGCTTAGAGGGTGAAGCCGGCAACGACCTTCTCATCGGAGGGGCAGGCCAAGACCAACTCAACGGCGGGGGCGGAGACGATATACTATATGGCGATGCCTACGATGGCAACAAGAGCCTGAAACAGCTGAGAACTCAATTACAAGAACAAGTAAATAATGCTGATAGTGACAGTGTAGAAAATAACAACACGAACAACAGCAACACTCTCAATCCTATTCGTGTTGAAGCTGAAAATATGACCCTAGCAGGGGATTACGCGCTTACAAACTATTCAGTGAGCACAGGCTCAACAGCACAGCTAACGACCACCTTTTCAGGAGAGTCGGGTAACTACATAGTGCTCGCCCGTTACACGGATGAAGATGACGGGATCGGAACATTTGAGTTTAGTCTCAATGGTCAATCCATTAATAGCTTCGTCTTAGATCAAGATAGCAATCGTTATCATACTCGTACCGTTGCTCAAAATATCACGCTAGAGACTGGAGATGAATTTACCGTTATCGCTACTGCCGATGGTGGTGACAATGCACACTTAAACTATTTGGAGTTTATTCCACTCGATAACCTACTCGTTACGCCGCTAGAATCGACATCGCAGACAACTACAAGCAGCAGTTCTATTAGTGTTACGACAACGAGTGATGGTACAAGCACGACTACCACGAGCACTAGCAGTACGACTAGTGGTTCATCATCGTTCCGAGTAGAAGCTGAAGCGCTGAATTTATTGGGTGATTATGTTATTGAAACCAATAGCGAATCTTCTGGTAATGCTTTGATTAAAGGCAAAGGAACAGGAGAGGGCGTAGCCTTAACGACCTTTGGTGGAGAGTCGGGCTATTACAATATCGTAGTTGGTTATTACGATGAAAATGATACCGGCATTGGGCAAATTAGTGCTGCCCTCAATGGCGGTGAGCTAGACACTTGGAACCTGGATCAAAACTTAGGTGGCACGCTCGCAACTAGCCAGAATTTCTTGACTCGAACGGTTGCTAGCACTGTTTTACTGAATCAGGGTGATGTTTTTAAGCTCACAAGTTTGACAGGAATCAGCGACAACGGTCAGCACGAACATGCTCGCATTGACTACATTGATTTTATTAGTGCTGAGTTTTCCCAAGATAACGGCAATCCTGAGCCTGAGCCTATTGTGCCCAGTGCACCCGTTGTTATTGGAGATGCGATTCGTGTTGAAGCTGAAGATATGAGCTTGAGTGGATACAGCAGAGAGACTCATAGTAATGCCTCTGATGGAGGACTTATTAGAACCAGCAGTAGTGGCGTCGCAACTACTCAGTTTGCTGGTAGCTCCGGCTATTACAACATTGTTGTGGCTTACTATGACGAAAATGATGGCTTATCAAATCTTTCTGCAAGTCTGGATGGGGTTGAGTTAGATAACTGGCAGCTGGATCAAAACCTTGGCTCAAGCTACATCGGTAGTAACAATAGGGTAACGAGAACTATTGCGACTCAAGTTCAGATCAATACTGGCGATGAAT
>JAHQVZ010000364.1 GCA_019634055.1 Leptolyngbyaceae cyanobacterium MAG.088
CACCAGGTTTACATCAGTGAGCTTATAACCGACACACACAAAATATCCCTAGGTCCTTCTGATGAATCTAGGGATATTTTGTATTTCTAACACCTCTGGCACAGTCAACCATAGCAAGCTCCAGACTGATATAATACATATGAACTAAAAGCACTTGATTCAGCTAAGTATTACAGCTGGAAACCCCTTTACTAAATCTATATGTAGAGTTCTGTAATTATGCTTGACGCTATATATAGCTATCCAAGATACTAAAATGACAGGGAGTAGTGGACTTGCTCATGCGACTACCTGGCATGCACTTCAAACATTTTCCATGCCGCCCACTGCTCCCTCCTTTCGCTCCATCCACCCTATTGTCTGAAGGTTGTCATGGCTCCAGAACCAAAGTTTCAAGCAGATTTTGACCGCCTACCCCCTCAGAACATTGACGCTGAAGAAGCAATTTTAGGTGGCATTTTGCTAGACCCAGAGGCAATGGGTCGCGTTACCGAAATTTTGGTTCCTGATGCCTTTTATATCGGCAGCCATCGGGAAATTTATCGAGCTGCCATTGAGCTACAGACCAAAGGCAAACCTACAGACCTAATGACCGTAGCCTCGTGGCTCAAAGATCACAACTTACTAGAAAAAGCAGGGGGACAGTCTCGCCTCGCCCAGCTATTTGACCGCACCATTAGTGCCGCTAACATCGACCAGTACGCCAAACTGGTGATGGACAAGTACACACGCCGTAAGCTTATCCAAATCGGGGGTGAAATTGCTCAACTTGGCTACGAAACTGAAACCGCCGTTGAAAACGTTCTAGATCAGTCTGAGCAAAAAATCTTTGGTATTACCCAAGATCGTCCCCAGCAAGGACTCACCGCCACATCAGATATCCTGACTGAAACCTTTGACGATATCGAACAGCGCTCCATGGGCATGGTGCTGCCAGGTCTGTCCTGCGGTTTTTATGACTTAGACGCCATGACTCAGGGTTTTCAGCGTTCCGACCTAATCATCGCAGCTGGACGTCCGGCAATGGGTAAAACCTCATTCGTTCTTAATGTAGCTCGTAATATCGCAGGCGGACATAAACAGCCTATCGCCATCTTTAGTTTAGAGATGTCTAAACAGCAGTTAGTCTATCGTCTACTGTCAGCAGAAGCGCGCATTGAAAGTGGTCGCCTCCGCACCGGACGCATCGGTCAACATGAATGGGAACCTCTGGGACACGCCATTAGTTCTCTGTCTCAGATTCCTATTTTTATTGACGATACGCCCAATATTTCGGTGACCGAGATGCGTTCCAAGTGCCGTCGTCTGAAGGCAGAAAACGGTGGTGCGCTGGGATTAATTTTGATCGACTATCTACAGCTAATGGAAGGCACTAGTGATAACCGTGTACAAGAACTCTCGAAAATAACGCGATCGCTAAAAGGTCTTGCGAGGGAACTCAATGTCCCAATTATTTCTCTCTCCCAGCTAAGTCGTGGCGTAGAATCGCGCACTAACAAACGCCCTATGATGTCCGACCTGCGTGAAAGTGGCTCCATCGAGCAAGATGCAGATCTAATTATGATGCTGTACCGAGAAGAATATTACGATCCAGATACCCCTGATCGAGGTCTGGCAGAAGTGATTATCGCTAAACACCGCAACGGCCCAACGGGCACAGTAAAGTTGTTGTTTGAACCGCAATATACTCTTTTTAGAAATCTGGCAAAACCCAATTCATAAATAAAATAGGGTTATTCTTCCACTCGATAGCCCAATTCTGCCAGGTGAGTGCGCGACTGTCGCCACCTTGCCTGCACCTTCACAAACACCTCAAGATACACCTTACCCGCAATCAACTTCTGCATCTGCTCGCGGGCGGCCGTGTTGATAGTTTTCATCATCGAACCCTTTTTACCAATCAAAATTCCTTTTTGAGAATTTCGCTCCACAAAAACCGTCGCTAATACATTGGTAATCTTCGGCGTTTCTTCAACACGCTCAATGGCAATCGCAACAGAATGAGGCACTTCTTCTCGCGTGTGCAACAACACCTGCTCACGAATGAGCTCACCCATAATGAACCGCTCTGGCTGGTCCGTCACTAAATCTGGC
The DNA here is from genome assembly GCA_019634055.1 of Leptolyngbyaceae cyanobacterium MAG.088. Classification (GTDB taxonomy): domain Bacteria; phylum Cyanobacteriota; class Cyanobacteriia; order Phormidesmidales; family Phormidesmidaceae; genus Leptothoe. The sequence continues at coordinate 2,095 of JAHQVZ010000364.1, forward strand.
GGATAATAATACGGTCCCTCCTCTAAACGCTCAATCAAATTAACCTTAAGCGCATCTAACCCCATTTCGGTTACTGCCGAAAATTTACACACTGGCCACCCATTTTCATCCGCCAAAGCCTGGTAGCTAATATCAATCATTTGGGCCTTATTGTCTGACTGCAGATCTGTCTTGTTTATGCCCAGAACTACCGGCACCTCGCTACGCTTTAGTAAATCTGCAATAAACAGATCACCCCGTCCTAACTCACCCGTACCATCCACCACAAATAGCGTCACATCTACCGAATTAATGGCAATGCGCGCATTTTTGACCAAAACCTTACCCAGCTCATGGTGAGGCTTATGAATACCCGGCGTATCCACAAAAATAACCTGAGCCTCAGGCAGGGTCATGACGCCACGCAGTCGATTGCGAGTAGTTTGGGCAATCGGTGAGGTAATGGCAATCTTTTGGCCTACCAGCGTATTCATTAGCGTTGACTTGCCCACGTTGGGACGTCCTACAATCCCAACAAATCCAGAACGAAACCCCGGTGGCGGTGTTGGGGTCACCCCCAGATCAATGGTCATGTCTGTTTGATTACCATTAACAACTATCCTGTCGATGAGCCGGATCCACTTTACGATGTTTGATTATCCAGTGAGCCGTGCCCTCTCTATAATTCGCCTGTAATATGCACCACCACATCACGGCGATAGCCATGGCTACGATGTTCCCATAGGTAAATTCCTTGCCAAGTTCCTAAGGCTAAACGCCCATTCATGATAGGAATTTGCTCCGATGTATGAGTTAGAGCCGTACGCAAATGTGCAGGCATATCATCTGGCCCCTCGGCACTGTGGTGATAATAATTACCTTCAGGAACGAGCTTGGCTAAAAAGTTTTCCATATCAACGAGCACATCAGGATCCGCATTTTCCTGGATCACCAAACTGGCTGAGGTATGGCGTACAAATAGACAGCATAATCCAGTACGCACACGAGATTCACGGACAGCATCCTGTACCTGCATCGTAAACCGCTGCAAAGACTTAGGACGGCTCTCTAACCTAAGTACAGTCTGATAGTGCACAGACTTAGATGTGGTGGGAGTCATAGTGATGCCCTCTGAAATCAAGACTCATCGTGCTTTTCAGCATAGAGCAGGACTTCAACCCCGACCCGGCTGAAACCTGTAGTTTTCCCTAAGGTCAAACAGGCCAATTCTAAAGCGCAAGCCTACAACGCACCTGGATTTAGGAGTGTTCTTTAAAGTTTCTACTGACTGAACGTTGTATCAATTGCTCAGGCGGGCATCTTGAGATTACAGATACTAATAAGTGATTTTTTAGACCTTAAAATTACGTCCATTCTGTACTTTCACTGAGAACGCTCTGAAATTCTGGATGTGAGAGCGGCCATCTACACGTGAGTCCCTGACAAGCCATGCTGCCTCAAAGTCCGATTATCGTCATCATGCAGGGAGTTGCTGCATGGAATCATTGGCGTCGCCTAGACACGACCGACACCAACCATCCTCAGCTGAGGGAGGCTCTTCTGATTCGAGCAGAATTACCCAGGATTAACCTCAGCTATGTAGATAGTTGTATCAGCAATTTTTCAAGTGCTAACTTATTCCAAGCGGACTTAACTCAAGCAATTTTTTACACCGCAAACTTATCTCAGGCCAGGCTAGATTGTGCCAATCTAGACGGTGTAGACATGCGTGAGGCTAACCTCAGAGAAGCGAGTTTAATTAGGGTACAAGCCCAGAAAACAAATTTTGCTATGGCAGATTTGCAAGGCAGCAATTTGCGAGAAGGTCTCTTTAGCAACAGCAATTTTTGTGAGGCTTCTTTAACTGATGTCGATGGCTGCATGGCTCAACTAGACGCTTGCAATCTGAGCCACACCAATCTACAAAAAAGTCTGTTCTATACGGCCGATCTACAACAGGCAAATCTGCGTCAAGCAAATCTCAAGGACGCCGATTTCCGTGAAGCTAACCTTACCCAGGCAATTTTAGAAGACGTAAACGGCTGCAACAGTAGATTTTCCGCAGCAATTCTAGACCGTGCACTAGTCACAGGCGCACTACTGTCAGGCGCTAATTTTACGATGGCAAACTTAAAACTGACAATTTTAAATAAGGCAAACCTTAGTCACGCTTGTCTTCAGAGCGCTGTTTTAACAGGCGCTAGCCTAGTTGGCACGAATCTCTGCTACGCCCAGCTTCAAAATAGCAACCTTGCTCATACAGACTGTCGCAAAGCCATGCTGAGCAAAGCCAATCTTAAAAATGTGAATTTGCGAGAGGCAAATCTGAGTAACGCCAATCTGAGCAAAGCCAATTTGCAAGGCAGCTGCCTCAACAATGCCAAGCTACACAATACTAATTTCAGTCATGTTGACCTCAGACAAACTGAGCTAGCAGGTGTAGATTTAAGCACTGCCATCTTGACGGGTGCCCAACTTCCCAAAAACTACACTCCTACGCCAACGATCATCCAGACGACGTCCCAATTCACTCAGGCAGCGTAACCTACACGATCGCTCTATCAAAGGTAACGCTGAGAATAGGACATGTCTAAGTCAGATAATGACTAACAGCACCTGCAATGGTTTCGTTACCATCTTGAGGCAGTCGCTCTCCGGTAGGTGGCACTAGGGGTTGATCTAAAAATGACCAGTCGCCATCAAAAAATAAATCACTCTCTACAATCTGATGAGGGGCATGGCGCTGAATGCCATGGAGCAATAACGGTGCTTCGGCAAACCCTTCACGGGGTAGAGTGATCACACCACAATCTAAACGACAGGCTTCGGCAAAGGTGCTATAACCGGGTTTAGAAACAATGCGATCGCACACCACCATCAGATCTGCAGGTCGCAAACCAATTTCGGGAATTTTTATCAGATTAGGCAGCTGCGGTGCATGGCGATCAAAGGTGAGAAATTGCCAGTCAGGGTAGGCAGATAAAGCTTTCTCATAAGGAATTTGAGCCAACCCTAAACCACCAAACGTCAGAAGAATTGTGCGATCTCTAGACGTGGTTATACCAAATTTCTTCCGCACCTCATCAACCGTGAGCTTGGGATTACCGCCTGTTAGACCCACATCAGTAATATTGGAAAATGCCGTCATTGCTTCATGGAAAGGCAATCGAAAAAGGCGATCGCACTCCCCAAAACAATCTGCGATCCAATCCGCTATTGCCTCAAATTCACCACCCCAGGGTCGATAGATAAAGTCCCAACCAAAGTTACTCATCATCCAGCAGGGCAGATCGACCGCCTTCGCTAACTGAGTCAGTAATGGGGGAATATCGCCCAAAATAAGATCAACACCAGTCTGTTTAATAAACTCAATTTCTGGAGCAAGTATTTCGTCCTGATGATCGCGAATCCACTTTAATTTATCCAACGTAGCCCCCTTATCCATAGTCAGGCTGTCACTCTGCAGCACACCAATATCAAAGGTCACTGGTCGATACGTTACTCGCCCAGGCTGCAGGTACGACTGCAATAACCACTGAGGAGCCGTAGTGGCCAAAATAATCTCTAGATCAGGGCGACTCTGTTGTAAGGTCACAGCTACCGAAGCGGCGCGTGTAGCATGACCAAAACCATGGTTAGTAATGGCTAAATATAGCGTCGGCATACACTCTCATTAGTACTATCAATGTTTAATTGCTGAATGGTTGTTCCCTACGCAATAACCTCAAACACAAAGGGTGAGGCGTCAAAATACACCTCACCCCCATAGTTATTACCGTTCCATTTAACAACCGTCTTACCATTCGGCCAGATCAGCCATCATGGCGAAGGCTGCTTTACAAAACAGGTACGAACTGTTCTTTTTCAGGCACTGTCGTGTACTCAGCCACAATTTGACGAAACTCATCGCCATCCAGGGTCTCTTTCTCAATGAGAATATCAACCACTCGATCGACAGCTGCACGATTGTCTTCAATCAGTTGCTTGGCATCGATGTAGCATTTTGCCACGATAGACCGCACCTGTTCATCGATACGCTGAGATACCGTTTCAGAATACTCAGAACGATTCCCCCAGCTACCCCCTAAGAAAACTTCTCCTTGAGGGTTTTCCAGAGCAAGGGCACCTAATTCAGGAGACATGCCAAAACGGGTAACCATTTGTCTTGCCATGTTAGTGACTTGCTGCAAGTCGTTTCCGGCACCAGTCGTCACTTCCGCTTCGCCAAAGATAATATCTTCAGCCGCACGGCCACCTAGCGCTCCAGTAATTCGGGCTAACAGTTGAGAGCGCGAAATCAACATCTGGTCTTCACTGGGGGTAAACCAGGTTAAGCCTTGGGCCTGACCACGGGGAATCAGCGTAACTTTCTGCACAGGATCATGGGCCTTAACTAAGGTGCCAATCAGGGCATGACCCACTTCGTGATAAGCAATCAAACGCTTGCTCTTACCATCCACTAACGGTGTGCCTTCCATACCGGCAATCACACGGTCTACCGCGTCATCAATTTCCCGCATAGTGATGGCTTCTTTACGGCGGCGAGCTGTCAAAATCGCCGCTTCATTGAGTAAGTTAGCCAGATCAGCACCGGTAAAACCAGGGGTACGACGTGCGATCGCATCCAAGGAAATATCCTCCGCCAGCTTCTTATTTCGAGCATGAACTTCCAAGACTTCCACTCGACCTTTAACGTCAGGCGGATCCACCGATACCTGACGGTCAAATCGACCGGGGCGCAGTAGCGCAGAATCAAGGACATCTACTCGGTTGGTCGCAGCAATCACAATAATGCCGCTGTTACCCTCAAAGCCGTCCATTTCGGTCAGCATCTGGTTCAGGGTTTGCTCACGCTCGTCGTTACCACCGCCGATACCAGAACCACGGGAACGGCCAACCGCATCAATCTCATCGATAAAGATGATACAAGGCGCGTTTTCTTTGGCTTTCTTAAATAGGTCACGGACACGGGATGCACCCACACCGACAAACATCTCTACGAATTCAGACCCCGAGATGCTAAAGAAAGGTACACCGGCTTCACCGGCAATTGCCTTAGCCAATAGAGTTTTACCCGTTCCCGGAGGTCCAACCAGCAATACCCCCTTAGGAATACGCGCACCCACAGCGGTAAACCGCTCAGGCTTCTTCAAAAAGGTAACGACTTCCTGTAACTCTTCCTTAGCCTCATCAATACCGGCTACATCATCAAACATGATGCCCGTCTTAGCTTCCATCATGAAGCGAGCTTTGGACTTACCAAAATTCATTGCCTGGCCAGGACCACCGCCAACGCCACCGTTGGAACGACGGAACAAGAAAAACAAACCGGCTATCAATAGGAATGGAAACAGTAAATTTCCTAAAATACCAACAACAGCCCCATCATTTCGCGGAGGATGAGAATCCAAACTAATGTCAGAATCGCGGAGGCGCTCAACTAATTCAGGAGCACTACCAGGTAGATCAACACGCCAGCGCATGATCCGGTCGTCCAGCTGTGGATCAACCGCTTCAATAATGGCTGTGCGGCCACCATCATAGAGATCAACCGCCGTCACTCGGCCAGCATCTAAATAATCTAAAAACCGACCATAGGTCATACGGGTACTCGCCGTATTACGACTTATGTTTGCGGGGTCTCCGCCCACAGACCCTTGCCAGAAGAAAAACCCAATTAAGAGGGCTGGCAGTGTCCAGAGCAAAATGACTCTCCAAGAAAGCTTCATATCTCGGTGGCCTCGTTTTGATTAACAGTCCTAACTGCGTAAGCAGATTCAAAAGCACGTTCTAAAAGAAAACTGCAAAAACTTTAAGCTGATGAACAGCTATTCGATCAGCGAATTGAGTTTTATTAGTTACATTGTTTACTAAATGTAACGTAATTTCTCAGATAGGAGCAATCCGTTACGTAGTAAACATGCCCGAGATTGATAACCAAGCGATTAGCTAGCGAGTGCGATCGCACCTTCTAAACGCCCCTGATCAAAGCCACGCTGATGCAAAATCAACCAAGACTCCACCAGGTCAGGTCCTTGCATATCACCCATCAGGGCAGCCCGCAGGGATCTCATAATCAATCCTTTCTTCACACCTAACGCTTTAGTCACCTGATTGATCAGACCTTTGGCGTCACTGACTTCCTGCAAACCATCATGGGCTTTCAGTGCATCTAAGACAGCCTGCATCGCATCTGCCACACCGTCTTTCTTAAGCTGCCCGATCGCCGCCTCCGAAAACTCCATGGTGGGCGTGAAGAAAAAGCGGCTGAGGTCAACACAGTCATTTAAGCGAGTCAGACTAGGACCTGCTAATGATGCAAGACTCAACAACCAAGCTTGATCGGTCTCAACATCAAATTCATACCCTGCCGCTTTCAGGTAAGGAGTCATCAGCGTTAGTAACTCTTGGGGGGATTTCTGATGGAGATATTGACTATTGATCCAATCCAATTTGTCCCAATCAAACTTGGCTCCTGCCTTATTAACCCGATCAAAGCTAAAAAGCTGAGCAGCTTCATCTAGGGTGAATATCTCTTGGGCCTCAGGCGCAGACCACCCCAACAACGTCATATAGTTAGCCAGGGCTTCAGCCGTAAATCCCATAGACTGAAAGTCTGAAATAGAGGTCACCCCATCACGCTTGGAAAGCTTGGCACCCTTTTCATTCAAAATTAGCGGTGTATGGGCAAACTGCGGCACCGGCATCCCCATGGCCTCATAAAGCAAAATTTGCTTAGGTGTATTGCCGACGTGATCTTCCCCTCTAATCACATGGGTAATGCCCATATCCGCATCATCCACCACCACCACAAAGTTATAGAGAGGCTGGCCAATCTCTGAACTAGAGGATGCCCGAGCAATCACCATATCCCCTCCGAGATCACGCCCTTTCCAATGGACCGGACCGCGCACCAAATCTTTCCAGGTAATATCGCGAGCATCATCGATTTTAAAGCGGATAACGGCCTGTCGACCCTCCGCTTCAAACTCAGCGATTTGCTCTGGCGTGAGATCACGATGTTGATTGTTGTATCGGGGAGCTTCGCTACGAGCCTTCTGTTTTTCGCGCATTTCATTTAGCTCTTCAGGGGTTTCATAGGCGCGATAGGCTAACCCTTGATCTAATAGTGCTTGAATTCTTGGCTGGTAGAGCCCCATGCGCTGACTCTGATAAACGGGCTCTTCATCCCAATTCAGCCCAAGCCACTGGAAACCATCCATGATGTTCTGGGTGTATTCAGGCTTGGAACGTTCTAAATCTGTATCTTCAACCCGCAGAATAAATGTGCCGCCTTGGGCACGGGCAAATAGCCAGTTAAAAACCGCAGTTCTGGCTGTCCCAATGTGAAGATTACCCGTGGGACTCGGAGCTATCCGAACGCGAACAGACATGGTGATAGTGCCAAAAACTAAACAGCTAGGTCTATCAGCGTACTATACGTCAGCATTCAGAGTCTTAACCATTGTCTAGGGCACCACCCCTGACAAGTACGGGGTTTTCTACCGGATGGTCCTGACGATTCACGCCACACTAAAGAGGTACTCAGACAAACGTCTGGTACCGCCATCATTCGCCAAGGGGCACATCCATGATTGTTCTTCCTATCATTGTTTTGTTGTTCGTGATGCTACTACTGCCGCTAGTCGTCACTAGCATCACCATGGATATGGTGACAGTCGCGGTGGCCAAACTAGGGTTTGCACCTCCTATTGCTATTCTGCTTCTGGCCGCCATTGTCATCGGCAGCAATATCAACCTTCCGCTTTATCAGCGCAGACTCACATCAGTGGGGTTGACATGGCAGCAACCCAGTATCGTTTCTCTAAACGTCGGTGGGGGGCTGATTCCAATTATCCTGGCAATGTATCAGCTAGCTCGAGGGCATGTCCTACCCATCCTGGCTACCACGGCGATCGTCACCCTCGTGACGTATTGGGCCGCCCAAGTGGTTCCTGGCAAGGGCATTCGTATGCATGCCTTGATTGCCCCTTTGACAGCCGTTATCTGTGCCTGGCTTCTGGGAACTGCCGCTGCTCCCAGCATCGCTTTCGCAGGCGGGATCTTGGGCACACTGATCGGTGCTGACTTACTGCACTTGCGTGAAATCGAACGATTGTCCCCTGGCCATTTGAGCATTGGTGGCGCAGGCGTTTTCGATGGTATCGCCCTTTGCGGCCTCTTTGCCTTGCTATTGGTTTAAGCTAGATGCCCCATTTACATCTATTAGATACTCCGATAATTTAATTTTTGGATGGCAAGGATCTTGGCAAAGTGGCGTTCATTATTGAACGTCTATAAAAGTTCAGAGCCATGAACTTACGCACACCATGCTTCCACTCCGTACCCAAAACTGGAGCCTAATAGACAACCAATAGTTAAAGATCCCGCAAAGTTGTCTGAGGCAAAAACAGTAGGTTGGAACAATAATAGTGTTGATAATTCTCTAAGAATTAGACCGATTTATATTGATAATTTAGGGCAAAGCTTTATGCTGAGTGAAAAAATTCAAGATGCAGCCGTACGCGCTAACATTGCTGAAGACTGCGCCAAATTAATTGATAAGCAAGTAGCTACTAAAGGTGGTCTAGCCGGTATCGCTATGAAAACCGCCTACGGTGTTATTAAGGGTGTCGGTGCCAGCTATATTCCTGGTGCTATTGACCGATTACTCCCCGATGCTTGCCAAGCCCTTGACCCCCTCTGGCAAGAAGGTGCCGAAGCTGGCGATCCAGTTAAGTACTTGAGCGAAAATAGCGATCGCACTGCGGATAGCATTTTGAGCGTGACGGATGCACGCATCGCCAACACTAGCAATGGCGTTGTTAGTGCCACTTACAAAAAACTACGCAAGTCGGTCAAAAACGACGTAGAGGCCGCGGTTCCTGATCTGGCTCAAATCATCGGCAGCCACGCTGTGTAACACTTGCTGACAAACCCAGTCTTCTTAAGGGGCAGCACCTTGCCGTGCTTGCCCCTTTGTTATTGTCGTTATTTGCAATTACCAACAGGCTTTTTACCACACTCTCCACTCTTCCCAATCCAAGTTAAAAATGGACGTATCTGGAAAAGCAGTCGGATTGCCACGGGCCTCAATTCTTTGCTGCAGTTCCAATAGGTCTGGCTCCAGCCGAGGTAAATCATCCACCAAACTATAGGGTAAAAGCTGATTCTCTAAGGCGTAGTCAATCGTTGCGCCTGCAGCGATGCCAGCTGACCATTCAAAAGAATGCACTCGGTAGGCGGCAGCGGCAATCGTACTGGTGGCAATACTCTTACCCGCAACCAGCAGGTTATCAATTTTTTGAGGAATCATTGCCCGCAAAGGAATCTGCCCTGGATAGCTCTGACCATGAGCCCGCCGAATACCCTCTCGCTCCGTATTTCCAGGTAGCTCTGCCGGGGATAGCTGCATACATGGGTGGAAGTCAATCGCATACTGAGCAATGCCTAGAGCATCTGGAAAAATCGTGGACCGAGTCCGACGAGGGATATCCTCAGCAGCTTGATCAGTCTCAATGGCAGCAGTTGTTTCTAAACCTGCCAGCGCCCGACGTAAGGATAGATACATGCCATCCGGTAGCTGCGTCTGATAGTACTCGTCATTGTAATCAACGCGAGAAATATCAATTTCATTGATCATAAATCCGTCAGGATGCCCATAGGCAGGCCGTCCCACAATTCGACGTCCCTCACGAATATAAGGGTGTTTCGACAAACCATGGGCTGTATTCATTGGGGTGTCAAAACCAGTTAAAAATTGATAGCGCAAATCCACATCCTTGATGCCGTAGCCTAGCTGAGAATCTGTCAAACCACCAATCAACCAGTGGTAATAACTAAAGGCATTTTCCTCACCTCGCCGGAGAGTATCCACCCGCAATCCCCCAAGCCAGCCTCCGGGTTCCAGCTGCCCTGTCGCTTCTAACTGGTCATGGGAATAAATCAGGTTATCTACCGACGTGCCTGGGCGATAATCATTCCCCCAGGTCCAGTTTTGCATGGAGATATCTCCTGGCTTAATATCACTAACGCCAAAAATGCGTCGTTCAGGACGTTCCCCTGGAGCCAAGAGACGACGATAGGTAAACACAAAGTCGATGTAATTTATATTGTCGCGTTCGCGCTCAAAACTGAAATAGGGCGCGTAGATATCGTAGTAATCAGGCCTCGGTTGCACTCGAGACTCGTCAGTGCGTTCCATGGCAAAGGTATAGGTAAACCCCTGGGTACAGTATGGATCGCCCGTTAATGTCGGTGAAGACGGGTTGAGATAGGTTTTAGGGTCCAACCCTAAGCGATAGGGCACCCCAGATAGGGCAATGACTTCACCAGTTTCTGTGGCTTCGACAACGTACCATTTAGCGGGCCCTGTATTGCCAGTGGGCTGAAAGCGAATAACTTTTTTACTCAACCGCTCTGAGTCTTCGTAGCGGTAGATGTCTTCATAGAAAACGGATAAGGGTTCAGTATTGAGAGGCGGTGTACCCGGTGCTGGGCTATGTTGGAGTGCGATCGCACTCTCAATCATCGCCCCCTGAATATCTATCTCTTTCACAACAGTTGACGGAAACCATTTCAGCGTCCCATCGCCTTCGCGAGCGGCCTCCTGGAGCATGTCAACTAAAATATTGTGGGCATCTACGGGCAAAAAACAAACTGCGCTAACCCAACAATCACCTGGATTTTGCCGACCATAATGATCCAGTACACGCTGTCGCAGCTGCTTGTATCCTGCCGCATAAAACTGAAGTTGACGCTGCATCTTAGCCTCATCTAGGGCCGTTGTTCCTTGAGAGGTCAACTGTCCCCCTAACCAATCAGTCATTTCTGTTAGGCAAACCGTACGTCCTGCCTGCAAACTCTCATAGGCGGTAGCAACTCCTGCAAGACCACCACCCACCACTAAAACATCACAACGTTCAGTCTGTTCAATAGATGACTCTATGGAGTTTGGAGCAGCAGCTAAAGGGCTAGCTACAAGTAGAAAGAGACCCACTGCCGATAAGAAGCGTTGACCGCAAGCACCCCAAACCAAACTGGTAGAAATTCGCATATACGTCTTTCCTTAGTCACTGATATCACTGCATCACAATCATCGCCAGCACTATATATCAAGTAGACATTCGTAGGCGACATAATTTCATACAGCGGCATACACATCAGCTACCACAGTAAACAATTAAATCGATTTCAACATCACCGTAACCCGCCAAGGCTGTGACCCCCACAGTTGTCCGACCTGGCAAACGAGTTTGGTCAAAGTACGATGCATAAACCTGATTAACGATCTCGTAATAACGAAAATCTGTCACAAAGATGCGCACCATTACAGTATTTTCAAAGCCAGTGTCAGCATAATTCAAAACCCGTTTGAGGTTTTCCATCACCTGACGAGTTTGAGCCTCAATATCAAGCTTTAAGACCTCTCCAGAATCAGGATCCTCAGACAGCTGCCCTGTCACAAAAAGAAAATCTCCTGCCCTAACAGCATGAGAATAAGGAGCAACAGGAGGAAGAGCATCAGGCAGAGTAATAAATTCAAGCATCGTAATAGATCACTAAACTCAATATTCGCTGATCTATTTGCTCATTGAAAAAGAATCCGCCCCATAAACAAACCAATTCATTAAAGAATTACGCCGTCAGCCTCTTCACACCTAACAGGCTTAAAAACTCCAGAATTCGAGCATTTGCTTCAAAACGACCAAACAAACGCCTTCAGCACCCTATTACCAAAAATTAACATCCGAAATTTCCTCAGAACATGTGATCATTTCCATGAAATATATGGTACATTTGTATTAGTTAATAGATCGTATGTTCTATTCGTTCCTGATCCCTTCTGCAATATGAACGATTTAGATATGGAACTCCAAACAATCCGGCAGAAGCTACAAACGCTGAAGGCGTCTCCTCCAGAGACAATGACATCCCCGTGGAATCCGTCACGCCTAACCGCGCCTTCACCAAACCTAGCTCAAGTAACAACGGCGATTGAAACCTTACGACAGCGGTCGGGACAAACCTTGTCCTCTAATGCCGATAGTCCTAGTTTGCAGCAATTTGATGCTGCCCTCACCGCTGTTGACCAACTCGCACAGCAACAACATCAGGCTTTGCAACGGTTACACGCCTTAGGTAACAATCTAATCCAACAAGCCAATCCGGGTACATCACCAGATATCGATGACATTGCACGCTTTTTGGAAGCCTACCAAAGTATCCAAATTCCTACGGTTCAAAGGGATACCGATGGATATTTAGATTTGAGATATCACACAGTCCATCTGCAACCAGCTGAGTATGGTAGTGACTCCCATACAGACACATGGAACATGCGATCGCAGCTATTCCAACACCCACTAGGACAACCCACCAGACCAATCAATCCAGAGACGCTAGATGAAAGCCCTTACGACAATAATCATTTCGATAATCTACTCGGAGACTTGCAACATTTCTGGCAAATCTCAAAGCGTACATTTCAGCGGTGGACAAATCACCACATCCCATCAGCACCAAGAGGTCGCAATCCAAATTTCACGCTTTTAGATGGTGCTATTTGGTGCATTGGCGCAGTTATTGCCCGCATCATTCTCAACCAAATTTTTCAGTTTTATCCAGCTCTTTGGACACCTGTAGCCTGTATGGTCATTGCTGGAATTATCTTCACCCTTTACCGATCTATTTTTAGCCCACGCCCTAATCCGCTAGTCGGCTATCGAACACTCATGATCATTATTGGTCTGCTGATTGGTGGTCGTTTTTCTTAAAATAACAATCTCCAGAACATCCCTTATCTCAGATATCAGAACTTCTACACATAGTTTCTCAATATCGTTGTACTAAACAACTTTCATCCATGTTTATTGTCTCAATCTTTCATTTTCTTTAGAGAGGTTTCTCCATGGTCTATCCCACAAACTTACCCCATCGTCCTCACTCTCAAAACTTAGGCCCAAAACCTTTGGTCGCCGCTAGTCTCACCATGATCCTAGCCGCACTACTATTCGATTTTAACGGACTTAAAAAGTTTGTACCCTCTGCAAATACGGTCAGCCAGCAAACCAACTGTAATGCAGTTGTCAGTGACAGCGCTAAACTCTCCCGAGATCAATTAGCTCAATTACTAACAATTCCCGAACGAGATGCTAAATCTAGAGTCCGGCAAGTAGTGAGTGAACCCTACTGCCAAATGCCAACTCTCAAAGTTCGATCCGGTGTAACTGCAGAAAGAGAAGCTTATCCCCTTGCTTTTGATCCTAGTACTACCCTTGTGATTCTGTACGAAAATAATGAATATGCAGGCTATCGTTTCAGCTTTGAATAAACGTCATCTAAATCTCTGGACAGTGTTATTCGGTCTGATAGTAAGCAGTTGTCAGTCCCCAGTAATTCCTCCACAACGTGTGATTAACATTCAACAACAATGGGAACTCGAACCAGGTGATCTCATTGGTGAACATCTGGTCATCGGTAGCTTGGGTGATATCTCTATTCAACTTAAACGCCAGTCCCTCAGAGCCCCTTTCCGAGGCAAAGTAGAACCAAGCACCTATGACCAATGCGTCATTTATTCCACACCTGAGGTTCCAGCCTACCTCTTCCGCTTTTGTGGTTTACGACACCCTAAATTTGGCATAGTTAAAGCTGGCCAGAAACTCGGTGGTGGCAGTCATGTCCAATTCGCCACTCTACGTCGTCAACCTGACGGCACCTGGATTATTGTTGAACCTTCCACAGGAGTTCTAGAACGAGCAATCTCAACTCAACCGCTTAAAAAGCATCAGTCAACCGATGACAATACTGAAGAAGTTGAACTCGAGCAGGTCGAGTCACCTCAGTTATCCAACTAACAGTCCCTATTCACTACTCTCGTTTTTAGTCGAAACATTCTCTTGATCGAGTATTTCTATTATCGGAGTCCTGACTACTATGCTGCGCTTCAAGCTCCATCATCTCTTTGCGATTTCTCTTCTAGTCACCGGATTATGCCAGTATCCCGCCCAAGCTATGGGCGTACAATTCGACTTGGCAAGCCAAATCTCAGTATCTTCTTCATCTCAAGATCCAGGAGATCACGCTTTAAAATCAGCCATTCTCCCACCAGAGACTTCGGAATTACAAGCATCCCGAGAGCCACTTCCAATACCTAAAGCAGCCAGTCAACCTCCTATTAACACCGCCCAATTAACAACTAGATTACCCGACAATGTTATTGCCCCTACCAGAGTTTTAACACCTCCCCCAACAGAGGCTTTACCGGCGTCTCGCGTGCTAGAACCTCAAACTACTTTGTCACAAAATAAGCCGATTGGCCTGAACTTTCAAGACAATAACCCTGCCATATCTACATCCCCTCCTCCTGCTTTGACAAAAGCACCAGAAGAACGAGCACTACCAAACTGGATTTATGAAGGTGGATCGGATTCATTAGTCGCTCGAGTCATTGGTAGCGCCGAAGGCACGCGCACTACCAGTGGTAGTCCTACACGAGCCTATTATGGTCACACCGATCCAGGCAACGGTGTATGGAACATGGGCACATTTTCGTATCAACATGGCGCGAGTTCTCCTCAGGAAGCCGATAACAAGCAATTGAAAAGACTTGCGGTACAAGGCAAAACAATCGCTAACCAGGCTAACCGCGTAGCCTTAACAATGACTTTAGGCGAAATGCTCAATGGCCTTGATTTAGCAAATCAATCACCTAGAGCAGCTCTTGAACGTGGCGGTTATGTTGATCGACTGGTTCAAGCCAGAAAACAGGGTATGGAAAACAGCGATGCCATTATCTGGGCACGCACCTATTCATACTTAAATCCTGATACCCAGCGTTGGAATGCTCCCGGTTTAGGTAACACGTTACACAGTATCCAACGGGACCAACATCGTCGCCATGATGCAGTTGCTCAAGCCTATAACCACTATCAGGCTCATCGAGGCAACACAGACGCACCTCTAGACAACACCTTCCCTCCAGCTGATATAGCCTTAGCTGATCCGTCATTACCTGCAGGAGCCAATACATTGCCTAAAGATAAAGAAAGCACGACTTCTAAGCAAACTCCAGCTGCCCCCTTAGACTTTAAAGTCGCTGAATCAATTGCATTAGAGCCGAACATTCATCAGGAGCCAAACATATCAGACACTATCTCACCCAATGTAGGTAACGAATTATCCCAAACTCACACCCAGGACACCTCACCAAAAGATAGTTCGCAGGCTCAAGCTACAGATGACGACAGTAAACTCCAGATCCATAGTTAAATGACTAAACCAAACTAAGAAGTTTCTCAACTACATTCAAATGAATATCTGTAGAGTCTTCTACGGAAAACTCCAGTTCTAGAACTGGACAAAATTTATATGACAATAGACAACATTAAAAAAAGCAAGCTAGAGTGAATCTGGTGTCGGCTGGCCATGTAAAGCTCATGCAACCTCCATCTTCTCCAATTTCATCCCTTGCAGACGCTATTGAACGTTGCCAAGTTCTGGGCATGCGTTTAAGTCGTCAGCGTCGTTACATCTTAGAATTGCTTTGGGACGTTCGAGAGCACCTATCTGCCCGTGATATCTATGATGCCCTTAATCAACGGGGCCAAAAGATAGGCCATACATCTGTTTATCAAAACTTAGATGCTTTGTTCGAACACGGCATCATTGAATGTATTGAACGCTCAGATGGACGCCTATACGGTCATCTGAATAGCTCTCACAGTCATGTCAATTGCCTAGATACTCAGAAAATTATTGATATTAATATTGAATTACCCAGCGCAGTGCTCCAAGAAGTGGAACAACGCACTGGGATGACGATTACAGATTATCGTGTTGATTTTTTCGGAACTACAAATAATAAATAATCAAAAATTCTGACGGCACAAACGCTCATTATAAAGATTCTGCGGGCTAAAGTTTTTCCTTAGTCACTGAGTACATCACGACTAAACAATACAAATACCGTTCCAAATACAATTACAGCTAATGTCAAATCCATAATCTAAGGCCTCATGTAAAGACAAATCATTATTAGATTGCCCTGATTTATGTCCTAAGTCCAGTACTTAAATATTTTTTGTTGCAATTTTCATATTCAATAGTTCAGGCCAGAGATAAATAAATCAGACCATCAGCTATTAATGTCCTTCAGAAAATATGAATCGTACAATGTTAGGCCGCAAACTTAGTATCGCCTCTGTCAAAACATAGACTCAATTTTATAACTTCGTAGTTGCGAAAATCATTATCTGGCAGCCCATGTCTCTAACTACGAATTTGCACAGGCATAACTAGGTAGGTCATTTGCAGTCCACTAACGGGCGTTAAAATCGCTGGACTTGTCGAAGAATTGCACTGGAGTTGAATTTCAGCACTCGGTAACGCTCGTAAGCCTTCTAGTAAATATCTGACATTAAAAGCAATGTCTAGATCGTCGCCAGTCACTTGGGCCGTCATCTCTTCTCGACCGCTACCAACTTCTTGTGCTTCCACTGAAAGAGCCAATGTTTGGTTTGCACTAGCAATGGAAAGTTTAACGATGTTATTACGCTGATCAGCTAACACACCTATACGTTCTAAAGCTGACATTAGCTGTTTACGATCTATGGTCAGCTGACGCTCAAACTGTTTGGGAATTAGTTGACGATAGTTAGGATACTGGCCTTCTAAAAGTCGCGTGGTAATGCGCTGATGACCTAGCTCAAAAACCACTTGGGTAGGGTCAAATCTGAGCGAAATCGCTTCAGTGCCTTGATAGGCTTGAAGTAAACGCTCTAATTCTCGTAGTGCTTTTCCGGGGACGGTTACATTAATGGAAAGGTCGATCCCTGAATCATCCACACTCTGGACCACGGCTAGGCGATGACCATCTGTAGCTGCAAATTCTAAATTTTCAGGTTCAGCTACAACATGAACACCAGTTAGAACCTGTTTAGTTTCATCAGAACTGGTTGCAAATAAAGCGCCTCGTAAGCCTTCCAAAATTGATTCTGCAGAAACACTGGCCACCTGTCCATCTTCAACTAAAGGAAGATTAGGGTAATCAGTAGCTTCCATTCCCCGGACCTGATATTCACCAGCGGAGCACGTTAGGCTGATCACGGGTTCGGTGTCTGATTGCTTGAAATCAAGGTCTTCTGGAGGTAATTTGGCAACGATATCTCCGAGCAATTTGGCCGGAACTGTTAATACTCCCCCTTGATCAACATGTGCAGAAAAACTAGTTTGAATTCCTAAGGTTTCATCAAAGCTAGTCAGGGTTATACGCTGCGAGTCTTCATTCACATTGACCAAAATATTTGCCAAGACGGGTTTATTCGGCCTGGAAGGAACGGCCCGACTGACAATTGAAAGGTGTGTGTTGAGATCCCCCTGGGAGCACACGAACTTCATGGCTGGCATATGTCTATCAAGAATGCTGGCCAATCGTAACACCCTGACAGAAGGATGGAAAGCCTGAATTTCGAACAATCTTCATTGTTCTATTCTCTATCTCTAATGACTTATTAGATTTAAACAATAGTAGTAGTAGGGCTTGTGGAAACTGTGGAAAACGTTGTTCTAGCCCTTTGGTATTGGTTTTTTGGCATGAAATCGACTTGTGGAAAAGATGTGAATATTTAAGGACGTTTTCCACAAGTTCTGAGGGGCGTGAATTTTTTTCCCCATGGCCTATGCTATTCTCCCCAGCTAATCCCCACATTTTCCACAGCTCAAATGGAGTTTTCCACAAGTGAATACGTCTCTATTTTGGAATTAAACTTAATACTGTCAATGCTTTAGCTAGCAAACCAGTCAATAAAATAAGATCTGCAGTACTATTTTTCCACAGCTTTGCTAACGCAAACACACATTGTGAATGATGTTCCAGAGTGTGTCTGCGTCATTGTCCAGCTAATTAGATCGGCTACTTAGGCTAATGCGATCGCTTAATTTGCGTACATTTTGAGCCATATTTAAGTCTTTCTTAATCAGTTGAGCGATTTTATCGCAGCTGTAGAGTACGGTCGTATGATCTTTGCCTCCAAAAACTTCTCCTATTTTTGGCAGACTCAAGTCTGTATGTTTTCTCATCAAATACATTGCTATTTGACGGGCCTGGCTGATTTCGCGACGGCGAGAATTACCTTTTAGATCCTCAGTAGAAACGCTTAAGGCCTCGGAAACGATATCTATCACCGACTTAGGCGATGCATCTAACTTACCGGCTGGTGCATCCATTACGGGCTTGAGATTTTCGATAGTCATCGGCAGCCCTGAAATGGATGTATAGGCAATAGCCCTGATTAAAGCTCCTTCTAATTCGCGAATGTTAGAGGTGTAGCCAGAGGCAATATACTCAGTCACTTCGCGGCTCAGAGTTACATTCTCGTACTCAGCTTTTTTCTGTAAAATGGCCATCCTGGTTTCAAAATCAGGGGGTTGAATATCTGCAATCAAACCCATAGAAAACCTTGAGCATAATCTTTCCTGCAGCCTTGGAATTTTATTGGGTGGTCGGTCGGATGCTATGACAATCTGTTTGCCTGCTTCGTGGAGTGTATTAAACGTGTGGAAGAACTCTTCTTGCGTGTATTCCTTGCCCTCAATAAATTGAATATCATCAACCATGATGATATCGACTTCACGATATTGCTCACGAAATCGCTGCATACTGTCACGCCGAATGGCCGTGATCAAATCATTGGTGAACTGTTCGGTGGAAACATATGCGATGCGAGCGCTCTTATCAATATCTAAGCGGTAGTGGCCGATAGATTGCATCAAGTGGGTTTTGCCCAAACCAACACCGCCACACAAAAATAGGGGATTGAATTCACGCCCGGGGGATTCAGCGACTGCCAGAGCGGCGGCATGAGCCATGCGGTTATTAGATCCGACCACGAATCTTGAAAAGACAGCCTTGGGATTGAGGTCTAATGGACTTGATTTACCGTTATTAGATGGCCGTTCAATGGCTTGAGGTGGTGGCCATGGGACGGCTTCTCCCGATTGATTGACATCATCATTAGTAGTACTCGTATTCACCGTGACAACGACATTGATGTCTTGACCTAATAACTCTTGAGCAACATCCGAAATTACCTGGATGTAGTGTTTCTGTACCCAGTTGCGGGCGAAGGGGTTTGGGGTAGAAATGGTCAGAGTATTATCAGCCAGTGTCTGTAGGCGTGTCGGCTTAATCCACGTCTCAAAGGTGGGGCCGCTCAGCTGATCCTGTAGTTTCTTAAGGACCTCATTCCAAAGACCATCTACGTTATCCAAAACTACCCCTCCAGCTAAAGGTGAGAGTGCATTAGGCATTGACAAATAATTCAAGCTCTTGCTGACTACTTGTTTAATAGTTGTGTGCTGCACAACAAAAACTTCAAAATTTCACATGGTTTAAATGTTGACCATGCAGCATTGTGAAAAAAATATGCAAAAAGCCCTTGAGATAGCAGGTTGACTAAGAAGCAACTATTGCATTAGAAAATCGCTGACTTAATACTCATGCAAAAAACAGTAAAAAAGTTAGACATTAAACTGAGTCCCCACGGCGAAGGCTGAAAACAAAGCAGTTTATGGAATGGTGTCTGATGTGTTTAAGCGACGATATAAACAGGTTAGTCAAGGCTTACTCAACAACGGGTGAATAATCAAACAAACCTGAATGAGGGATGCACACTTATTTGATAACAGATGGTTGCTATGACAGCCTTTCTGAGTAGTCATAGAATGCAAAAAAGCCCACAATTTAAGTTGGCATATTTGAATACTTAGTAGGTATATCTTCTTAGAACATTGCAAACTAATAAGCTCTAATACCTTAACCTGTTGTTGCTCACTTATCCAGAATGCACATCAAATTAATCTAATGCTCAGTTATAAGCTTCTTTAAAGAATGTGATATTGGATTTTCTGGGAAGTAAGGTAACTGGCACAGATTAGGTTGTTGAAGTTTGCTGCAAGCGGTTATATAGATCATGGAATGGTAAGGAGTGAAATAGTTTTACCATTAGCTTGTTTTTGCTGGTGAATAGGCTGTTAATTTTGTCACTTCTTCGGGGTTTGTCTGCTTCTGCTAGAAAAATTAGACACAGATTACTGGAGCAAGAAACATAAAGCTCCTTGGCAGTGAAGGTTCTTCCAATTCCATTGCTCGATTCCTTACAAAATTTCATGTCTACGTCCATGTCTAAGTTACGTTCTTCTTCCCTGAAGTTTGCTAAGTCGTTGCTGCTTTATGGTGTCATCGCTGCTTCTAGTGCAACGGCGGCAGTTTTCACGACAGCTAAACTGATGCCGACAACGGCTCAATCTCCAGCATCGGGGTCTGGGCGTTTGTTGACAGGCAGCAGCTTTATTGCGTCTGTGGCAGATCAAGTGGGTCCTGCTGTTGTGCGGATTGATTCCGCTCGAACAGTAACTCGCCGATCTGGACCATTGAACGATCCATTTTTTCGAGAATTTTTTGGTGACATGTGGGAGCAGCCTTCGTCTCGGGTTGAGCGTGGTCAGGGATCTGGCTTTGTAGTCGAAGCCGATGGTGTGATTTGGACTAATGCCCATGTTGTTGAAGGGGCGGATACGGTGACGGTAACACTGAAGGATGGCCGAGAATTTAGTGGCGAAGTGGTGGGAGAAGATCCGCTGACGGATGTTGCGGTCATTAAGGTGCAGGCTGAGGATTTACCAACGGTAACCTTAGGAAACTCAGATCAGCTACGTCCAGGGGAATGGGCGATTGCTATTGGTAACCCGCTTGGGTTAGACAATACTGTGACTGCCGGCATTGTAAGTGCCACTGGACGGACCAGTGCTCAGATTCGAGTGCCGGATAAACGGGTGCAATTTATTCAGACTGATGCGGCCATTAATCCAGGGAATTCGGGTGGCCCACTGCTCAGTGAGCGGGGTGAGGTGATTGGTATTAATACAGCGATTATTGGTGGAGCCCAAGGATTGGGGTTTGCGATTCCGATTAATTCAGCTAAGCGGCTGGCGCAAGAGCTGATTGAAAAAGGGCGAGTAGATCATGCGTACTTAGGTATTCAAATGAGAACGCTAACGTCGGATCTGCGTCAACAGCTTAATCGTGACCCACGCACTGATGTCCGTCTCTCTACAGATGAAGGGGTGATTATTTTAGGTCTAATGCGCAATGCTCCGGCTGTAGAGGCTGGCTTAGAGGTAGGTGATGTGATTGTGTCTATGAATGGCCGGTCGATTACTGATGCTGAGCAGGTGCAGCAAATAGTTCAAGGTATTGGCGTGGGCGAGGTAATTGCGTTAGAAATTGACCGTGGTGGCCGTCAGGTCTCGATCGATGTAGAGACCAAGGCGCTACCTCAGCAGCGGCGTTAGGACATGGGTAGATAAATGGGGATACGTTCTGTTATTGAGTTGGGGGATGTGAGGTTGAGGTCGTACGCCAGCCCCATCCGTCATATTGCAGAGCCAGATCTACAGTCGCTGATTGATGACTTGCTGGTAACGACTGCAGCGAAAAATGGAGTTGGTATTGCGGCTCCCCAGGTGGCTGAGGGACTACAGCTCTTTATCGTGGCATCGCGTCCGAATCTGCGTTATCCAGAGGCTCCAACTATGGAGCCTACCGCGATGATCAATCCTCAGATTCTGAGCCATAGTGATGATCGGGTTAAAGGTTGGGAAGGGTGTCTCAGCGTGCCGGGACTGCGGGGCCTTGTCCCTCGGTATCGTGAGATTGAAGTGACCTACCAGGATCGCTATGGGCATCAGCATCGGCGATATTTGAAAGACTTTATTGCTCGGATCTTTCAACATGAATATGATCACCTACAGGGCAAGGTGTTTCTGGATCGAGTAGAGCACCCCGATGGAATTTTGACTGAAGTCGAGTATCAGAAGCGATTTGATCTGTCGTGATGGTTATCTGTAGGGGCATTCAATGCTGCCTACACAGGACTTAGTTTTTTTTTGCTTTAGTTTTAGGGCGTGCTCGCTTGCCGCCGCCTTTCCCTGTGAGATCGCCTTCTAACTTGGAAATTCGTAACGGTTGACCTGCAATGGATACCTTTTTCAGGTGTCGCATAATTTCTTTGGGCATGCCCTCAGGTAAATCAACAGTACTGTGACTGTCATAGATATTAATGCGACCGATGTAGCGACTTTCTAAACCACTTTCATTTGCGATCGCACCCACAATATGGCCCGGCTTGACTCGTTGTCGATGCCCCACCTCAATCCGATAGCGGCTCATCCCCTGCTCCGGTGGTGATGCCTTACGCCGTTGTTGGGGACGTTCTCGACGGTCCTGATTGCGTTCAGGTCGAGAACGCTTGCGTTCTTCCAATAAAAGAGGTTCGTTCCCTTGTACTAATTTGGCCAGAGCAGCTGCAATCTCAAGGGCAGGCACGTTGTGCTCCTGCTCATACTGCTCCATCAGTGTGGTAAAAAACTCTAAATTTTCCTCGGCAATGGTGTCAGTAATCTGTTGCTTAAATCGAGCAATACGCTTGTTATTGACCATTTCGGTCGTTGGCAACTCCATTTTGGAGATTTTTTGTTTAGTCGCTCGTTCAATAGCATGCAATAATCGCCGTTCTCGAGGCGCTACAAATAAAATTGCTTCACCATCACGCCCAGCTCGACCAGTACGCCCTACTCGATGTACGTAAGTTTCAGTATCGTAGGGCATGTCATAGTTGATCACATGGCTAATCCTCTCAACGTCTAGCCCCCGAGCGGCCACATCAGTCGCAACGACAATATCTAGCTTGCCTGATTTGAGTTGCTCGACGGTGCGTTCTCGCTGCATTTGAGAAATTTCACCGCTTAAAGGAGCCGTTTCATAGCCACGAGCCTCTAATTTCTCAGCTAGTTCAACGGTTGCCAGGCGAGTTCTGACGAACACAATCATGCCGTCAAAGGTTTCCGTTTCCAAAATGCGAGTCAAGGCATCCAGTTTGTGGTAGCCGCTGACCATCCAATACCGCTGCCGGATTGTATCGGCGGTAGATGTCTTGGACTTGATTAAAACTTCAGTAGGATTATCTAAATGCCGTTGGGCAATGTGTCGAATTTCTTTAGGTAACGTTGCCGAAAATAGTGCGACTTGACGGGAATCAGGGGTTTTCTCAAGTACCCATTCCACATCCTCAATAAATCCCATCCGCAACATTTCGTCAGCTTCATCTAAAACCAGGCATTTGAGCTCACTGAGATTTAGGGTGCCTCGTTTCATATGATCCATTACCCGGCCTGGGGTACCGACCACAATATGGACTGAGCGTTCTAGCTTACGTAGTTGAATGCTATAGCTTTGGCCGCCATACAGTGGCAGCACATGAAAGCCTTTCATATGGGATGCATAGCTTTGAAAAGCTTCCGCCACCTGAATGGCCAGTTCTCTGGTGGGCGTGAGTACTAGAGTGTGTGGCAAACGCTGACGTATATCCACACGAGAGAGGAGGGGTAGTGCAAACGCTGCTGTTTTACCAGTCCCTGTCTGTGCTTGACCAATAATATCGGTCCCCGCTAATACGTGGGGAATAGTCTGTGCTTGAATCGGTGTTGGGCTTTCATAGCCCAAATCTTCCAGAGCCTTTAGTACCGGCTCACTCAAGGACAACTCACTAAAGCCTGGAGCCGATTCCACATCCATTAACATTTTCTAAATCTGATACGGGCGCTGTTACAGCCTGACAGATGTTGAGTCAAAAGCAAACTCTCACAGCAAAATAAGGTGTGTCAGCCATCTTTATATTTAAAGGAGTGGCTACAAGCCACCACCCTGTTCAGATTCTAGAACAGGGTGGCCGCCTTCATCATCCTAGAACTTGGCATGGGGCCACAACCATCACACCACTGACCGATCGCGTCGCTTTACAATACTCAAGTATCTTTTTTGAGTGGCCAGGGTAGCGATGGTATTTGAGTATATTTTTAACTTCGGTAATTTGTTTGTGCTGCCATTTTGGGCACTGATGGTGCTTGTACCTAATTGGGATGTAACGCGTAAAATCATGTTATCTTACATTCCGTTTGTGGTTTTAGCAGCGCTTTATGTCTATTGCTTTATTGCGAGTCTGGATCCTGACAAGCTAGAAGAGTTTGCTAATCCTACCCTGGCAGTCTTAGCCGATTTGTTTTCTGATGAAAAGGTGATGACGACAGGATGGGTGCATTTTTTAGTGATGGATCTTTTTGTTGGTCGCTGGATTTATCTACAAGGGGTGGAAAAACAGTTATTTACTCGTCATTCCCTAGCTCTATGTTTATTTGCTGGTCCTATGGGCCTGCTTTCCCATGTGTTGACTGTGTGGGTAACATCGCTATTTCAGCAATCGACTGAAGTAGCTTAAGGAGACCGCACACAGATAAAGGCCCAGGAAAAGTCGGGCAGTCGATAATCGTCTAACTGTTAGAGCGATATAGCTAACTATTGTCGTGTCTGCGAAGATTAACTAACTATTGTTAAGAGATGAGTCGGAGAGAAAGGGAATAAGGTTTGTTGGGTGTGATCTTTAGTTATGTTAATCCTCTCGGCTATAGGGTATGTCTCAACCATTCGTAGCAGAGGCTTCAGGTCATGAACAGAAACTATTTAAAGTCTATGTCGTACTGTTTATCTGGCTCATAAATGAATGATATAGAAGACTTTTGAGAGAGAGAATTTTTTGAGAGATCTATGTATGTGAATAATTAGTGAACTTGATGACGATCAGTGCATTCTTCGATAAGGTCGATGGTGGTAGTACTTGGGAAAGTTATCGAGTCGAATATGGAGCCAGGCGATACCTCCACCAGCTGTGCTGAGCCATACAGGTTTATTGCTAATGCGTTTGTTCATGGCGTTACCGACACAGTTCCATAGGGCATGTTGTTGTGTGCGTGGAGCATGGCGTACAAAAGCTCCTAAATGACTGTAATCACAAATTATTTTGGTTGGGCAAGGCACAACAAGAGTGGCATCTTTGCCTAAATTTAAAAAAGTGATTACAGATTCTTCGGATTTAAAGTAAGTGGAAAACGTTTGACGGTCAGGCACTCTAGCTAAACTGGGGCTATCGATAATGACACATTCAAAAGGTTGGTTAACGGTGATATTGGTGATCGGAGGTGTTTCCCAGCGAAAAGCGTCAAAGGGCAGTGATGACAATAGTTGAATGAAAAAGTCACGAAAGAGTTCATCATGTTGCCAGGCATCAATAACAGTTGCATAGGAAGCTATAGATGAATTTTGCGTAATGACAATCTCAAGACTGTGAAGGTTATGTAATTCTTTCTGTTGTGCATCCCACATGATCATCCTTGAACTCCCTACTATCGTATAATTTTGGCCTCGTTTTTGAAGACTCTTCCTGGACTGCCTAAAGGGCAATGTAAATGTCAGTATGCCTAGGGTCAGTGATTATACTTTGGCAACTTACTGAGATTTCACACTTTTGGTGAGTGAATTGAGCACATTTACCAGGCCAATCTTATAGAGTAACTAGGCATCATAGAAGCATAAGCATGTTGTTCCTCAATAGTTAACGCTAGGGCAAGACTATGGTTGCACTGAGAAAGCCAGAAAGATCACCAGAAATTATTTTGCAGCAGGTTTGTGACACACATAGACTGACGCGCAAAGATCATGTGAGACTGTCTTCATTTTTGCTGTCTATTGTCGATTTAACCCCTCGTCAGCGTGAACAAGTGCATCATATTTTTGATGAGCTGAGCATGGGCAAAATTCAGTTGGTTGATTCGTAGAGCCTTTGATTGCAACGTTACTGAAAGTGATGTTATTCAAAAATCTTCAGCTGTGGGTCAATCTCAGGTTCTTGAACGCTTGATTTTTTTGATATTTTGTTAGATCTGCCTTTACGTAGGCCAACAGCAATTTTGCTATGTTTTTCAATTTGTCCCATAACTTGCTGGGCTCGTTTAATAACGCTGGGGGGTAAACCCGCTAGACGACCTGCTTCGATGCCGTAGGAACGATCGGCTCCACCAGGTTGTACTTGATGCAGAAAAATAATTTGATCGGGCATTTCTTTGACAGTTACCTGGAAATTGGCCACATTTTTTAATAGCGAAGCCAGCTCATTAAGTTCATGGTAGTGAGTGGCAAAAATAGTACGGGCTTGGATCTCGCTGGCTAGATGTTCGGCGACCGCCCAGGCAATAGAAAGGCCATCAAAGGTGGCTGTACCACGACCGATTTCATCTAAGAGCACGAGGGACTTGGGAGTGGCGTGATTTAGTATATTGGCGGTTTCGTTCATTTCTACCATAAAGGTAGATTGGCCGGTGGCCAGGTCATCGACAGCGCCCACTCGGGTGAAGATGCGATCGCATACTCCCAACACCGCACTTTTAGCTGGCACAAAGCTACCCACTTGCGCCAGCAGTTGAATTAAACCCACCTGTCGCAGGTAGCAGCTTTTGCCGCTAGCATTGGGGCCGGTCAAAATGATGAGATCTGGCGAGTGGTGAGTAGTGCGAGGTGAGTCAGTTGGGTGGGCACTGTCCACCTGCTTATCCAAGGCGTCTTTCTGGTACCCAAGTCCGGTAGAATTCGGGACGAAAAACCCTGCAGGTAGCGACTGTTCTACCACGGGGTGTCGACCAGCTTCAATCGCTAGAGTTCTATCGTTAACAATCTTGGGCTGACAGTAACCCTGGTAGATGGCTAACTCTGCTAGACCGCACAGTACATCAGCCGCTGCCACATTCACAGCTACCTTACGAATCAGTTCTGAATGGTGACCCACTTCTTCGCGCAGCTCTAGAAAAATCTCATACTCGATTTGATTAATCTCATCTTTTGCATTCAGAATGCGGGCCTCTCGCTCTTTTAGTTCGGGGGTAATATAGCGCTCCTCGTTGGTGAGGGTTTGTTTGCGAATATAGTTGTCAGGAGCTTGTTTACTTTTGGCCCTAGAAATACTGATGTAATAACCAAAGGCTTTATTAAAGCCTACCTTCAGGTTTGAAACGCCTGTGCGTTCACGTTCGGTTACTTCCAGGTTGGCAATCCAGCGCTGGTCACTGCTGACTTGGTCCCGTAGACCGTCAAGATGAGCGTGAACGCCTTCGCGGATAAGACCGCCGTCAGTTAGATACAGGGGAGGACTATCGACTAGATGGGCTCTCAACTTGCGTCCCATTTGTTCTAATTCTGACGGTACATCTTGCAGTTTTACCAGATGGGGTGACTGGGCATAGGTCATGAGTGTAGCCAGGTCTGGTAGTTTTTCAAAGGATTCGGCCATGGCGACTAGATCGCGACCGTTAGCTGTACCAGAACCTGCGCGACCGGCTAGCCTTTCTAAGTCGTAAATTTGTTTGAGAATTAGCTGAAGTTGCTGACGGAGGGTGGCATTTTCGACAAGTTCACTAATAGTGGCCTGGCGTTCTTGAATTTTTTCAACGCTTAATAAGGGCTGTAGTAACCAGCGTCGCAGGGCGCGGCTGCCCATGGCAGTTGTGGTTTTGTCTAGCGCCCACAGTAGTGAACCATGGAATATGCCATCTCGCACGGTCTGGGTGATTTCTAAATTACGCCTTGTCTGGTTATCAATGACTAAAAATTCTGTTGTGGTGTAAGTAGAGAGAGGTTGTAGAGGGGCTAAACTCTCTTTTTGGGTATCTTCGAGATAGTTTAAAAGACCACCCGCTGCTCTGATGGCCAGGGGTAGATGTTCGCAGCCAAAGCCCTCTAAAGAACGTACGCGATAGCTTTGTAGAAGTCGTTGTTTGGCTTCGGCATGGGTAAATGCTGTTTGGGAGCGAAAGGTGTAACAGAATTGTGCAGGTAACCCTTCTGGCAGATTGTCTGAGGTTTCTCCTGGTCGTAGTAAGACACCTAAGTCAGGGGCATTAGTTGGTATGAGTACTTCGGCAGGCTGCAGGCGCATTAGTTCCTGAGCAAGCTGGTCGATGGCTGTCCCCTGGGTGGTAAAAAACTCTCCTGTGGAAACATCTGCATGGGCTATGCCCCAATGTTTATCAGCAATGACTAGAGCTGCTAAAAAATTGTTGCGTTTAGCTGTGAGCATGCCCTCTTCGAGAATGGTGCCGGGGGTAATGACACGGGTTACTTCTCGTTTTACCAGTCCCTGGGCTTGGGCCGGATCTTCAACCTGATCACAAATTGCGATCGCAAATCCTTTTTCTACTAGTAGGGCACAATAGCGGTCGAGGGCGTGATGGGGAAGTCCTGCTAAGGGCACTTTGCCAATGGCTTTACCAGCATCTTTGCTGGTGAGGACCAGTTCGAGTTCGCGGGCAATCGAGATCGCATCTTGAAAAAATGTTTCAAAAAAGTCGCCAACACGATATAGCAGTAATGCATAGGGATAAGCGTCCTTGACCTCTGCATAGTGACGCATCATCGGCGTCAAATCCTCTCGATTGATCTCGCGATAGTCGGTGTACCTCACGGTATGCTTGAGCAATCGTTCTGGAATGCCCATGTCTTCGGGGGTATTACCGGGGCGGGCAGTGGTTTTAGATGCAGGTGCGGTCATGGGGCCTTAAAACCGTGAGGACTCTGATTAATCTTATGATGCATATTCGGGTGCGATCGCTAAGATATCCAGGAAAATCTACAAACCCTGTTTTAGTGTCTACAATCGTCTGATGGATGCATACCAGACTATGTTGACCGATATACAGACGCGTAAATTAACTAAGCTTTTTAAGCTGTACGATGCCAATGACGATGGTGTGCTGGTGCAGCAGGATTTTATTGCGCTAGCTACCCGACTCACGAATCTACGACAGGGGATGCTAGCTTTGCCCCACCATAGTGAAATTTTGGCCCATTTAGAGCATGACTGGACTTGTCTGTGTGCGGCGGCAGATCAAAACTGTGATGCTCAAATTACGTTAAGCGAGTGGTTAGCCTACTATGATCGAATTTTGAATGACATCAAGCACTATGCCAGTCGTGTTATTGCTCTAGTGACATTGCTGTTTGATGCGTTTGATCAAGATAACGACGGGCGCATTAGCGAACACGAGTGGGTCAGCTTGCTATGCGTGTTTAATGTTCAGCCCATCTATGCGCGCTCAATTTTTATTAACTTAGACATTAATCAGGACGATTGCCTGACCCAGGATGAAGTACTCACACTGGTCCATGATTTTTTCTACGTCAGTGATGCTTCGGCCCCTGCTAATTTTATGTTTGGTCCCTATTGAAATGCCCTTGGCAGTGCTGTTGCGTAGTCCAGTTTCTATACATCAACGGCGACTGCTAGATTATGGGGGCTTATTGGTTTGTTAGCCTAGGATTGGCCGACATTTATTGGCTACTCTATTGTCTGTGTTCTGACGTCGTTTGCTAAATCAGGTTGAATGTTGCCTGAGCTAGCGTCTGTAACGTTGGGATGGTTGACTGCAGATTAGCTATGTATTGCCCGTGAACAGTTGCTGTTCTCTCAAAGGAGCAGATCAGCGACGCTGTGTAGTTAAAGGAGGTTAGTGTAGAGGGTTGATAGATTGTGGCCGAAGCGTTGACGAAACACGTTATGTTGGCATACTACGGGCAGAAGGTGTTGAATCTGGTTGAGCCAATTAAATTGTTTACTACTGTGATTCAGTAGCCTCCAGCATAGCTACCTCCTTAGGTGTTAGCAATACAGTGCCTGGTGGGTGTGGGTAGGCCAGTAACATTACGGAAAATATCCAGTAGAGGTTGTAGGTGCAAGTAATTAATGTCTGTATTTTGTTGATCTGATTGGCAATAAGTTTCTGCAAGCTGGAGCGCAAAGTCACAAATATGTAGTATTGAGCCTGAAAATCGTCTAAATCTTTAGAAGCCATCCAGGGGGAAATATCATGGACTCTAAACCGTTGCCAGTGATATTACGGAAGTTTGTCTTTCGCGATGTACTCTCACAAGAGCATGATCTCTATCTGGATCAAGATATTGACGCGGGGCAAGATGCAGCCCAGGTCAGGCTTGTGAAGATTGGTAGTCGCGAGCGAGAGCAGGCTGCAATACCTGGCTACTTTGTGATGAGCAGTGCACCGCCAAATATTGAAACTGCTGAAGCGTTACAGGAGGCTGAACTGCAAGATGCAGCTCGGGGTGTGAAGGAAATTGCTAAGCATCTCTACGAGATCTATACCCAACAAGATGGCCCAGATCCTGAGCTGATGATTGCGGTGCATGGCTACAACAGTAGCCGTCGATCGGTACGAGATTGGTATAAGGATATTTTTAAGTATATTAATCGGCATGATACGGCGATTCCTCGCCAGGGCAATCAGGTGTTTATTGGCTATCGCTGGCCATCGGAAAATATTGAGTTGCAACGGTTAGGGGAAGCTTGTAAGGCCTTGCCTCCATTACCTCAAGGTCTGATGGTAATGGGGATGTTTGGGGCGATTTGGTTACTAGCCTTAGAGCTGACAACGTTTCGTGATACCGCTCCTGGGTTTGCGATCGCGTTTCTACTCGCATTACTTTTAGGTCTATCGACCATCATTATTACTCTGGTTATTTTGCGAATGGTGGTCTATTTTCGCGATCGTTATCGTGCCCAAAATTTTGGGGTTTTGGATTTAGTTGAATTACTGCGTCAAATTGACCGGGAATTAGTGAATTGCAAAGCTGCCGATATTAAACGACAAAAACCGGATGAACAAAATCCGTGTGACGTAGCCGCTAAGTTTTGGCAACGGACCCATCGTAAGGTAAAACTCTCATTTCTGGGCCATAGTATGGGAGGGTTTGTGGTCACGAGTGTGGTGCGAATTTTATCTGATGTGTTTGACACACGCTCCATCAGAAATAAGCCTCCCGCAGATATCGGTTCTGTTTTTCGCTTAGAGCGATTGATCTTAACCTCGCCCGATATTCCTATATTGACCATTGTGTCGAGCCGAGTAAATTTCCTAGCGTCATCGTTACGGAGATTTTCGGAATCTTATCTATTTAGTAGTGAAGGTGATTTAGCCCTGCGAGTTGCCTCGGCTACGGCCAATTACTTTACTTTTCCCAGTAGTACAGAAGCGATGGGATATCGTTTAGGGAACGTTTCTCTAAAAGCCTCTTCTCGGGGTAAAAAAGGCTATGGAATTGTGAATCTCTCTGCCCTAGATGAGCATTTTTTCCCAGGTTCTTCCTTGTCAGATGCTATTATGCGCAACCCATATAAGGTAATGGAGCATTTGTTTCTGACCTATACTTGGTGGAAAAAAGATGGTTATAACACCCTAGCTAACATGTCCCAAGACTGTGGCCATCCCAATCAACCTTGGGCTAGTACCGAAGCTGAACAATCTGCTCAAATTACGATTGCTGATTTCTTTACCTACTTTGATTGTACTGACTATAAAGACGTCATATTTTCAGTTAAAGACGGCCTGACTAGTCAGATTCCTAAAGGAGTCTTGACCCGAGCTAATCGTAGAAAAGCATTGAACTGGTGGGATTATCTCTTGCTGATGTTTGACGGTTTGCTGGGGCGACGAGATGTCCATGGAGGTTATTTTCAGGGAAGTTTTACCCAAGTGATGATCTATCGCATTGCATTTTTGGGATTTACAGGGTACCTACAAACTTTAGATGATGATCCCAATATGGCTTTCGATCCCCATGTAGCTTTGAGTAAGTTGCATATGCAATGTCGCACATTGGGCATTCAGAGTTTTCTTTCTCCTATTCGTTATCGTGTCAATATTCAAGGAGAAAATATCGCTCACAATAAGCAAGAATTGATTGCGGCGATTGATCAAGAATCGACTGATATTCTTCAGTCAGATGAGATGATAGAATCTCTTAAAAATCAGGGGTTTGAAGTCATTTTTAAATAGCTATAAGCTTTGAATTCTGGCAGATGATTGTGTCTTTGTAGAATTTTCAGTTGTTTTGTTATAGATCAACAAACTCACCTAAAAGCGCTATTAAGGACTTGAGACGGTTACCATGATAGGCTGACCAAACCTGATCAAGGTTTGATGCAGTAGCTAACCTATTGCTGCTGCTGCATATAGCGATTACTCAGAAAAAATGGGCTGAAAATCATATTGCGCATCTTCTTGATTGATTGCATTGGTTGGTAAAAGCTTGACTAACCTTGCAGTCCCTATGCGGTCACCGTTATTGTCAAATTTCACAATGCCGGTTGCCCCATCTATCGAAAATCGGGCGCTAGAGAGACTAGTGGCGATATTAGTACGAGTAGGTGATGGATGATTTTCTCTTAATGCTTTACCAAAAGCCATGGTGGCATCATAGGCCATGGCCGATATCCAATGAATGTCGTTGGTATCCCAAAGTGAATTATTAGTCTGCTCAGCACTGGAGGATGCTCTGCGGACAAATTGCAAAGGGATGGATGATATGTTTGTTCGAGCAAAGTTCATATCCCAAAATGAAACCGCTACCATTTTGGCAAATGTATCTCCGCATTGTGAGATTCTAGAGTCATACATAGCATCGTTGCCAATAATTAAAAGACTTTCAGATAACTGGCGACTTAAAGTTGCAGTCTCTAAAGCCCTTAAAACAGAGGCATCAGATTGTGAAGGAACCAACATAATAGTGTCGATTGCTCCCGCTATGGTCAATTGTTTAAGAGAGCTGATAAAAGACTCGCGCTTATCAGAATCGAGGTCAGCTAAATTAAATTCTTTAACAACTTGTCCATTGGGAATATTGTTATTAACAAAAGCCTCAAAACTTTCTTTTACAGGTTCACTGTAGCTTGTGGATACTATCTCAGTATCTTCCTCATAGAAGACAGCAATTTTTTTACGATTATGATCAAGCAGATAGTCAGCAATTTTTTCGACGACAGCAATGTCATTCGGCACTGTGCGGAAGGCGAACGTGTGACCTGGTGGTAAAACGGCAGAGGTACTGGTCGGAGAAATCGAAACTAACTGGCTGCTTTCATATACTTTTCTGGCCGCTAATGTGGCTTTGCTAGCATCATGACCGACAACACCTAAAACACTTTGATTCTTCGCTAGAATCTGAGCAACAGCTTCAGCACTTTTAGGGCTGTTATCGAAATCATCAACAATCAAGATTTGCAGTGGAACTCCCTGAATACCTCCAGCTTTATTAATCTCGTCCTGAGCATGAGCGACGCCCTTTAAAACTGCCATGGACGTACGAAGATCGTTATCCTGCTGGCCATTTTTCAAGGGAATGGTGACTGCTAACGCATAGGATTTACCCGCTTGGTTGGCCAATGCGTTATTTAGGTAAATCAGACTTTCTGGAGAGTTTTTGTAGATGT
The DNA here is from genome assembly GCA_019634055.1 of Leptolyngbyaceae cyanobacterium MAG.088. GTDB lineage: Bacteria > Cyanobacteriota > Cyanobacteriia > Phormidesmidales > Phormidesmidaceae > Leptothoe. Next base: position 35,295 of record JAHQVZ010000364.1, read on the forward strand.
CTCTAGCAGCTTTAAACTTGCTAACTGCGTCTTGATATTGGCCGACGGCATATTGTTCTGTGCCCTGCTTTTTGGCTGTCCCAAAATTCTTGAGCTTGTCTGACCGGTTCTCTATCTGTTGGGCAATGCTTGCTTCTTCCTGGATGAGCGTCCGTTCTCCAAAACTAGTAATTGTGTTTTCTAGTTCTGCAGATTCTATGTCTAAACGTTCGTTTGGCTGCAAACTTCTAATATCTGTGTCTGAGACAGAACCGTTTGCAGCAATCGCTGAATGACTTTCCTTAAAACAGGCTAGATTTTTACTTTCTAAGTCTACTGATTCAGCAATCTGGGGTTCAGTAGGATCGGGCTGTCTAGATACACCTGAGGTGAGATTTCTATAAAGACTGACTCCAGAGATGACGATGCCAGATACGATAGCAGCCACTCCAATAGCAGCCACCGAAGAGTAAGCAACCCAATTTAACAACGGTGTGGCGCTATTATCTCTACTATGGTCTCTCATATGAGGGGAATATATTTAATGGTTTTGATTGCTCTACATAGAAAAATTATGTTTTATCCCCTTATATTTAGCTTACACAAAAAATACGCTTAAATTTCTGAATTCCTATTATCCGTATTAATACCTTATGTTCTTAAAGAGGTATATCTGCTTTGACTAGTCTATGTTGGAGTTGAATCTGAATAATGTGTGAGGTTCCTATGGATCAGCTTGCTACTGCTCTCGAATCTATATGAACGGATAGACGGGTAAGAATGCATTACTGGATATAGCATCTGTCAGGCTACTTAATACATTGATATCTCTGACCGTCTTTACTGGTGAAACCTAACCTGGGGGCATCAATGTTTTAGTGCATCAGGTGAGTGGTAATCTGCGTATCGATTCAGTGAAGACGCAAAAAAGAGTTGACCCTTGCCAAGGACCAACTCTTTTTTATGAGGGTATATGTAATGTGTGAGCTCTATCTATCCGCCGACACGAATAAGCTCTACATCAAAGATGAGTGTTGCATTAGGTGGAATGACTCCGCCTGCACCGCGCGTACCATAGCCTAAATCAGGAGGAATGACGAGCTTGCGACGACCACCAACACGCATAGTGGCTACTCCTTCATCCCAACCTTTGATTACCTGACCTACACCGATGGTGAAGGAGAAGGGACGATTGCGATCGCGACTACTGTCAAACTTTTCACCATTCTCTAAAGTGCCAGTGTAGTGAACTGTAACCGCTTGCCCTTTAGTAGGTAGGGCTCCAGTACCGACTTCAAGGTCTTCGTACATGAGGCCTGAGTCCGTGGTTGTCATATTGTCGGACATATCAGTATTTGCTTCCTCAGTGGTTTCTGTGGGTTCTAGATCGGATGCTGCTTGAGCCACCAATGTGGATTTTATCGTTTCGCCTGTATCTGTAGTCAGATTACTGGCGACAGCTTCACTGCCTTTAAGCTGGGTAGCCAACGCTACGACACAGCAGATGGCGAAAACCCCCAGACTAATAAAAACTTCTTTCACAGTTTATTCTCCCAGCGCGATCGCAAAAGTATTGATTAATCAGCTCGCAACTTACACCCAAATTGTACGTTACGAATCGTAAAAACCAGATTTAATAGGTCGCAGATTGACATTGAGTCTGGGTAAATATCCGTAATTTTGCTGTAAAACGTACGAGTTTTTACAGGTTGCAAGGAAATGTACTGAGTTTAGGAAAATGCGATGCAATCAGACTTCGCCATCGCGTTCAAAGTTACCGCCATTGCTTATTTTCTAAGTCCCTTAGCTGCCGTTCCAATCGGTCTAAACGACCCCGCAGCTCATCCATTTCAGCTTGTCTGGGAACACCCAAATCCTGCATGATGTTGCGAATTTGTCGCTGTAACTGTTCATCAATCGCAGCCTGGTCAATATTGAACTGTGACATAAAGTCATCAACAAAGCCTTTGGCTTGTTCAGGATTAAGCTTTCCATCTTTCACCCAGTCCTCGCTTACCTGTCGGAGTTGTTCAGCCACTAGCGATGTGGTGCCAATGCCCAACATTAAAAGCTGCCGGAATAAATTGGATGAGTCCATAGCTGGTTTTATGTCTCGATATGGATGCGGTTTATGTAAACTTATTTTGGCAAACTATTGACGTATTGGACGGGCGGTTAACCGTATGGATCGGAGACTTCTATGGTGTGTGATAGCTCTATGGACGGTTGTTATTTTTGCCAGGGTTCCTGTTAATGCCACTGTCACTTCTACTTCTCAGCCAGCCATGGTGATTGAATGGTTAAAATTCAGATTAGATCCGTCGCAGCGTGATCGTTATTTGGCCCTTGATGACGAGATTTGGACATCCGCTCTCGCAACGTATCCTGGTTTTTTAGATAAGACGACCTGGTTGGACCCAGACCATGACGATGAAGTGATTTTTGTTATTTCTTGGGCTACTCGTGAGCAATGGAAAGCAATTCCTGAACCTGATTTAGAGGAGATTAATCAGCGGTTTGATCAGGCACTTGGGTTTGATTATGAAATGATTGAATCCCGAGAGTTTATCGTGCCCGCCAGTCAGAATAGAGTGAGTTGATAGTTGCGAGTTTCAGTCGCTATGTCCAGCTGTCCCCAATGTCATCAGGCTATTTCTCCTCAAACCGTGATCTGTAGTTACTGTGGCTTAGAACTCAAAGCCCACGGTCACCCAGGCATTGACCTGCATCGTGCCCAGCTTGGAACCTTCTTGTGTGATAGCTGTAGCTATCATCAGGATGACTCCTGTACATTCCCTCAGCGTCCTCAGGCAAACACCTGTACGCTATATCAGGATGTCACGCTTGCTCAGGAACCTCAGTTAAGCGCGTCTGAGATTTATACGATTCCCTGGTGGCGCAAATACTCGGGATGGCTATTGCTAGGGGTAATCGTTTTAATCAGTCTGGCGCTGGTCATATTGTAGGGATAACCACTGTAGGCGCATTGCATACGATGCCCCTACAAAGGGGTGAGTTAGTACAGTTTGTCAAAACTAAAACGGGCCTGACGGGATTCGAACCCGCAACTTCCGCCGTGACAGGGCGGTGCTCTAACCAATTGAACTACAGGCCCTTAAGGGCGATCTCTATTCTGCTTAGGAATGGCTACTTTGTCAAACATCAACGAATTTTTCTTTGACTCTAAAAGTACCCTGCCTAACGGTTATTAATCCCAGAGCAGCCATTGAAATAACCTAGATTTTCTATGGTTTTAGTGCAAGTCAGGATTAACGTTAACCAGCTTCTGCATCTTCTTTCCAAAGGGGAGCCGCAAAATTAGCTAGCCAGCGTTTGACCCAGAAGGTAGCGCGGCAGTCATCTTCATTGTATTTCAGAATATCGTTGAGATATTGCTCATCCTGGCTCGATAGCCAATTGTCATACCAGCAGATAGATTGGGCTCCGTTAGCGCTACTATCCCGCCATTCGAAACCCATCCACCGGGCAATGTGTTTGAGGGCATAACTCTCAATGGGCAAGGTGACAGCGTCAACAATGCGCTTATGAATATCTACAAAACGACTTAGCAGTTCATCAATGTCGATAATGCTGCCATATCGTTCGGCCAAGCGTCTTACGGTTTGCGCTTCGTAGGGGCAAAAGTGATAAATCGGCGAATCAGGATAGTGGGCCATGACATGTTGAAACTGGTGCCAGGCGTTGGATTCGCTTTCTGGTTCCCTGGCTACAAGAGGGATAAAGGTTTCGGTTTGGTTTTCATTATCAACAACCAAGATGCCATGGAGGTAGACCAGATCTTTATCTGGGGCTGCTTCAATGTCGAAATATAGCTCAATCGGGGCGCTGGGGAGTGATTCTGGTGTGAGGGGAAAGCAATTATTGGCATCGGTACGCGCGATCGCAATACCCGATAGCTTCGCTTGAGCCTGATGGACTAGTTTTTCCGCTACTTTTAATTCAAAACCTGATGCCTGAGCCAGGGTAGCAGGCTGATTACGAGCCAGGGTTTCAACAGTCGTCAGCCCTAGTTTGTCTAAATGACGATAACGATTGAGCGTCACCCCAGGCAGCAACGAAAGGTGATTTTGCTCTTGGGCGACGTCGTAGCAGTGATTTAGCCATACACACATGTCACAACGACTACGGCTAATAAATACATCTGGGGTTTCTGCCGAGGTCAGGACCGCTTCACAGGTGTCTAGAAGTTCTAATAATGTAGGCCATTGCTTTTCGAGATCAGTCACATAATGACGCTCTCTTAGACGTAAGTGAGCTTCTACGGGCACGACTCCCTGCCAGGCGGCTAGCACATAGGCATGAAAGGCTGCGGTTAACTGATATTCTTGTTTGGGTTTTTTGCCCAGCTTGATATCTAAGGGCACATAATGCCAATTGCCCAACCATGAGGACCCTAACTGTTTAATCCAAAGGTCAGGCTGACTGATATAACCGATGGAGCCATCGTTATTGACAGCAGCAATAGTTCCTCGGCAGATGTAATCTACCCCCTGCTGCATTAAAGTGAACGTTTCATGCACTGTGGCAGCGACATTGCCAGCATGGCGACTGGGACGATTAATCGGTTGAAATTCTTTTAAGACCGTTTGGCGATGCACAGCACTATCGCCCTTAAGTTTAACCAGATAGTCGCTGGGGGACGCCTGTAGACCAGCATCACCGTAGACATCTAAATAAGCCCGCCGCTGACAGCGCAGAAAGGTGAAAAGCGTATTGTCCTGAATAACTTGCGTGGGTTCTGCTTGGTCTAGCTGCCAGGGGGAGGCGGTTGATATCCACTGAAGAGTTGATGCTGGTGTAGAGGAACCAGCATCCTGACGTGGCAGTGTGGGCAACCTAGCAACCACAGCCCTCCCAAGCCTGTTGGCGAGAGATAACCAAAGTTATTGCAATCATTAAAGCAGTAGAGCTTGCTCGTTTGGCAGAGGCTTAGTGTGTGCAGCGTATGCTCCAAACACTAGTTTATTTACTAACACGCAATAGGTGAAATCGCAATAATGATTTAAGTAGAGAATTTTGGTGAAGAGATCCTTGAGGATGAGAGTCATGAATTTTGACTTTTAATCTGGGAATTCCATGCCTTTATCTCTATAAACCGGAGTAAACAATGTCAAGGCAAAATTCACCAGTCAAAATGCTTGGTTTTTGGCCAACATCTAAAGATTTAGCTCGCAATTAAACGGATAGTAACCCGCCACCCATCCGCTTTAACCCCCGTGTCACAACATCGGAGTAGCTTAGTTTTCCGAGGAAGACATCTCCCATGATTTGGGTGCCTCGTGGATTTTTTACCCCTACGCGATAGCCCACTTTCGGGGCTAAATAGAAGGCTTTGGCCAAACGAGCCGCCCACCGCATTTCATGGCCCCACTCTGCCATCATGATTTGCGTGTAACTAGCGAGTGCCTGGTCGTTGCCACTGAGAGCTTTGTGTACTGCCTCAGATGCTTTAAGGCCACTAAAAATAGACGGACGAATGCCTTCAGCCGTAAACGGATCTACAACGCAAGCTGCTTCGCCAGCCAGGACAGCCTGGGTGGTATGGAGAGTTTGGTCGCCATTCCATAGAAAAATGGGGTGGCCATGCTGGGTTTCCTGATGGATGTCTACACCGAATTGTTGGGAGTAGTCAGTGAGCGGCTGTACCAAATCACGAGACTTGCGTTTAGCTGAGATAAACACGCCACTGCCCAGGGAATAGCCGTCTACCTTGGGAAAATTCCACACATAGCCATTTTTTAGCAGACCAAATTCAAAATGGACGATATGGCCATCATTAACCGGTAGTCGGGGCTCAGTTTCAATAGCCCCGCCCATGACCGTTTTGCGCTGTTTGAACCCAAGCCATTTTGCCATCGGTCCCTTAGCGCCGTCAGCGGCGATTACATAGCGTCCGACGACGGGGGCATCAGAGGTGTTGATGTGCCAATGATCGTCTTTAAATTCAATATCTGTGGCTTTAGTGTTTGCTTGTAAAACGGCTCCCTGCTTTTGGGCTTGTTGCACCATGTAGTAGTCAAACTCGTCACGGCGCACCATCCAAATGGGTTCCGATAGGTCTGATATCACTTCGTCTTCCAGGTTGTAGGTGTAGCGAACCTGGGTGACTTTTTGGGAAATGACGGGTTCAAAGTCGTAGTCAAACCACTCGGCTACTTTGGGGCAAACGCCACCACCGCAAGGTTTATAACGGGGCAGTTTCTGTTTTTCTAATATCAGTACAGAATGTCCATTTTTGGCCAGATGGTAAGCGGCTGTTGCACCGGCAGGGCCGCCACCTACTACTACGCAATCATAAATAGATGTCATACAGTCAATTGCATTAGATGGGGTAAGGGTAAATATTACGCGGTGTGGTTTATCCAGGCTAGGGGCATTGTTCAGGTGCTGATTAGGATGATGGTGCTTTGCGGTCGAGTTGGGTTGCCGCTGAGATCGCACCCTTTTCCCTGGCGCGCTGAGCATAGGGCTCTAGTAAGGCTACGTCACAGCCCGTTAAAATACTCAAGTTTTCGAGACTAATGCCCCGCATCAGCATCTCTACACACCAGGTCTGTCTGGCCTGAATCAGCTTAGGACTCTCGGATGCTAGCTCTAGGCTTTGCCACCATAGCTCCCAGCGTTCTTGGATTCCCATGGCTGTGAGTGGTTCACCTGCTTCATTGATGAACATGGCGCTGCTATCGTCTTTGCGGCTTTTGAGCCATTTGGTCAAAGGATTGCTGGTGTAAGAACCGTAACGTTTGCCTAAAATCCATTGGTTGACTGGCACCTGGCGGTGGTGGTTGGCGTGCATCACTTGCAAAATATGTTGGGATTTATCACAAATTTGGTGGGAGCGTCGCAGGTGAATGATTTCTGTAGGCAATAATCCCGCTCCAAAAAGGACGAGTGCGATCGCATGATCTTGTAGCCCCAGACTGCGCGTCTGCTTCATTAACAAATGCACCCAACTGGTGGGCAAATCAATGACTAGGGCAGGCCCAGGTTCGCTCAGAGTCCTTGGTTCATCAGCTTCAGAAGAACTCAGCAGTTGGGTCACACGGTCTAAAAAATGGTTGCGCTCATCCCACAGAGAGTCGCCACTAGTCGTTTCAAGGACGGTGTACCCCACCAACACAGCACCGATGATGCTAGCCAGGTCTTCCGCAGCCATAGGAGTGGTGCCTAACATTTGGGACAAATGGTTAGCAATAGCTTGCTGAATTTCTCTGAGTTTTAGTTGGAGAGCGGCACGATGCTCTACAGAGTACTGATCTGCTTCACCGATCAGCGATCGCACAAAGTTTGGAAATTGTTCCAACAGCTGTAGGTGCTCATCCAAATAGAGCCGTAGTGCATCTGGCGAGTATTCTCCATGGAGAGGGGTGTGTGGGCTTAATGCAGGTGACTCTTGCAACATGGCCAGCAGAAGGCCGTATTTATTCCCAAAATTTCTAAACAAAGTCGCTTCATTCACCTCGGCCATATTCGCAATTTGGCGGGTGGTCGTATGGCTAATACCCTGAGACAAAAAGAGTTCAAGGGCTGCTTGGGTGAGTCGTTGGCGAGTGGAAGTCAGAGCCATGGATGACTTGCAAGTGACACTTGCAAATTAATAAAAACATTGCTAATCTAAGTGTAATGCAAGTGGTACTTGCAAAATAACTAGTAGAACTCCCATGCATTTCGCTAAGGCCGCTCTCTAGATGTACTCCTATTTGCCGCATCCGTGAGGATTGTATGACTGCACAATTAACCCGACCTGCTTTACGTTCAAATCCCCAAGTCCAAGTCCAGCGACCGCCTACAGATTGGGTAACCTTGGGGTTCTTTGCTGTATTCCATGGACTTGCCCTCCTGGCACCCTGGTTTTTCTCTTGGTCGGCTTTGGGGGTAGCAATTTTATTGCACTGGTTATTTGGCGGTGTGGGCATTTGTTTAGGGTTCCACCGCATGCTCAGTCATCGGAGTTTTCAGGCACCGCGATGGCTAGAATATTCCATCGCCATGCTAGGGACACTTGCAATTCAGGGTGGTCCGATTTTTTGGGTGAGTGGACACCGTAAGCATCATGCCTTTACGGAAGATGTCCAGGACGATCCCTATTCAGCCAAACGTGGCTTTTGGTGGAGTCATGTGTTGTGGATTGTATTCCCCCAGCGCGAGAATTTCGATAAGACCCGCTATAGCAAGTATGCCCCTGACCTAGTTCGTCAGCCTTTCTATCGCTTTTTGAATAATTATTTTCTGCTATTTCAAGTGCCACTTGCACTATTGCTCTACGCCATCGGCGGCTGGTCCTTTGTGATCTACGGTGTGTTTGTTCGAGCGGTTTTCCTGTGGCATGCCACATGGTTGGTGAACTCGGCCACCCACACCTGGGGCTATCGCAACTTTGAGGCCAAGGATAATGCTCGTAATCTTTGGTGGGTGTCCCTATTGACCTATGGCGAAGGCTGGCACAATAACCATCACACCTATCCTCGTTCAGCCCAGACTGGTTGGAAATGGTGGGAAGTTGACGTCACTTGGTACACCATTCTGCTCTTTGAGCGCTTGGGTTGGGCCAAAAAAGTTAAGCGCATTCCAGCACAACATCGTTAGTGTTTGGGCTGTCTATATCGAGCAGAGTATAAGATCTTGTAATCTTTTTAGTCCTGGGCATTGTTCTCAGATATGGGGAGCTGAATGATAAATTCAGTTCCCTTGTTTAATGTAGACTGCACACTCAGATACCCGTTGTGTTTTTCTTCGATGATTTGCTTTGAGATCGCCAGTCCTAATCCAGTACCTTTCCCTGCTGGCTTTGTTGTGAACTGCCGCTCAAAAATGAGCTGACATGTATCTTTGTCTATACCTTGTCCATTATCCCTAATACCAAGTTGCACCTGATGGTCAGTTACGTTGGTTCTGATTGTGATCTTTTGACGATTTGTTTCTAACTCTTGATAAGAAACGCTATCAGCCATCTCATCAAACATATCAATGGCGTTGGCAAAAATATTCATAAAGACTTGACTGAGCTGACCGGGTAGACAAGACACTGGCTGCAGGGTGCCATAGTTGCGAACCACCTCAATGGACGGACGGACATCGTTAGCTTTGAGGCGATATTTTAGAATTAGTAGAGTGTTGTCCAAGATGCTGTGGAGATCAGTGTCTTGTTTGGCCTCATTATCGGTACGAGTAAATAGACGTAGACTGTTGCTGATGTTGCGGATGCGATCGCATCCCAGATACATAGACTGAAGTATTTTAGGTATATCTGACATCAGAAACTCAATATCTAGATCTTGTCTGGCTTCTACCATCACCTGTTGGGGTGGGCGATATGTTTTTTCAAACAGTGCAACATAATCTCTGAGATTTTCAAACGACTCATGAAGTGCATTCACATTGCCACCGACAAAGCTGAGGGGATTATTGATTTCATGGGCTATCCCCGCCACCAAATTGCCGAGACTTGACATTTTTTCATGCTGAATCAGCTGTAGTTGAGAGGTATGAAGCTGAGTGAGGGTAGTCTGTAGCTGAGTATTGGACTCTTCTAGCTCATGATTGGCTATAGAGAGTTTATGCAGTAACTCCTCGCGTTCGATCTCCACTTGACGTCGTTGAGTGATATCTACAGCCATGGAAATAACTACTCGAAGCCCATTCGGTGAAGGTCCTAAGGGAGCCGAGCTAAACTGCCATAGACAATGCTTTCCATCCTTTGTTTGAATCTTAAATTCCCCTTCTTCCCAACGAGACGTTAGGGTATATTTTTTGGCCATGACTTGTTTGAGAACTCTTGCTGCCTCCTCTCCATAGGCGAGTTGAGCCCAGGCCTTAGTAGTCGGAATATCCGTGTGGGTATATCCAGTCAGTTCGGTCCAGGTCGAGCTGATTTGCATTACTGTGCCATCTTCTGCGTGCACCATGATAGGAAACGGTGCGTTTTTAATGGCACGTTCAAGCTGGGTGCATTCCTGTTGCTCAGCGATCAAGTGCTTGACCCGTTGAACCAAC
>JAHQVZ010000365.1 GCA_019634055.1 Leptolyngbyaceae cyanobacterium MAG.088
GAGCCCTTAGACTCTGCGGCACCAGCTGTGGATCCGTCGGCTCCACCAACACCGGAATAATCCGCTTATTCAGGCTCAATGCCTGCCCCAATTCCTTTTGACAGTAAGTAGACTGAGCCGACTGGGGCGACAACAAAAAGATAATATTGTCCGCTTCCTCAATCCCCTGAGAAATCGCCAGGGCATAGTCCCGGCTAGATTGAATATCCGTGCGATAGCTCCAAACCGTAATGCCAGGGCGTATCAGCGACTGACGAATTTGTTCTGCACTATCACGATCCTGATCCGAGTGGCACAAAAACACCTGGGTCATCAGGTTATTCGCGTTTTTGATGCTCTCAGTAATAAACTCACAGTGCAGCGGCGTTGGCATACAGCCTGGCCCGGCATCAGGAAACGTAGCCAGTAGCCAATCCCTCGCACACTGCCGTTCCTGACCCACCAATAAATATCGCGTCTGGCGATGGTGGCGTTCCCAGATCAAAGCCTGACTGAGCAATTGAGTATGCTGCTGAACGTGTTTTTGATGCTGAGGCAGCAGCTCTAATAACCCTGCCAAAGCCTGCTCAAAATCATCAGTCTCCCGGAAAAAACACCAGTTGATTTTGCTAACCGTTTCATCGAGGTTCTCAAAGCTACTGTGCTTATTCGCCGCCTGAAACGCTTGCCAGTCAGCATCTGAGCCCTTGGGGTTTCGCTGCTGCCAGGTATCCCGATCAATCGCCTCCACATGCATGATGGGAATAATCCGCTTGCCATAGCGCAGCGCCAGTTCTAACTCCTTAGCGCAGTAGGGCGAATTTACCGACGATGGCGAAATGACGTAGAGAAAACTATGACATCGCTCAATGCCATCATCAATGCGTTCCTGAAAGTCGGTTGCCAGGGGGATGTTATCAAAATCAAACCAAACATCTAACCCTGCCTCGTTTAAGCGCTCTTTGAGCCGCATTGCAAACGCTTTACTATCAGCGCGACCATAGGAAATAAAGGCATCCTGGAAAGTAACCATGGGGGCAACGCACCAATACTGTCATTCCCTTTATTTTCTAAAGAAAGTAAAGAAGAGTCAAAGAAACTTTTCAATATGTAGTATTTAGACGTATGCCTTTGCTTGCAGCCTGGTAGTACCGTGAAATATCAAGGAAATAGCCACAGCGAACGTTCAGTCGAAAGGATTGAGAAGCTTTACCCCGGTCTTTTCAAAGTCCCCTGTATTACGGGTGACTACAGTTAAACCATGATCCAACGCGGTTGCAGCAATCAGGGCATCGTAGTCTGGCATTGGATCTGGCACATGGAGTGACGCATACTGCTTGGCAATACTGACAGTAATCGGAATAATGCGCTCAGCGTAGCCCGCCAAAACATGGTCATTAAGCCACTGCCTCAAAACCTTGCCTTGGGCCTGATCGCGTCGCTCCATAAGTAATACGCCGCGTTCCAGCTCAAATATAGTCACCACTGAAAGAAAGGTTTTGCCACTGGGGGTAGCCTTAGCCCATTTTTCCACCTGAGGATCAACGCGATCAGAACCAACCTTACGTAATTCCGAAACAACGTTGGTATCTAGCAAAAACATTCGTTTTCTCATCCAGCAGTAGATTAGACCTTAAGCTATCAAGCCAAATCTACATCTCGTAAAGACTGACCTGGCAAGCGTGTTGGATTAAAGTCAATTTCAGCACTTGCTGGCATCGCCAATAGCTCAGCGACGCTTTCAGTTTTCCCAATCAGTTTGTAGTAGTCGTCGATGGACAGCAGCACATGAGCTGGAGTACCTCGATCGGTAATGAAGACTGGCTCATGCTCGGCAGCCCGCTTGGCTTTACCGACATCCTGGTTAAATTCGCGACTCGACATATTGTACATGGCGACCTCCAGAATGTAGTAACGTAACTACATTGTAGAGTGCTTGACGTAAGATACGCTACCTATTTCCCATGTTCGCTTTGCTGCTGAATCAATTTAGCCACTAAGCCAGTCCAGCCTGTCTGATGACTGGCACCGATTCCGGCACCATTGTCCCCATGAAAATATTCATGGAAGAGAACATAGTCTTTCCAGTGGGGGTCCTGCTGAAAAGGAGATGAACCGCCGCCATAGGCAGGACGATTACCGTGCTCATCGGGTAGAAAAATACGATTCAGCCGTTGAGAAATTTCCGCTGCTACTTCCCATAGATTCATCCAGTGGCCTGAGCCCGTGGGGCACTCAATCTTAAAGTCATCCCCTAGATAGTGGTGAAACTTTTGTAGCGACTCAATCAACAAATAATTGACCGGAAACCAGATGGGACCCCGCCAGTTAGAATTGCCACCAAATAACCCACTGCTAGATTCTGCCGGTTCATAGGTCACTCGAAACTCTTCGCCATTCACATTGAAAATATAAGGATTTTCAGCGTGATACCGCGATAGAGCCCGAATGCCATAGGGACTGAGGAATTCATTTTCATCTAATAACTTAGTTAAAATGCAGCGCAGCCTATCGCTGGGGTCTACCTCCCCCAGAGTGGCATAGCAAAGGGCCAACATCCGGCGAGAATCTACGCCACAGGTTTCCATACAGGCCACATTCTTTTGTAAATCAGGGCGATTCTCAATAAACCACTCTAGGCGTTTCTTAAAGCCGGGCACCTGCTGCAACAAGTCTGGTTCCAATGTCATGACCGCAAACAGCGGAATCAACCCCACCATGGAACGTACTTTTAGCCGCTGACGGTCACCATTGGGAAACTGCAGCACATCATAGAAAAAGCCGTCTTCGTCATCCCAGAGCTGAGCACCGTCATTGCCAATGTTGTTCATGGCATTGGCAATGTAGAGAAAATGCTCAAAGAACTTGGTGGCCATATCCTCATAGACCGGGTTTTCCTTAGCTAGCTCTAATGCGATGGTGAGCATATTGAGACAGTACATGGCCATCCAGCTAGTACCGTCGGACTGTTCCAGATGGCCGCCAGTAGGGAGGGCAGAACTGCGGTCAAAAACGCCGATATTATCCAGCCCCAGGAAGCCCCCTTCAAATACATTGCTGCCGTCGGCGTCTTTGCGATTGACCCACCAGGTGAAGTTGAGCAGAAGCTTTTGGAAGACGCGTTCTAGAAAGGTGCGATCGCACACCCCCGTCACCTTCTGCTCAATCTTATACACCCGCCACGTCGCCCAGGCATGGACCGGCGGGTTCACATCCCCAAACGCCCACTCATAGGCCGGAATCTGACCATTGGGGTGCATGTACCACTCCCGCGTCATGATATCCAGCTGATACTTGGCAAACTCCGGGTCCACCATGGCAATGGGAATACAATGAAACGCCAAATCCCAGACCGCAAACCAGGGATACTCCCACTTGTCGGGCATGGAAATAATGTCCTCAGCATCCAAGTGAGTCCATTGGTTGTTACGCTGACGACTGGCAGGCGGTGTTGGTGTTGTCGGATCGCCCTTGAGCCAGCGGTTCACATCAAAACCAAAATATTGTTTGCTCCATAGCAGACCCGCAAATGCCTGGCGCTGAACCGATTTCTCTTCATCACTCATCGAGAAGGGAGAGATTTTTTGATAAAAATCATCCGTCTCCTGTTGACGAGCAGCCAGTGTAGTTGCAAAAGACTCTCCCAATGGATTGGCCAGGTGAGGCTGATCGCTGAGTCTCAAACAAATCACCTGGCTCTCTCCAGGACCAATCTCCAACGTGTAATGGGCTGCCGCCTTAGTCCCCGTCAGACCAGCATTCACAGCGGCTGTTTCACCCTGAATCACATAACGATGAAAGGCATCTTTGACATAGGGAGTTGAGTTGGCAGCTCCAAAGACAGCCTGATAATTTGTCTCATTTTCAGTAAACAAAATAGGAGATTGTTTGGCCAATCCTTTGTGTTGGCAGTAAAGCCAACGCGTTCCTAAATCAGCATGAGCAGCTTCTAAGGTACTGAAGTCTGCCTGTCTATCTGCCAACTTCAAACTTGGTTTTTCTGGGTTTTCTTCCCAACTCCACGTGTTGCGAAACCAAAGAGTGGGTAACACGGTTAGTGTTTTAGCCTCAGGTCCTCGATTGGCGACCGTAATTTGGATGAGAATGTCTTCAGGGGCTGCCTTGGCATATTCAACAAAGATATCGAAGTAGCGGTTTTCGTTGAAAACGCCCGTGTCTAGAAGCTCGTATTCCAGGGCGTTGCGATCGCGCCGCTGATTCTCCTCGACCAAATCGCCATAGGGATATGCCGCCTGGGGATACTTGTAAAGTGCCTTCATATAAGAATGCGTCGGCGTACTATCCAGATAAAAGTAGTACTCTTTAACATCCTCACCATGGTTCCCCTGATTACCCGTCAACCCAAACAATCTCTCCTTGAGAACCGGGTCTTTCCCATTCCATAGGGCTAGAGCAAAACATAACCTTTGTTGCTCGTCAGAAATTCCTAATAAACCATCCTCTCCCCAGCGATAGGCTCTCTTGTGGGACTGATCATGGGAGAAATAATCCCAGGCTTCACCGGTTTCACTGTAGTCTTCACGTACGGTGCCCCATTGGCGTTCGCTGAGATAGGGACCCCAGATTCTCCAGTCATTTGGGTTGGTTTGGAGACGATTGTGTTCAACTGTCATGATGGCTGCAACAGAAAATAAGTGTGATAGTACCTGTCCATAACCATCTCTCCATGCGGCTAGCTATCCAAGAGTTTAGATTCACTAACCCGTAAGGATGTGGATAGCTTTTCTCTGACCTCACACAACGATGGATTCGCATCCTCACCTCACCGACATGATGACAGATTGAACCAAGGCTTAAGTCTGCCTGAAACACTCCATAACACCTATGGGATGGATCATCCCTCCATGGGCAACTTATTACTTCGTTACATCAAAGCAAGAACTTGGCTGCAACCTAATTCCCTGGGAGTTCTGACGATTTTACACATAGCCCAATCCACTCAAGTCATCAAACATATCGGCAACTCTGTTAGGTTTCACTCGAAATTTTCCATTTCCATATGTATCTATCTATACATTAAACATCAACTAAAGTTGCTGCTGAAAATTGGATGCCTTGAGCGCAAAGGTGTTAATCACGCTGAGTAAGTTTTTGGTCTCCTGATCAGCCGTCATCCTACATATCAAACCTAAGGAGTGCAAAATTATGATTATCTATCCTCATTCAGTGAGTCGTGCTGTTCCTCCCAAAAACTCTCGGCCTGAACACAACCAATCGCGCCTCGTCGCCACTTGGGAAAATGTAAACGGTAAGTTAGTCTGCCGTTGGGTTTCTGTCCACTCATTTCTGGAACAATAGCAACACCCCTGTCACAAATGCTGATGATAGAAAAATAATACGCAGAAACTTATTTCCCTTTTGAATTCCTAGACTGGCTCCGCAATAGCTACCCAGCAGGGCCCCTCCCACTAAACCTGGAGCTAATCCCCAGACCGTATGACCAAGAAAGACATGGGAGCCAGCGCCAATCATATTCCAAAAGATACCGTTAGCCGATAGGGTCATGGCAGTGGAATGAAGCTGGTCGTACTTGAAAAACTGTAGATATAGATATGTTGTGAAAATACCGGCTCCCGCACTCACCCAACCGCTATAAAATGCCATGGGAGCCAGCATGAGTGATGCCAGTAACCAGAGCTTACGCGACATGGAACGGGGCTGATGCTTGAGATGATGGCTTTTGCGCAACAGCGCTACAGTCACCATCACTAAAATCATAATTCCTAGAATGGGGCGCATTGTTTCGCCAGAGAGATGCCCTGCAAAACGAGTGCCCAAGATCACAAAGGGTACTCCGGTTAAACCAGTCCACCAAAAGATTTGCCAGTCAATTAAACCCGCTTTGGTATAGCGATAGCCACTGCCTAACCCAATAAAGCCAACGGCTAGTTTATGACAGGCCAGAGCATTGACAAAGGGTAAGCCCAGCAACAATAAAATTGGCAACAAAATTAACCCTGCGCCGCCCCCGGCTAAACTTGAGAAGAAACAGGCTATAAATGATGCGAGGAAACTGGCGATCATAAAGCCAGGGCTGAGGTCGGGGATCGCAGTCATTCCTTACGTTTCTGATGTAAAGGCACTTGCCTTGGCGACAGCGGGCGACTGGCCGTGGGTAGAAATTGGCAAGGTCGTTGAATCGCTTGATACAGGATGTCTTCGTACACTTCGCTTTCGACAATATAGGCTCCAAAACGAGCCAGATGAGGATTCATCATTTGGGCATCGAAGAGAAGAAAGTTTTGCGATCGCAACCACTCCACTAACTTCACCATCGCCACCTTAGACCCATCGGGAATATTAAAAAACATCGACTCCCCAATAAAGGCTCCACCCAGCACAATTCCCAAAACTCCTCCTGCTAGCTGATCCCCTTGCCATGTCTCAAAACTATGGGCATGGCCTGCTCGGTGAAGCATCCGGTAAATTGCCTTCAATTCATCCGAGATCCAGGTGGTCTCACGGTTAGCACAGCTTTCAACGACGCCGTCAAAATCTCGATTAAACGCTATCTCAAACCGATCTTGATTCAGCACTCGACGGAGCGATTTGGGGTAACGAAACCGGTCATCCAACGGAATTAGCGCTCGCTTACGACTGGAATACCAATTAAGCGTTTGGTAGTCGCTATCCGCCATTAAAAAATAGCCTTGGGCATAGCATTGCAAAATATGGGGAATCGAGTAAGCCATAGCAGCTGTCACAAGAGGGACTCGCCCATTACATTCTTCAAACCCTATCCCTACCGTAGCCTAAAAAAACTTACCCTTAAAGAACCGAAAACTGAAAAAGTACAGGTCTCGCTGCCGTATTCGCTATGACTGAACCGATTCAAGCCGTTACACTGCCGCCATCTAAAAATCCACAGCAGGAAGGCGAATGGCTAAGAGCATCGCTACAACAGTGGTTAGATACCGAATTTTTACCAGAGCCCGTCAACCAGGATATTGCTCGACGCGCCTCTCAAGTGTTTATTCGACAGCGAATGGAAGGAGAAAATGAGCTAATTCCGTTAGTAATGGCAATTTTGACTGAAATGCAGGCATTTGATTTTTCTAAAAGCTTCTACAGTGAGTTTGCCGTCGCTAATGCCGTCGGTGATTTATTACTAGATAGCCTGGGCATCGATCGCTGCTGCGGAGCTTAGGTAGTGCTCTGGTTAGCCCTTGCCAGCGGCACCGCCCTCTGCGAAGCCCTGAAAGATGCCACTGGGAAACAGGCGCTCAAATCCTTAGATGAATATTCAGTTTTATTCGGCCTGACCAGCACTGGAGCCCTGTTGATGGCTGCCCTGATGTTGGCCACCGGAGGCCCACCCACCCTGGGACCTGATTTTGGCCTGGCACTGCTAGTCGGAGGCGGTTTAAATATTTTGGCCTTCACCCTTTACACAAGGGCCATTAAAATCGCTGACCTCTCACTGACGGTCCCTTTGGTGACCCTCACCCCTCTCTTTCTACTGGTGACCTCTCCCCTAATCGTTGGGGAATGGCCCACCGGACTAGACGTCATTGGGGTACTGCTGCTGATTGTGGGGTCCTACCTACTAAACTTGAAACCCAGTGAAGGATTTACCCTGGCCCCCTTAAAAGCACTCATGGCCAATCCCGGTAGCCGCATGATGCTAGGGGTGGCATTTTTGTGGAGCATCACCTCAAATTTTGACAAGATTGGTACCCTCAATTCATCTTCCCTGTTTTGGGGCATGTCCCTATTTGGCACCATTGCAGTTGGTATGGTGCCCTTTGTGATCCAGCGAGTTTGGCAAAAGGGAGCGAGCACCGTCCTTGGGAGCATAAGCGCACAAGCGCCATTTGTCGTGTTAGCGGGCACCTTTCAGGCTGTCGGCATTAGCCTACAGTTCATCGCCCTCACCATGGCCCCTGTGGCCCAGGTTGTGGCGGTCAAGCGCATGAGTGCCTTAATTTCGGTTGGGTTTGGCTATGCCCTATTTGGTGAAACCGGTCTGAGAGAGCGATTTTTAGGCGCAGCCATAATGGTGAGCGGCGTCGCTATTATGGCTATAGACTAAGTATTTTACTGATTTTGAGCCTACAGTTCAGGCCCAAACACTCGATGCATTCAATGTTGCGATAGAATAGCTTTTATAAAATTAAGTGTCTGTGCTGGAGACCCCCGATGCTGACTCTAAAGATCGTTGTATACATCACCGTTTTCTTCTTTGTAGGTCTATTTATCTTTGGCTTCCTGAATGGTGACCCCGCTCGAAATCCTGGTCGTCAAGATATGGAATAATTCCTGCTAAGCGCTAGTTTCAAAAGAAAGAGTTCCAATGATTTTGGATTAGGCTCCTTGGCTAGCCCAGCTGAGGAGCTTTTAATGCAAATAAGTTTTATATCCTGAGGGACTGTTTCAACGCTTGTGTTCATGAGGGTTAGTATTAGTCCGCTCATAATTGGCCGTTTTTCACGATATCCATGGCCCCAATCGATTTACCTCCTGAACCTTCTTTAAGTAAGCTATCGACAGTCTCCATCAGCACAGTTGCACCCAAAGCTAAGGAATATCAGCAGCAAGCTCACCATCTGTCAGCCCAGCATCACTCTACGCCCGGAGTATTCCTAGATAGCTCTCTGGAGCCTACCTTTTCTCCTAGGAGTATCATTCCTAATGAGCAGTTTGCTACAGGTTTTTCTGATGATCTGTCCAAGCCGAATTTGGCTCAACTGCCGTCGCTACCTTTAGAGACAGATACAGAACTACCGACTGAAGACACTCTAGACACCGTCGATGAGGCCGTGAACGATGCCTTAGAGTCAGAATCTATTGAAAATATTGATCAAACTGATATAGAGGACATTCAATCACCGCTAGAAAATAATGACCTAGATGTGATTGATGGCGATAACGTCGATTTAGACGATCTTGATTTAGATATTGATGATGATTTAGATGATCTTGGTGAATTTGAAACAGATGACGTAGAACTAGAACAGGAGTCTGAAGCGCTAGAAGACATTGACTTAGTGCCTGACGAGTCAATCGATGCCTCAGAGGATTCCGAGACACCTTTTTCAGCATCACCTGACGCCTTAGATCCATCCAAACTAGAAATTACAGCGGACACTCAAGTTTTTGATGCGACTAGGCAAGTTGTGATTGCCCGAGGCAATGTTGTATTTAAGCTCAACAATGCTTTTTTGCTTGCCGATGAAATGTGGATCAATTTGGTCAATCGCTATGTCCTAGCAGAAGGCAATGTGATTTTGACCCGCGGAGAACAGCAAGTTCGAGGTGAGCGAGCTGAATATAATCTGTTGCAGGAAGCAGGCACCATTTTTGAAACACGAGGAGAATTATTTCTTCCTGAGCTCGAAGATGATTTTGCCGATCCATTAGAGGGGCCAGCGACCAGTCGCACAGTATTCGATCCCCTTAATCCAGATGAGGAGGTGACTAACGTCAGAAGTACGGGTGGGGTCCAAGTCAGCTCTGACCTCCGCAGTAATCGTCCTGACTCTTTTCCAGAAATTGAAGGGGGGGGCATTAGACGTCTGCGTTTTGAAGCAGCCAGGGTCCAATTCGATGCCGAAACTTGGGTAGCAGAGGAGGTGCGATTAACGAATGACCCTTTTTCTCCACCCGAGTTAGAATATCGCACTGATCGGATGACGTTAGTGACGCTATCCCCTACGGCTGATCTCTTAACGACATCAAGGCCTCGGCTAGTTTTTGATCAAGGGTTATCACTGCCGTTATTGAAATCTAGATATGTGCTCAATCGTGGAGCAGCGGACTCTAGCCAAATCGACCCTTTTCTTATTTACATAGGCATCGATTCTCGCGATCGCGGTGGTCTCTTTTTGGAAAATGAGTTTCCTATAATACGCAACGAAACGACTAACCTAAGCATTACTCCGCAGTATTTTTTAGAACGTGCTTCTAACCAAGGCTTAACGGATGAAGATGTGTTTGGGGTAGAAGTAGACTTTGATACTCGTTTCTCCCGAAGATCTGAGTTTTCTGCGCGCGCGGCCTTAACCAGTTTCAATTTCGATCAAATTGAAGATAATCTCCGTGCCAATGTTCGCCATCGCTACCTCATTCGCAGACACCGACTAACGACAGAATATAGCTATCGCGATCGCTTTTTTAATGGCAGTCTGGGCTTTCAAGATGTGCGCTCAAGCTTTGGCACCGTTTTACAGTCCCCACCCATAAACTTAGATAATCGTGGCCTAATTTGGACATACCAAGTCGGTGGTCAGTTAATTACTGCCAGAACTGACCGTACTGATCTACTCGGTAGACCACGACGGGGCGGGGATGAGGATCTGATTACCTTAGGTCGTATGCAAGCGAGCACCCGGTTGGCCAAACGATTTAGTTTGTGGAGGGGTAAGTCATTACCTGCCACAAAAGATGAAGGATTGCGCTACACGCCAGTGCCATTAGTCCCTTTTTTAAGTCTGAACGTTAGCCTATTGGGCATTACCTCTTACTACACAAGTGGAGATTTGCCGACACAACTCTCTGGGGATGTGCGTTTAGATGGACAACTCGGCCATTTATCTAGGGATTTTTTTGACTATACCCGCTTCAATATTGGCTATTCTGAAGATATCGTCTCTGATAATCGTTCTCCCTTTTTGTTTGATCGTGATGTTGATCGACGTGTCTTGAGCTTTGGCGTTCTGCAGCAAATTTTTGGCCCTATTTTGCTTGGCTTTCAAACCTCATTCAATATCAATACCAGGGAACGAATTAATACTGACATTATTTTCCAATACAGTCGTCGTACCTACGGCTTCGTCGCGCGTTACAGTCCTTCCAGGGAAACAGGTTCTATCGGGTTTAGACTGAGTGACTTTAACTGGCTTGGCAGCGGCAGTCCTTTTGATGAGCCAAATATTCGTCAGGTGGATAATGGCCTAGCTGAGGAGCGTTGAAACCTATAAAGCCTGCTTGATGTCTCCTTTATAGCGTGATCGCATTGGTCGGCTTAGGTTAGGGCGTTGGGTGCAGACAATAGATATTTCTGAAAGCCTTGATTTGCAGTAGTTAAGCTGATGTGCCACTGTCCTCAGACATCAGAGTATTTGCTATAGGCTTAGCTAAACAAAGCTTAAGGGCAACATCAAGAATTGATGCCCAACGTTAAGGTTAAGAACCATAGAGGGATAAATATACCTGTCAACAGTGTTTCCCAAATGTATTAGGAAATAGTTGCTCAAACGATGAATTCACTAATAGTTTGGGCTAAGGGTAGGTGATTATGATGGCATCACAGTTAGAACGAGAGGCACAACAGGCCATTACTCTGATTAAGTCCTTTAGCCTGGAACTCAGCCAATATAGTCCTGAAAGCCAAGTCTTGTATTGGCTTAATCAGTATCGTGCTGTCTGGATTCGAGACGCTATTGTTGAAGCCGTTTATCAGGGGCGTTATAAAATTATCTCGGTACAGCACATCCTCTCTCTGTGGCAACGCCGAGGGCAGCCGGTTCGTCACTTTACCTCAGGCTTTGAACAGGTGATTGCTAAACACCTTGGTAGTCCGCTTCACTTGTCGCCGTCGATGATGTCACACACTACTCGACCAGCAGAAAAATTGGGTCATCATGACGTTGTGCCATTACGAGTAACTGCTCAAGACATGTTGAGTGCAAACTCTGTCAGCTTTTCTAACACTGCACGCTATGGCAACTATGCGGGCTTATCCATCAATGCGTTTCCAGTAGAATCTGAGAACACTCTGGTACAGGTTTATCAAGCGGCCGGGACACGTCAGCGGGTAGCACATACCTCAGATGCCGCACTGACAACAACCAGTGACAGTGCTGAGCCAACTAGCCATGTTGAAGGGTATGGGCTTTTGGGTAAATCTTCACCAATTCAACCTTTCCAACCATCAGTCCATTGCCAGCAGTTGTCTAGGTCTTAACCTCGCCGAGCTTAATTTCAGAACAAAATGACGCCATTGTTTGCCCGTTAGCATCGCTTAAAACATTGGTGCGCATTCGTAAACGTTCGGTAATAAACCACCAGCGTTCTTCTGAGCGTAGATCATTTGCCTCTGTGACTATGGTCAATACATCATTTTCAAAGCGATACTGACTGATTTGTGTGCTGTCGCTGTCATTAGGCTGGCTGACTAATTTACCACTGCTGTCATCGGTTGCGATCGCAACCAGCAATGTCGATTGGCTCCGTGTCTGTCCCCCTAAAATTGTACTTTTCTGTACAATTCGCAGACCACCGATAGCGTCTTTTGTAAACCAACCAACCTGATCGCAAATACGAACAACATCATCTGCGTTGGTATCAATGTAGACAATCTCTAAATCAGATTTACCCGCTTTGGAGTCACCCGCTTTTAGGTAATGTGTGGTGCGCTGCGAAAACCACCGTCCACTTTGCTTTTTAAAAAAGTTCACATTCTGCATGGATAGGTCTGAATAAAGTGACACACAAGGCCACAATTCGTTATCTGCCTTTAAGTTTACGCTGCGACGGCCACGTCAAAATTTTCAGTTCACTCGCCAAAACCCATGCAAGCCAGACGTCTCCAGTTATTGAGGGCAATTCGCAATGATAAGCTAGCAGATGCGAATTAAAACATTTTTTAGTCTGTGGTGAAATTTCAATGACCCAACCCGATCAAACGCCCTACCTGTTAAGAGCCGCCAAGGGCGAAATCTTGGATCGCCCACCGGTCTGGATGATGCGTCAGGCGGGTCGATACATGAAGATATACCGCGATTTACGGGAAAAATATCCCTCTTTCCGTGAGCGTTCTGAAAATCCAGACCTCGCTATTGAGATTTCACTACAGCCTTGGCATGCATTTCGCCCCGATGGCGTCATTATGTTCTCAGATATTTTGACCCCGCTACCCGGCATGGGTATTCCTTTCGATATCGTAGAGAGCAAGGGCCCTGTGATCGAGCCGGCCCTTCGTACCCAGGCTCAAATCGATGCCTTGCGTCCTCTAAATCCTGAGGCAGACTTACCGTTTATCAAGACGATTTTGAATACGCTCAGGGCAGAGGTCAAAAATGAAGCCACTGTGCTTGGCTTTGTGGGCTCTCCCTGGACGTTGGCCGCCTATGCTGTCGAGGGCAAAAGTTCTAAGAACTACTCGGTCATTAAGGGTATGGCGTTTTCTGAACCCAAGATGCTGCATCAGCTTTTGAGTCACCTGGCAGACGGCATCGCTGCCTATGTGCGCTATCAAATTGACTGTGGTGCTCAAATCGTCCAGCTATTTGATTCTTGGGCTGGACAGCTTAGCCCCGATGATTACCGCACCTTTGCGCTGCCCTATCAACAACAGGTGGTACGTCAAGTCAAAGAAACTCACCCTGATACACCCTTAATCCTCTATATCAGTGGAAGTGCTGGTGTTCTAGAACTAATGGGAGAGTCTGGCGTCGATATCATCAGTGTCGATTGGACTGTTGACATGGCGGATGCCCGTCGTCGTTTGGGGCCTGACATGAAAGTCCAGGGCAATGTAGACCCAGGTGTCTTATTTGGCTCCAAGGACTTTATTCGCGATCGCATCCTTGACACTGTCCGCAAAGCTGGTCGGGGTGGGCACATTCTAAACCTGGGCCATGGCATTCTTCCTGGCACTCCTGAAGAAAACGCAGCTCATTTCTTTGAGACAGGCAAACAGATTGAAGAGTTATTAGCCGTACCGGCCTAAGTCTGTCGTCACAAACAAAGCCAATGCCTATGGACCCATGCTGAGTCATGATGGACCATAGGCATTTGTATAATTACTCAGTATGGCGTCACGCCAGCTGTCATAATTGTTACGCAAAAGCAATAGCATTCTGAAATACCAGACCTAGTCAAACCGTGAGTCAACCGGCACAATTTACCCAAGCGTCGCCCCAGAGAATTTTTATTACAGGTGCCAGTGGCTGTATCGGCCATTATGTGATCGAAAGCTTACTGGAGAATAGCAATCACGAGCTTTTTCTTCTCCTCCGTAATCCAGAAAAACTTCAACTCGACATTGCCAATCAGCCCAGAGTTCACGTACTACAAGGTGATATTCGTGGAATAGATCGCTTTTCTGAGCTGCTAGGCACCATGGATAGTGCTATCTTAATCGCCACCTCTTGGGGCGGTGCGCCTGCTATTTATGACATCAATGTCACTGGTAATTTAAGGTTGATGGAATTACTAGACCCTGAGCGCATCCAACAGGTGCTCTACTTTTCAACAGCCAGTATCTTAGACCGACAAAACAAACCTTTAAAGGAAGCCGGTCAAGTCTCCTTTGACTACATTCGTAGTAAATATCAGTGTCATCAAAAGCTTAGAAACCTGGCTGTTTTTCCGAAAATCACCACCCTCTTTCCCACCCTTGTTTTTGGGGGGGATACCAACAAGCCCTATTCCCATATATCAAGTGGATTGGCAGAAGTTACCAAATGGATTGATCTGATTCGATTTTTCCGAGCTGACGGTACTCTGCACTTTATTCATGCCAAAGACGTCGCCACAGTCGTCACCTATCTAGTTGATCATGCGCCTAAATCAGGTGATTCAAGGGAACTCGTCTTAGGCAATCCGGCCCTGAGCGTTGATGACGCCGTCGCAGCTGTCAGTCACTATTTAGGACGGTCAATTTACTTTCAAATCCCCCTTTACGAGAGGCTTGTTGATTTTTTTATTAAGGTTTTCAATATTCGTATGGAAGACTGGGATCGGTTTTGTTTAAAGTATCGTCATTTTACTTATCAAAATCCTCTGACCCCTTCAAACTTCGGTATAACCACTTACTGTGCTACTGTTGCTGAGCTATTTCAAGCCACTGGCATTGAATCAAAGCAAAGAAAAACACGCTAAACTGTGTAGCGCAGTAAAAAAAATAGTATCTATGCTATTGAGGTAACCGTTTTACCTCAAGTTTTACTGCCCCAGTTCAAAAATGATTGTGAAAGAAGTGGGACCTCAAGGCCCACTTTTTATTTTGTTTAATTATCACGTGTCCATGGTTCATCCTGTTATCCCACAGGTTCTTGAAATAGCTGACCCTATTGCCACTGACTTAGGGTTAGAAGTGGTGAGCGCGGTTTTTCAAACCAACCATAATCCACCGGTTTTACGAGTTGATGTCCGTAACCTCAGCCAGAATGATACTAGCCTAGACGACTGTGAACGCATGAGCATTGCCCTGGGTGAAGTGTTAGAAACCTCTGATACACTACCTGATGCCTATGTTCTAGAAGTATCTAGTCCTGGCGTATCAGACCAGTTAAAAACCGATCGGGATTTTATTGTTTTTAAGGGGTTTGCCATCGAAGTCATTCTCCACACCTCTCATAAAGGCAAAAAGGTTTGGACAGGTACTCTTCTAGAACGCACAGAAAATAAATTATCGATTAGTCAACGAGGACGTCGCATTGCCTTGCCCAGTGAGTTAGTAGCAACGGTACAACTAAGCAATCAAGCCGAAGTATGAGCCTTGCGTTTTTTAACCTCTATCCAAAATAGGCCCTATTCCATACCCGCCAGGATATCAGGACTACATCAGCATCATTCTTCTTTTTATGCGCACCAAAGACCATTGTTTTAAGGAGCAGAGAGCCCATGTCCATAGTTAGTCTGCCAAGCCTACAAGAGATGATTGAAGGCATTAGTCGGGAACGTAATCTGCCTCGGTCTGCTGTAGAACAAGCCTTACGAGAAGCTCTTCTTAAAGGTTACGAACGGTATCGTCGTACTCGTCGTATGGATAGTGCTCAATTTGACGAAGATTATTTTGACAATTTCGCGGTGGAGTTAGATCCAGAAGAAGAGGGATTTAGGGTCCTATCCAGCAAAATGATTGTTGAGGCTGTGGAAAACCCTGACCATCAAATTTCGTTGGCTGAAGTAGTTGAAGTTGCACCAGAGGCACAAATAGGTGACGAAGTCGTACTGGATGTCACACCGGAACAGCGAGACTTTGGCCGAATGGCAGCTATTCAGACTAAACAGGTGTTAGCCCAAAAACTACGCGATCAGCAGCGGCGACTCATCCAAGAAGAATTTCAGGATTTGGAAGGCACGATCTTACAAGCACGGGTGCTGCGCTTTGAGCGCCAGTCAGTCATCATGGCCGTTAGTAGCGGCGTAGGCCAACCCGATGTTGAAGCAGAACTGCTTAAACGTGACCAGTTACCCAATGATAACTATCGAGCCAATGCCACATTCCGTGTCGCTCTAAAAAAGGTCTCTGAGGGCTCCCATCGCGGCCCACAATTACTTGTTTCCCGTGCCGATGCCAGTTTAGTCGTTGAGCTGTTTTCTAATGAGGTGCCTGAGATTGAGGACGAAGTGGTACGCATTGTTGCCGTAGCCCGAGAAGCGAATCCTCCTTCCCGTTCAGTTGGACCGAGAACCAAAATTGCTGTTGATACTTTGGAACGAGATGTAGATCCCGTCGGAGCCTGTATTGGCGCTAGAGGTTCTCGTATTCAGGTTGTTGTGAATGAACTCAGGGGCGAAAAAATCGATGTTATTCGCTGGTCTCCAGATCCAGCGACTTACATCGCTAATGCCCTCAGCCCTGCAAGGGTTGACGAAGTTCGTTTAATGAATCCAGAAGATCGTCAAGCCCATGTCTTAGTTCCTGAAGATCAGCTCAGTTTAGCAATTGGTAAAGAAGGGCAAAACGTGCGGCTTGCTGCCCGTCTAACTGGTTGGAAAATCGACATTAAAGATTCTGCTAAATACGATTACGAAGCCGAAGATGAAAAAGTGCATGCTCAGCTGGAAGCAAAGCGAAAGCAGGAAGAAGAAGCCGCTGCAGCCTTAGCTGCTCAGATGGAGGCTATTAAAGCTGCGAATCTAGCCGCTGCTGCCCAAAAAGCCGCAGCAGAAGCTGCGGCAACTGAAGCCGTTACGGATGAAGAGCCTGTTTATGAAGAGGAATAGAATATTGTGCAACCAAACTATCGACGGTGTGTCAGCTGTCGTAAAATCGCTCACCGCAATCAGTTGCTCAGAGTAGTCCGCACTTATCCGGATGCTGCAGTTAAGGTCAATCATGGCATGGGACGTTCTGCCTATCTTTGCCCTCAATTAGATTGCTTTAGCTCAGCTTACAAAAAGAACCGGCTTGGGCGTTCTTTGAAAACGTCTATTCCAGAAACTATTTACGAGCAGTTACAAAGACAGATAGAGGGTTAGTTCTTATCTGTCTCCAAGGCTCGAAACATTTACTGGGCAGGCTTTTAATGGGGTAGTTTAAGTTTAATTACTGAGATGTTCAGTAATTAAACTTGGGTGCTGTTTGTGGAACTCCATGTTTTGGGACGGTCCGCAAAGCATATGCTGAGGTAAAATTTAATGTCTGTGCTATTTTTCGGTCGGAAACTACCGGATCTGTCAGAATGTTATTGAGCGAGAATGAGGGTAAATATCTATTTTTAGAGATTACAGTTTGGCCACATTGGTTCGACAGTCGATAAAATTTAGATATTATCCATGTGCCCAAGGGTAGAATCTCATGTCGTTTAGATAAGGGCAATAAGTCTATGTGACACCTTTCTTTTAAAATTTGCGAGGAATATTTGGATGAACAATGGCAAAGTCAGGATATATGAGTTATCTCGGGAGTTAGATTTAGACAATAAAGATATTCTGGCCATCTGTGAACGCTTGGAAATTGCAGTTAAAAGTCATAGCAGCACTATTACTGAGGCAGATGCAGATCGGATACGTTCGGCTGCATCGGGAGCGCCTAAACGATCTCTCCAAAAACCGGCTCCAAAACCAAAGCAGAAACCGACTTTGACCAAGCCAAAAGCGCCAAATCGTCCTGTTCGCAAGCAGCAAATTTTAGAAGTTAGGCGGCATCAATCTTCTACTCCTCGACCGTCTGAGACAACGCCGTCTTCTCCCCAAGAGCTCACAAGTGCTGACTCTCAATCTTCTGCAGATAATTTAAGACAGCCACCGAGTCGTCCAGGACGTCCGAAGCCTGCTATTAAGCCACCGCAGAAACCAGTTTCTCGACCAGGCCAAGTGGGGGAAGAAAAATCATCACCCCAAAGGGCTGCTTCGTCAGCATCGGCACCACAGCTTATTCAGCCTAAGCTAGTGTCACCTCCATCCCGTTCGCCAGCTCCTCGTCCAAAGACTGTCAGGCGAGGTACGGATGAGCCAGGTGGGAAAATTCCAGTTACAGAAGTGACTGATGGCGATCCTAAGGCAAAGCCTACATTACTTAAGGCAAAGCCTAGCTTAAAACCAAAACCTGTTGTTGAATCACGTCGACCAACTAAGCCGACGATTTCTGATGATATTGACTCAGATGGTGATGAGTCAGGTATGGATGCTGCAAGTTCAGGCCCTGTGTTAGTCGGTGCACCTCGCCGCCCTGACGTTCGTCGTCCTGCTGCTCCTGCAAAGCCTCCTAAGCGAGGTAGCAAAACACCTCGTGGAGAAAGTGAAGAGGAGGAAATGCGGCAGCGCGCTAGTAAGAATGCGACGAAGAAACGCCGTGCTCAACGCCTCGATGATGACGATGATATTGCAGAACTAGAATCTAGCCTCACTGGAGATAGCACAGCTACTCCAATGAGTATTTCTTTGATGCGACCGCCTAAGCCCAAGTCTCATCAAACTCAGTCTAAACCAGCTGCGGTTAAGAGCCGATCCATGCCCAGTCGGGGTGGTTCATCGCGCAATCATCGTCGCGATCGCAAAGTTGAGGTCGTCGAAGAAAAGCCAGAACTCATTGTTCTGACCAATGGCTTAACGGTGCATGAGCTTGCCCAAGAGATTAAAGAACCTGAAACTGAGGTCATCAAGTTCCTCTTCTTCAAGGGTATTGCCACCAATATTAACCAGACCTTGGACATTCCCACTGCCAAGATGGTGGCCGAAGCATTTGAAATTGAAGTGGAAACCGCTGAAGCCGAGTCTGAAGCGAAAAAGACCACTGAGATGCTTGATGATGCCGACCTAGAGAACCTGAAACAACGACCTCCAGTGGTCACCATCATGGGGCATGTAGACCACGGTAAAACATCCCTGCTTGATGCTATTCGTGAAGCTAAGGTGGCTAGCGGCGAGGCTGGCGGTATTACCCAGCACATTGGTGCTTACCACGTTGATGTGGAGCACGATGGCAATAGTCGTCAGGTAGTCTTCCTAGATACACCCGGTCACGAAGCTTTCACAGCAATGAGAGCACGGGGTACTCGAGTGACAGACATTGCTGTGCTGGTTGTTGCGGCAGATGATGGCGTGCGTCCTCAAACCATTGAAGCCATTAGCCATGCGAAAGCAGCTCAGGTGCCAATTGTCACCGCCATCAATAAAGTTGATAAGGAAACGGCAAATCCTGATCGGGTTAAGCAAGAACTTATGGAGCAAGGGCTTGTTCCTGAGGAATGGGGTGGAGACAGCATCATGGTTCCGGTCAGTGCTATTACCGGAGAAAACCTAGATTTGCTTCTGGAAATGCTCCTGCTGCAGGCGGAGGTCGAAGATCTCCATGCCAATCCTGATCGCTTAGCTAAAGGTACCGTCATTGAGGCCAACCTAGATAAAGCCAGGGGCCCCGTAGCCACACTACTTGTCCAAAACGGTACCCTGAAGATTGGCGACTCCATGGTAGTCGGGTCTGTATTTGGTAAGGTCAGAGCGATGTTGGACGACCGCCTTGACCGTGTACAAGTCGCTTCGCCTTCCTTTGCTGTAGAGGTACTTGGTCTTAATGACGTACCTCAGGCAGGGGATGAATTTGAGGTGTTTGCTTCTGAAAAAGAAGCACGTTCTGTTGCCGACAGTCGCGCCGTTGATCAGCGCCAGTCTCGTTTACAGCAGGCTATGGCCTCTAGACGAGTTACCCTTAATACCCTTTCTGCACAGGCCCAAGAAGGCGAGCTGAAAGAGCTTAATATCTTGCTTAAGGCAGATGTTCAAGGCTCTCTCGAAGCTATTCTGGCCTCTTTGCAACAACTCCCCCAAGACGAAGTCCAAATCCGAGTGTTAATGGCAGCACCAGGAGAAATCAGCGAGACTGATGTCGATCTGGCTGCAGCCAGTGGAGCGGTGATTATTGGCTTCAACACCACTTTGGCTCCAGGTGCGCAGCAAGCGTCTGACCGTCTAGGGGTAGATATTCGTGACTACGATATTATCTATAAGCTTTTAGAAGATATCGAAGGCGCTATGGAAGGTCTGCTTGAGCCTGAGCTCGTAGAGGAAGACTTGGGCGAAGTAGAAGTTCGGGCCGTATTCCCAGTACGTAAAGGCGCTGTGGCAGGTTGCTATGTACTATCTGGCAAAGTGACGCGTAACTGCAAAATACGTGTCATGCGTGGCGGTTCTCAAGTTTATGAAGGCAATCTCGATTCACTCAAGCGCATGCGTGACGATGTGAAAGAGGTCGCCTCAGGCTTTGAGTGCGGTATCGGTGTTGATAAATTCAGCAATTGGCAGGAAGGTGATATCATCGCCGCCTTCAAGATGGTCACAAAGCGCAGGACTCTAGCAGGTCGTTCCTAATGGCACGTCTTACCCAGAAGTACCTGAGAACATCTCCATTGGGGGTTAGCTGTCACCTTAAACCTTATTTGTCTGCCAGACATTTATCCTATCTGGCAGGCATCTGTCTAGGCCGTTTTGAACAGAAATTAATCGATATAAACCGTCACTATAGTCACAACATGTCTTAGGTAGCTGCGTTATCGTAGAAATAGAACGAACTGAAATATTTATTAAGTAAGTCAGCTTACGCAGGGGAACCTATGGCTAATATATCCTCCACTCTATTTAGCTCTGAAGATACAAACGTCTGGTTAAGCCTACAACGTGCTATTTGCAATAGCGCTGGGTTTCAACGGTGGAAATCAGAGTTACCTACTGACACTCTAGACAAAACACCATTGGAGCAATTAGTGAGGCGTTACTTACGCGAGACCTTAGAAACACTTGCTTACTAAGCGTCTGTCGATGAATTCAGGGTACCTAAAGACATCGACCTAATTGCTTTGGCATTCATCAAGTTAACTATTAAAAAGTATCTGAATCTTTATTCATAAAGGAAGGCTGCACAATGCCTTCCTTTTTTGATGGAGCATTTCACTTGAGCAATCTCAATACCATTTACAGAACACATACTTATAGCGTTTCTCAAATGGATTGAATAATCCCACTCACGATGCACGATTCACCACTCACTTACACCACCAAAAATTATTCATCTCAACTAGGAACCACTATATAAAAAATAAGGGCTCCCATCCGAAGATGGGAGCCCTCTAGACTAAGCTAGGTTACAAAACCAAGACAACTAGGCGTTGATAGCAGGAGCAACCATAGCAACAGGAGC
>JAHQVZ010000366.1 GCA_019634055.1 Leptolyngbyaceae cyanobacterium MAG.088
AGCTTCATCAGCCCATCCAACGTATCCGATTTTCATACGGCTTTAGGACAGTTCCTTAACTATCGAGATGCACTGGTTAAAATAGAAAATGATCGTCAACTTTACCTGGCTGTACGAGCACCCGTATATGAAAGTTTTTTCCAGCGACGCTTTATCGCATCAGCTGTTGAACGGTATCAAATTCAGCTTGTAATCTACGATGTCGTCCAGGAGAGCATTGTGAAATGGTTGTAGACACACAAAACACTGTAGACACCTATCGCCAATACATTCAGACCGTATTGAGCGAACGAGCCCATCGAGCCTCGCAACCCACTAACGCGTCAGAATACGAAGTACAAACCGTCTTTGACCAAGCCCACGATCACTATCAGCTTTTACACATAGGCTGGCGAGGCAACAAACGCCAGTTTGGCTGCATCCTCCATGTTGATATCAAAGACGGCCTTATCTGGATTCAACACGACGGCACCGAAGAAGGACTGGCCAATCGTTTAGTAGAAATGGGTGTACCCAAACAAGACATTGTTTTAGCCTTCCATGAACCCGAAATTCGCCATTACACAGATTTTGCTACGGGCGAACGTAGGGTGGATAATTCCGTTTAACCCCTCAATTCTCCCGCCGATACAACCGCAGCGTCCCCTGCCGCACCCCCACCACAATCGACCCATCAGCCGCAATCGCCTGCTGATTCCCCTGATCCGTATACCCCTCATCCTCACTCATCGGCACATCCAGCCTAATGTCTCCCGTCTCAATATCCAACCCCCGATACGCATAGGTGCATCCCTCACCACGACCAGTGCCATACACCAACCCCGTCTCCGACGAAGCCGTCGGAATTCCATTAAAATGGGCATCCCCATTGGCCCACACCAGCTCAAATTTACGCTCAGCCCCATTCCAATCAACCCGCTGCACCCCTTTCGGCGGCGTACAATCTGGCCGAAACCCAGCCCACTGGGCCACAAAAATAGAATTGCCCAGCACCGCCGGTGAATTTTCCGCAGAATGCCCTTCCCCATCCGGCGTCGAGTATGGCAGCTCAATCCGCCCCGCCAACCGCCGATCCTCTCCCGGCATACCTGGCCAATCTGCTGGAATCTCTCCTCGCCAAAACGCAACCAGATTGTTATTCGGCGCGTGGCCATCCACCATCACAACCAAACCCTCTTCAGCAGTGCCCACCAAAGACGGCGTAGTGCCGGTGCCAGTACACCTTGCCCCGCGAATTGTCCGTAGCCGTTCTCGAAAGCGTGAATTTCGACGGGGCTCACGACAACCCGGACCACGAAAGTCGTAGCCTGCCTCCCAGGCGGTTATAAACTGTTCACCCGTCCAGTCCAGGGCTCTCACCCCTTGCTGAGAAGAAATAAATAATCTACCCGTTTCATCATTGGCAAAAGCATTGTGATAGCTGTAACCACTGTCCCCCAGGCTATGGACTGCTGCCACATCACCCGTCTCCAATGAAATTGCAGCAATTTTGTTATCCTCAAGCAAAACCAGGATATGACCGTCATAGCTCACAGTAAAATGAATCGTCAGCTCACCAACAGATTCTGGAATATCAAAGGTTCTGTGGACCGTAAGCTCGCAGCGTGGACAGTCTGGTTGTTCGTCTTTTAGCAAATAAAAGCGGTTGTCTTTAATGCTGGTAACAACAATTTCACCAGAACTCAAGACTGCTACATTCCAATCAAAATCGGCTCGGCCACGGGGAAGTTGCAAATAGCTGATCTCTTCAAACTGGTCCCCATTCATTAGCCATTTAACAACGCCCTTTTGCGTATTGCTAATGACGGCCTGACTACCATCCGTATAAGGGGCAGGAAAAACCGTCCACGGAGCCGTTCCCCCTTCTGGATTATCGAGCCTTTGAAAACCAATGTTGTCATCGGGTGCGATCGCATCCAAATCCCCTGCTGCCTGAGCATAGCCATTGCGATGAAACAGCGACCAGGTAGACTCTGCAAGATGGACATTTCTCGGTGCATCCTGGGCAAATACCGGACACATCACGGACATACTTGCAGCGATAGATCCTGCAAGTAACCAAGAGGGCAAATTCATAACAGTATTAGAACGTTGCTGGGGAAACATTGCAAAATCAAACTTCAGCCGTAGCAAACTACTACACACTTAGTATGACTAGACCTTTTAAATAAAGCCTGTCCTAAAAGTCATGACTGCTCTATGCCAAAAGTCACAACCCAGTAATCGCTGAAAAAGCTCATAGTCATCCCAAAAATCTGCCCTTTTCGTCGGAAAAGTAGGATATTTTCTAGGTATGGCAAAACTACTGACGTTAACTTTATCAACTATTCAGAAAATCAACGCTGCGCAGCTGTAGACACCCCCGTGAGCATTAACGGTGTTCTACCATGCCCCAATTGCAAAACTATAAGCGCCAACCCATTCAACGCGCTGACCTACCTAAAATTGTCGAGCTGCTAGCGGCTTGTGAAACCGTCGACCAGCTAGAAACTAATCGTTCCCTGGCAGAACTACAGCGCGGGTTCGACAATCGTCCGCCCAATACCATCAGACACTACTACCTGTGGACAACCCCTGATGGCCAGACCATTGCCTATGCCATTTATGGCATCCGCGATATCCCTGGGGCCAAAGACACCTACCCTAGCATTAAGGTACATCCCGCCTACCGCGAAGGTAATTTAGAAGCCGAAATCCTTACCTGGTGCGAACAAGAGATTTATAAACTACGTCCCGACGCCACCCTATGGGTCAGTGCCCGGATCGACCGTCCTCACTACACTAGCCTTTACAAAAACCAGGGCTACCAGCCTGTGCGCTGGTTCCACCGCATGTCTCGTACTCTCCTTACCCCCATTCCCCAGCCTCAGTTTCCCGATGGAGTATCTCCCCGCATCTGCGAGGGCGAAGCCGATATCAAACCATGGGTTGATATGTTCAACAACACATTTATCGACCATTGGAACTTCCACCCCACCACCCTCGAAAATCGTCGTCACCAGATTCAGCGCCCCACCTATCAGCCAGAGTTAGACTGGGTTGCCATTGCCCCCAACGGCACCTTCACCGCCTTTTGCGATGCTCATATTTTTCATGAACGCAATGCCCGCACCGGTCGCAAAGAAGGCTGGATTACAGGTTTAGGCACCCGGCGTGGATTTCGTCGCCGGGGACTGGGTCGCGCCATGTTGTTGTTAGGTCTGCAACAACTTCAACAAGCTGGCATGGAAATCGCCCTGCTGGGCGTCGATGCCGAAAATCTTAATCAGGCCCAAACGCTCTATAAATCTGTCGGTTTTGAGACCATACAAACATCAGTCTCGTATACCAAAGCATTACAGAAACAAGAGCTTAAATAAATCATTCACCCAAGGACAAAGAACAACACACAATCTTTCTACTTTGTAGCACCTAAAGTAGGTAGCATGATGAAGCATTCAGGGAACGTCTATTCTGCTAAACCATCAATATTAGAAAATCCCACCATTCGTATCCCTGACTATGACCCCTAATCAAGCAGCCGTCACCGATGCCATCCGCGTTCTCCTATCCACTAAACCAGAAACTCGTTTGGGGCAGTTGCTCAAAGTCTGCCTGACTGCCAAAGTCAACGGTAACGTTAATGCCAAAGCCCAAGAACTTTTTCAAGATACTGGCAATCTGGCCCACTGGGTCCAGGACGTGATTGGCAATGACGGTCAATACACCCCTGACGAATGGCAAGCTTTGGGTGAAATGGACCTGCTAGAAAATGTTGAAAAATTTGTGGAAGGATTACTGACTGAGGTAGAAGCACTGTAGCCTTAAAGCATTGGCTTGTTCTGGTGCACTTCGCCAGTGAAAAACAAGCCAACGTTGCAATCAAGGGTGTGTTTATGTCTCTATTTTCCTTCTCAGGTAAGCGTCCCGAAAATCTAGGAGTTAACCAGGGTAAGCTATTGGCCTGTCCAAACACTCCCAACTGTGTCTGCAGCCAGGCTGACCCTAGCGACAAGGAGCACTTTATCGACCCAATTGCCAGCAATCAAGCACCAGGGGATGCCATTTCATCCCTCAAAGCCATCATCGAAGGTATGGAACGCTCCACCATCAATGAAGCTACTGAAAATTATCTCTACGCCGAATTTTCCAGTAAGCTCATGGGCTTTGTGGACGATGTCGAATTTTATGCCACCCCTGGTGGTGTCATCGAGGTGCGAGCCGCTGCCCGTTTAGGCAAGTCCGACCTGGGTGTCAATCGTAAACGGGTTGAGGAGATTCGAGGAAAATTTAAATAAAAATAGTATTGTGAGTGGGCTTCGACTAGCTCAGCCTACGGGCTTCGATAAGCTCAGCCTACGGTGAGTCGTGAGTCGTGAATGGTGCTCAATCCGAATTGTTAGTCTTGACGGACTACTCGTTATTTTGTCTCTTTTTCTTTAATGTCTCTTTGGTGAGTTTTAGCCGTAATGGAGCACAGTTATCCTTCTAAAGCAGAAAACATGGAGCAACTAGCTAACCATCAGAATTCCCAATCAGGTCGTTTGGCTCAGCCCACCCTCGATTACCTATTGTCGCTGAGTTTTCGACAAGGAAATCTACAGGAATATCTAAACGATATCGCCCGTGGTGTATCAAAGCTGACAGGCATGGACTGGTCTGTGGTCACCCTCAACCATGGAGACATTAGCAAAGTTCTGGCCAGCAATATCGAGGTGGATGAAACAGAATATGAACCCTATCCTATCCATGGTTCGGTGGCCGCAACCGTTGTCCAAACCGGGCGTCCGCTGACGGTGACCGACAGTCAATGCGAAACCCAATATGGTGAAACCCCCGAAGGCTATCGGGCATACCTGGGGGTGCCGCTACAGTCGCCAGCGGGAAAGACGCTAGGGACCGTTTGTTGTTTTCACAAACAACCCCGCACGTTTGCTCCAGAGGAAGTAAAGTGTGTCGAGCTTTTTGCCGAACGGGCTACGACGGCCATTGATAATTTTCAGATGTACCAACAGCAGCTGAAGTTCAATGAAAGGCTGGAGGCCGAAGTGGCCAAACGCACAGAAGAATTAAAAGTGGCTCAGGCCCAGCTAATCGAAAAAGAACGACTGGCGGCCATTGGCGAATTTACGTCCATGATTGTTCATGAAATTCGTAACCCGTTGACCACCGTACGTATGGGTCTCCATGCTTTGCAATCGTCGGATCTAACGGAACGAGATCGCGCCCGTCTTGGGATGGCCCTTACAGAAGAAGGCCGACTCAAACAGCTACTCGATGAAATTTTGCAATACGCCAAACCCCAGGTGCTAGAGACCACCCGCTGCGATCTTAATCAGCTGATCAAAGAGACTATTGAAACCCTATCGCCGCAACCTGACATTGCCAATAGGGTTTTGCAGGTAAATCTTGCCGAGACACCCGTTTATGTAGCGTGCGATCGCGACAAACTCAAACAGGTCGTCATCAACCTTATCAGCAACGCCTGCGAAGCCATCACCCCAGGAGACGACGTAAAAATAACGCTCACGCCAATAGAACAACGAACCCGACTCACTGTACAAAATGGCGGCGCACCCATTCCCCCAGACATTTTAGCTCGTTTGACCGAGCCCTTTTTCTCAACCAAATCATCCGGCAATGGCTTGGGTCTGGCCATTGTCAAACGCATCATCGATGCCCATCAGGGCAGTCTCACATTTGCATCCACACCAACAGCAGGCACCACAGCCACGATGGAGCTACCCCTAGATACTTAGTTTTCATTAGCATTTGTCAGGCAATCCATAGATCACCTTGTTCTTGACATTGACTCAAAAACAAATTCTCAAATCGAGATTAATATGCTTGCATTGAGACCCAGATTAACTCACTTAATCTCATTTTAAGACCCAACATCAAATCAACCCTGTTTGACAAGCAAGCGAGGGTCTAAATATATCCAACTGGATATATTTAGACCCTCGCCGCATACATAGGTTTTGTTTTCTAACCAGACCCTAACCCTATCGCTGCGGAATCAACACCGTGTCAATCACATGGATAACACCATTGGAAGCAATAACATCTGCGGCCCTAACGGTGGCATCATTAATCATCACTTGTTGGCCCACATCAACTTGCAAAGGGATTCCACTTTTACTACCCACATCACCAGAAGAAAGCTGATCAGAAGTTACGCTACCACCAATCACATGGTAAGCAAGAACATCATATAAAAATTCTCTGTTCTCAGGCCTGTAAAGACTTTCTATTGTTCCCGCAGGCAAACGACCAAAGGCATCATCCGTTGGGGCAAAGACAGTAAATTCCTTTCCATTAGAGCCATCAAATGCACCCAACCATCCGGCATGGTCTAAGAGAGCAGTGAGAACATCAAAGGAATCGTTTGAGCCAGCAATCTCGGCAATACTTGGGCTATCTTGAGCAGCTGCAGGTAAGGCAACAAACAAACTGGTAAGACCAATGCCAACAACTTTGAGACAATGCGAAACAAGACTAGAGAGACGTGTCATATGCGGGTAAATCTCTTACAGGTAAAAGTCGTAGACTCACCGCAAGCATTCCATAGACACCAATAGTTTTTTTGAAGCTAGGATTAATCTTCCTTGAGTGCAGGCTTAAAATCATTAGAACTTGCTGAGTGCATCTATCTAAATCAGAAAGCAGTACCTAAAAATAATAGCGGTAAAAAACACTCAAATAAAAACAAATTTACCTCTAACCAAGACTCAATGACGATAGCTGGATTTTGAGTCTTAAATAAAGATTAATGAGTATTATTATCAGACTCAAATAAAGGCCGCCAATCTTAATTTAAGACAAAGCTATTTGTCATTGACGGCCTACACTCTCAGTAGCGGAGAAAAGATTGTCAGTCCCCCTGGAATGCATTCAAACTCAATTGGGTTCGCCTCCCGTAGCTCGCCATCAATCACTAGCTTTTGGGGTGGGTTTGTAGTTACCTTAAGCCGACCGATGCGCAGACAAATCACGTCTTCCCGTTCAAACTGAGATTTAGCCAGGGCAGATGTAAACAACGTGGCCACCATATTCATGCCCTGTAATCGATTTTGGGGTATGGGAATAGTCACATCCAACAAGCCATCGTCGGGAATCACTTCTCCAAAGCCTTGAGCTGCCACCGATGTGGCCGGAGCTGCATTAGCCACCGTCACCGCAGCCGTATCAAATTCAATGGTCTGACCTTCAATTTCAATTTCAGCCTTAAACAACTCTTGAGAAAATAACTGTTGTGCCCCCGACAGTATATAGGCCAATGCTCCTAGCTGATTTTTAAGCTCTCGATTGGCGTTTTCTACCATGGCGGCCTCAAAGCCTAACCCCGCCAACAAAATCATGGGAATGCCATTACAGGTAGCTGCATCTACCACTCGGGTATTGCCCCCGGCAATGGCTTCACAGGCCTGTCTTAAATCTGTGGGAATGTCCATGGCTACAGCAAATGCATTGGCGGTACCTCGGGGAATAATGCCCAACGGAATACCCGTTTGGACAGTAGCACCTGCGATCGCAGACACGGTCCCATCCCCACCGGAGGCGATGATAAACCCAGTGTCGTTATCAGTTTGGCTGGATTGAATGGTTGCGATCGCGTCCTTCGCCTGGTCTATGGGGTCCACATCCGGCTGGGTAAAGATCGTATGCAGATTCACCTGCGGTGCCAAAATCTGTCGAATCATCGCTAAATCC
>JAHQVZ010000367.1 GCA_019634055.1 Leptolyngbyaceae cyanobacterium MAG.088
AATTGAGCCTGGATTTTGGCATTCTGCAACGCTGCTTTGCGTTCATCAATACTAACTTGCAGTGCGCCTTTAACCTGATTGGCCAAGGCCCCAATACGGGGACGATCTTCGGCAGATAGCTTACCCATGCCACCTAAGATTTTAGAGAGCTTTCCTTTTTTACCTAGATAACTTACTCGAAACTGATCGAGCTCATCGAGGCTGCTCAATGTGGCGATCTCATCACTAGCTTCTTGCTGTAATGTACTCAGTTGCTGCTCTAGGTCGGTGGTCATACTGGCCGAACGGTTGAAAGGAGAGGGGCACAAAAGACAGTTTATAGTCTACACCGAAGCTTTGATTCCCTATGAAACTATTAATCAGCAATGATGATGGTATTTTTGCCGCAGGTATTCGCACTCTAGCCAATACCCTGGCAGCCCAAGGACATGAGGTAACTGTCGTCTGCCCCGACCGTGAACGTTCGGCCACAGGGCATGGCATTACCATGCATCAACCCATTCGAGTGGAGCAAGTTACCTCTATATACCACGAGCACATTCAAGCATGGGCATGTTCTGGCACCCCTGCTGACTGTGTCAAGCTTGCTCTCGACGCGTTATTAGATAATGCCCCTGATTGCGTACTATCGGGCATTAACCACGGAGCCAATTTAGGTAATGATGTGCTCTATTCAGGTACAGTCTCAGCAGCGATGGAAGGTTTACTAGAGGGCATTCCTAGCATGGCGATTAGTTTAGCCAGTTTTAGCTACTCAGACTTTCAACCAGCCGCAGACTATGCCTGTCAGTTAGTCCTCCAATTGCCAAAACTTGATCAGCCCTTACTACTAAATCTCAACATTCCACCTATCACCAAATCTAAAATCCAGGGAATAGCTATAACACGTCTAGGGGTACGTCGTTACCAAGATCTCTTTGAAAAACGGATTGATCCCCGTGGAAAAACCTACTACTGGTTAGCAGGAGAAGTACTCGAAGAAAGCGATCGCGACCTGCCCCATAGCCTTCCTAATAGTCTTACCACAGCCCAAAACATAGACTTTATGACTCGCTTTACCACCGATGTAAAAGCTCTTAAAACAGGCTACGTTACCGTTACACCTCTACATTATGACCTCACGGCTTACAGTGACTTATCGGCCCTACAGAACCAATTCACAAAGCTATAGCAATAGTCAGGCTAGTCAAGACAAGGCATATCCCTATAAGCCTTAGATTACGGTAGCTAAGCTAACTCACAAATGTCCTAATGCATCAGAACATCTACTATCATTTCTCGCTGAAAAGAAGTAGAGATTGTTACGCCTACTTTTGATCATGCTTTGGGCAAACTGGCTGTAAGTATGATGGCCTAACCTAAAAAATAGTTATTTCAAGACAAAGAACGCCTGTAAGCCTAGCTCAGATGCAAAAATCTTAACGATTGCAAATGTACGCTCTATGGCTTGATCTATAAAGACAGTCTAGGGTTATGAGTGTTTTTCATGGATCACTAGGTAAGATTGCTCCTGATCAACCCTCGTTTCTCGAGAAAGAAAGGGGATACGCTAAGCTAATGTGCCCAATCAATTCAATCCAAAGCCATTCAGCAAAATTCGCGTCCCCCATTAACGTCATTACTAGCCACTGATGTCCGACTCGAATGCTCAATTTACGATTCATTTTTGGGGAGTACGAGGAAGTATTCCTTGTCCTGGTGCTGAAACAGTTCGCTATGGTGGCAATACATCTTGCATCGAGATGCGGGTGAACGGTGAACGTTTAATTTTTGATGGAGGTACGGGGCTGCGGGAACTGGGGCAACATATTTTGGATGAAGGAGAAGCTGTTCATGCCAGCATGTTTTTCACCCATTCCCACTGGGACCATATCCAGGGATTTCCTTTTTTTGTACCAGCCTTTTTACCAAGCAATCAGTTTGAAGTTTACGGCGTCATTGCCCCTAATGGTGCAACGATTGAGCAGCGCCTCAACGATCAGATGCTGCACCCCAATTTCCCGGTACCTCTCCAGATTATGCAGGCACAGCTAAAATTTTGTGACCTTTCCGTTGGTGAAACAGTCGCTATCGGGGATATCAACGTAATCAACGCCCTACTTAATCACCCAGGTGAAGCCGTTGGTTATCGCGTTGAATGGAATGGTCTAGCAGCCGCTTATATAACTGATACCGAACACTTTCCTGAACGGCTAGACGAAAATGTTTTATTTCTCGCTCAAAATGCCGATGTCATGATCTATGACTGTACCTATACCGACGCAGAATATCATTCAAAAACTAGCAGCAAGGTGGGTTGGGGGCATTCCACCTGGCAGGAAGCCGTTAAATTGGCCAAAGCTGCCAACGTGAAAAAGCTTGTGGTTTTCCATCACGATCCATTGCACGATGATGACTTTATGGATGATATAGGTCGTCAAACTGCAGCTGAATTTCCTAATAGCATTGTGGCCCGCGAAGGCATGAGCTTGGACCTAGCTGAGTTAAAGGCTCTCGAACTGGCAAAGCGATAGTTTTTTTACTAATCTAAAAAAACTGCTATATGTACTTCTATCGAGAAGTTTTATAT
Source organism: Leptolyngbyaceae cyanobacterium MAG.088 (assembly GCA_019634055.1). GTDB lineage: Bacteria > Cyanobacteriota > Cyanobacteriia > Phormidesmidales > Phormidesmidaceae > Leptothoe. Next base: position 2,570 of record JAHQVZ010000367.1, read on the forward strand.
ACGTCAAAAGCGACCCGAAGCTCATTATGAGCTAAGAATGTTAATTAGTTTTTCTAAGCGGGTGACGCGATTCGAACGCGCGACATTCACCTTGGCAAGGTGACGCTCTACCACTGAGCTACACCCGCATTTGCCTTATTTCGACTTTATCTAGGATGCCACAGATAGTTTTTCCATGTCAAACAAATTCTAGCAAGTAAAAAACAGTCTCTGAGATTGATGTATCAAGCCTGCAAATGCATGGCTTTTTAAGCCCTTAAAACATCGGAAATTAGAATTTAGGCCTCAGCTGATTTGGGTAACTGGGGTATCACATTAGACATTTCTAGGGCATTGACAGGTTTAGGCAACTGGGACATGAGGCTAGCCATTTCTAAGGCACTCATGGCGTAATTCCAACCCAGGTTGCTTTTAATGCCTGCGCGTTCCAACGCTTGCTGCATAGAGTCGGTGGTCAAGATTCCAAAAACAACCGGTACTCCTGTTTGAAACCCAGCTGCAGCAATACCTTTAGAAACTTCAGCTGCAACATAGTCAAAGTGAGGGGTCTGACCACGAATGACAGCCCCCAAGCAAATGATGGCACTGTATTTGCCGCTAAGGGCTAGCTGCCTAGCTACCAAAGCAACTTCAAAACTGCCAGGCACCCAGGCATAGTCTACTTGGCTTCCATGGGGATCTACATTAACACCATGGCGCTTGAGGCAATCCTGACAGCCCTCCAGTAACTTATTAGTCACCAAATCATTAAATCGGCCAATTACAATTGCAAATTTAGCGGAATTGGCCCGATCAAAACTTCCTTCGAAAACAGCCATGGCATTACTCTACTTTTTCAAATTTTTCAAAAAAATTAGGTGGCAGGGCTCAATGACCTTACCACCTGATAGCAAATGTTTTGCATGGTAATCGAAGCTCAAAGAGTGCCGTCCTTAAAAAGAAAAACAGCACATTCTAAAAGCTCAATCTAAACGACCAAATAATTTAGGCTACCGACTACAATCACTAACACAGCCCAAATGATAGAACCTAGAAAAATTAAGCGCTTGGATTGCTCCCAATTTTGAGGTGAAGCATAGGCTACGGGAACCCCGATCACCATTACAAAAGACCAAACTACCAGAACAAATAATAAAAGTTGAAACAGGATAGACATAACTCGCCACTCTCAAGACAGCAAAAGATCTGGATAGGCCACATCTGGAGAGAAATCTGCTAATTAGCCAAGCAGATTTTCCTGACCAGACTTGGACAAGCCTCTTAATCTACTGATGGTGATACAGTATGGAGCACTGATCGCCCTGTTTAGTAAGCTATCAAACATTTGGCCCTTAACGAAAGCGTTTTGATTGAATCTAGTGGATTAATTTTTCTTAGCTAGTATTTACAGATTCTTGTGTGGGTTTAAGTAGTCCGACTATATGACTTATGGATGACATGGGCTGATGGATGAACGATGGACTTAATCCTTTGTCATACAACCGCAGATTTTGACACCTTAGGGGCAGCCATTGGGCTGGCATGTTTACATCCGGGCAGTCGTATTGTCCTAACGGATGGCAGTCATCCAGCGATTAAATCGTTTCTGGCATTGCATCGAGATGAATATCCACTGATTGAAAAACGTGCGGTTACAGTATCGATGATTCGTTCAATTACAGTTGTGGATGCCCATGAACGCAATCGAATTGGGATGGCAGCGGCTTGGATTGAGCATGCGATCTCAACTCAGTTACCCATTACAATCTACGATCGCCACACAGGCTCCTGCCCTGATATCCCTGGAGAACATCACATAGAAGCCGTTGGAGCAACAACAACTCTTGTGGTTGAAGCCTTACAAACGGCTGACCAGCAACTTTCATCCGCCCAAGCTACCGCCATGGCCCTGGGTATCCATAGCGTTACCGGCTCATTGAGCTGTGCCCATACCACCCCCCGCGATGTAAAGGCATTAGCCTGGTTAATGGAACAAGGCGCTAATCAGCAAACCTTTGCCGAGGCTATAGCCCTAGGTACGAACCAGTCTGCTACTGCCCAAGATGTCATGTCATCGCCAGTGCGGACAATTCGGCCTGACACAACCGTGGCAGATGCCCAACGCATTTTGCTGCGCTACGGCCACTCCGGCCTATGTGTCACGAATGATATGGGACAACTTCAAGGCATTATTTCTAGGCGAGACATTGACTTAGCGCTGCACCATGGCTTTAGCCACGCCCCAGTTAATGGGCATATGACACGTCAACTAAAAACCATCAAACCCGACACGCCCCTCAATCAGATTCAAGCTCTCATGGTCACCCATGACCTTGGTCGGCTGCCTGTTCTGGATAGCCATAAACTTGTGGGCATTGTTACTCGTACAGACGTGCTACGGCAGATATATTCGTCTCAAGCCGTCCATGACGCCTCACTAAGACTGGCACAAACAGATGTATATCAACGGTTACAAACATCACTCCAGGCTTATTCCACCGCCTTAGAATCAGGGGATTTATGGACATTACTAACCCACATTGCCCTCGCGGCTGAACAGCGAGGCTGGCATTTATATTTAGTCGGGGGAGCCGTACGGGACTTATTACTGGCCCCTATGGACACTACCGTGTCGATTAAAGACATTGATCTGGTAGTCGATAGCTTTCGCTCACCGGTCATGGAAGGAGCCGGTGTAGTGTTAGCTCAACAGCTGCAAACACAATATCCAGACGCCGAACTCCAGGTCCATGGAGACTTTCAAACGGCTGCCTTAATTTGGCGAACGCGAACCGGCCACGCCCCCTTAATGTTGGATATTGCCACCGCCCGCACAGAGTTTTATCCGTACCCCGCAGCTAATCCAGAAGTCGAACCCAGCTCAATTCGCCAGGACCTCTATCGGCGGGATTTTACTATCAATGCCATGGCCATTCGGCTGACATCCCCTCAGCCCGGGTTACTGCTCGATTTTTTTGGGGGACACCTGGACCTTCAAAACCATCTGGTGCGAGTGCTCCATGCCAACAGTTTTATTGAAGATCCCACTCGCATTTTTCGGGCCGTACGTTTCGCGGTACGTTTGGGGTTTACCATCGACTCGCAAACTGAGACCTTTATTCGCTACGCGGTCGACAGTGGTATTTATACAGATTTACAGACACAGCAAAAACGTCTGCCCGCCCTACAAACACGCCTCAAGGCTGAGCTGACTTATATGTTTCAAGCAAACTACTGGGCTCAGGCTCTAAGGCTACTAGATAAGCTAGGAGCCCTAAGCTGTTTGCATCCCACCTTGACTATTGATGTAGAACTATGGCTCCAACTACATCGAGTCAGTCGTTGGCAGCAGCGATTTGTCAAAGAAGTAGGAAAAGCCATTGACGTAGAACCATGGCTAATGAGATTGGAAATATTGCTAGCACGGGTAGAGGAGCGATCTCAAATAGCAACCAATCTCCAGTTACCCATAGGCTCAATTCAACGATTACAGCAACTACCTACCGTTGAAGAGGACCTATTAAAACGATTTCAACACACTAAAAGTCCCCAGCCTAGTTTTATCTATCAAACTCTAGTGGCCTACAATGTGCCGAGTTTACTACTCGTGAGTGTGCGTCACCCCAAAAAAATTGGCACCTATATCTGGCAGTACGTCACTCAGCTAATCCATACCCGTTCGCCTATCAACGGTAATCATCTTAAACAGCTTGGTTATCCACCTGGCCCTCTATATCGTCAAATACTAACGGACCTAACCCATGCTGCTCTGGACGGCGAAATCACCTCATTAGCATCAGCCAAAACCTACCTGACACATCGTTACCCGATTGAAAATATTCAATAGAGAATTTAATTAGCTTGAAACCCTTGATAAATAGGCTTTATCACTACCAACAACGAAAATATACTAAGGCCACACCATTGCCATTTCTCCACTGATATCGATAAAGTTAGAAACTGAGGAAATGTTAAGTTTCGTTCTACACTTAATTTAGACTGGCAATTTTTCACATGTCATGACGGAAATAAAGAGCATTTATCCAATATTTTCCGTCTTACAGCTCCTGGCTACTTTTACTGCAAGCTTCTTTGTGCCCCAATGCTGATCATGCCGCCGTCTGTCAAATCAACCGCAAAACCCACAAAGTCAGAGTCTGAAAAGGGCTCTAGGCGGCGCTTATTTTTCTTGCTAACAACAGCAGCTATTGCTAGCAGTTTAGGTATAGCCCTTGGCAGCACTTTACGCTTTCAGGTAGTACCCGTTAGTCAAGCATCGCTGTTTAAGCCACAACAAGACTTTCCTCCCCTAGAAGCTTGGCCACCTGAAGTACCCTCAGCAAAGCAAGATAAATTTGATGCCAATTGGGATAATGAAGCTCCTACTCCCCAATTGGTTTATAACGACCCCTACAACGAGCAGCCCTATCTTGAAGAAGATGCTTACGACGAGGGGCATGAAGACACCTATGATGAGGAACCTTATATTTCTGAAGAGAGCTTCATCCAGGAAGACATAACCAATCCAAACCCGGCTGCTTTCCTCAACGAAGATGGAAGCATTTCAAACGAAACTTTTGAAGAAGAGCGTCTTCTTCCAGAAGCCGAAAACAGTACAGAAGAACTAAGCAACGATTTTGACGTTATCGAATCTCCACAAGTAGATGACTCAATGTCTGTAACTGACACATCCCAACGCTTTAACAAACAACCTTTATCAGACTCTCAATTTTCAGACTCTCAATTTACCGATGGGCCTGTTATAACCTCTCCAGATATCTCAATACCCTCATCTGATTTATCATCAGATTGAATTCCGTTGCCCTGCCAATTGATCTGGTTATTGAAAATTTCCACCCACAAAAATATCTCTTGGGTTTATTTATTTAGCCTCAGGTAATCTTAAACCATGGGTATAATGACCCTTAGATATCCGTATTTTTTTTTATGAGCAATCCAACGCTGCAAGCGTTTTTTCTAGGGCGAGCCTTAGCAACGGCTATCGGCGAAAAATTAGAGGAAGTAATTACTACTGGAATGAGTGGGGTTGGTCGTTTTGATGCCGAGCAACGGGAATCGCTACACCGATTTGTAGAGGATGTGTTTGAACAGGCTCAATCTTCCCAAACAGAGATATCTTCTACGTCTGATGGTTCAGGCTCAGGTGAAGATTTACAGGCAACAATTGATCATCTGCGTGCTGAGATTGCACAAGTTCGAGTTGCCCTCCAGCAATATCGTTCTTCTACTCAGTAGCTAAGCCTGAGGTTCACGGTTACCTGAAAGGTAATCGTCCCTTTTCATGTTTTTAGTTATCGCTTATTGCTGGCTATCTAGGAGACTGCGTGTCTACAGTTCCCAACACAACCGATCAGTCGTCAATGAGTGAGTTGCCTAAGGAGGTTCCGCTCATTGAATATGGCGGTGTCAGCGATGCTCAATTAACGCTGATTGATCCAGCAACGTCTACACCAGCAATATCTTCCACAGTAGATGCACAGAACTTTGCCGAAAAGCAATCGCTAAATCCTCCTAAAGAAATCCGCTATCGTTGGAACCGACGCTATAGTCGCCCAGAGCGTTTCTTCGATATCTGGTCATTTTTCCTAACCTTTCTAGGTAAACGCTGGCTTTACAACAAATCTTGGAGCTACGCTGGAGGCATTTCTTCTGAGAAGCAGGCGGCTCGGCGACGCGCTCAAGCCCGCTGGATTCGTTTAACATTTTTGAATCTGGGTCCAACCTTCATTAAGCTAGGTCAGTTATTTTCCACTCGCTCTGATTTATTTCCTGCTGAGTATGTTGAAGAGCTTTCTAAGCTGCAGGACCAAGTACCAGCCTTTAGTTATGAACAAGTCAAGACAACTATTGAGTCTGACTTAGGACGTCCCCTTGAGGAACTCTATAAAACGTTCGATCCTATTCCTCTAGCAGCTGCTAGTTTAGGGCAGGTTCATCGAGCTCAATTGTACTCTGGGGAAGAAGTGGTCGTAAAAGTTCAACGACCTGACTTAAATCGCTTATTTCAAATCGACCTTTCCATTTTGAAAGGTATTGCTCGTTATTTTCAGAATCATCCTGAATGGGGCAAGGGAAGGGATTGGATTGGTATTTACGAAGAATGCTGCCGCATTCTTTGGTTAGAAATAGATTTTCTGCATGAAGGCCGAAATGCAGATACGTTTCGTCGAAATTTTCGTGAAATCGATTGGGTTAAGACCCCCCGAATCTACTGGCGCTATGCATCACAGCGCGTCCTAACCTTAGAATATTTACCGGGCATTAAAATCAGTCACTACGAATCCTTGGAAGCGGCTGGATTGAACCGACAGCGGCTAGCTCAATTAGGAGCACAAGCCTATCTGCATCAATTGCTCAATGATGGCTTCTTCCATGCCGATCCTCACCCTGGCAATATTGCGGTGAATCCTGATGGAGCCCTTATCTTTTATGACTTTGGCATGATGGGACAGATTCAGCCCATTACTCGCGATGGACTGATGCGTACCTTTATGGGAGTATCGCAGCGGAATGCTGATATGGTCATGACCTCTCTAATTGACCTGGGAGCCTTGAGTGAAACTGAAGATATGGGGCCTGTGCGTCGCTCAATTCAGTATATTTTAGATAACTTTATGGATAAGCCCTTTGAGGAGCAGTCCATTACCGCTATCAGTGATGATCTGTATGCGGTTGCCTATGACCAACCCTTTCGCTTTCCAGCTACATTTACATTTGTTATGCGCGCATTTTCTACACTAGAAGGTGTAGGCAAGGGGTTGGATCCAGATTTTAATTTTATGGAGGCTGCAAAACCGTTTGCTAATCAGCTTATGAATAATGTCTCTAATTCTTCTAGCAATGGTCTTATTGGTGAAATAGGGCGTCAGGCTGCCCAGGTTGGCAGTTCAGCATTTGGTCTACCTCGGCGAATCGAAGACTCTCTTGATCGTTTAGATCGGGGGGATATTCGCGTACGAGTACGCTCTATTGAAACAGATAGAGCCATAAGACGCCTTAGTAGTGTCAATTTAATGACAAATTACACTCTACTATTGGGCACGTTTACCCTATCTTCCACTCTTTTATTGATTAGTCAGTTACCATGGGTTGCTTTAGGTATGATGTTACCCGCTATTGCTTCGGGAATAGCGTTAATTCGTGCCCTAATGCGTCTTGGTCGGGCTGATCGCATGCCATAAGTTTCTCCCTTTATGCCTAAATGCTTTATGCAACGCTTTTTTGCTGGTTTAACAGATCCAGGATTACTCAGGACTAGTAATCAAGATGCTTATTATCTGGATGATTTAGGCCGGTTTTTTGTGGTTGCAGACGGGATGGGAGGGCATGCTGGTGGCCAGGAAGCTAGTCGTTTGGCCACAGAAGCCATTTATCAATATCTGGATAATCATTGGGAGAGCTCGGAAGCGCCGGATGTGATGCTACGAAAGGCCTTTATTGCTGCCAATGATGCTATTTTGAAAGATCAGTATCATCATCCTGAACGGGCAGACATGGGTACAACAGCTGTAGCTGTGATGTTTCGAGAGAATGATGAACAGCCTTGGTGTGCCCATGTTGGGGATTCTCGTCTATACCGTTTGCGCGGTCCTAAACTTGAGCAAATTACCACCGATCATACTTGGGTTGCAAAGGCTATCGAAGATGGTGAGCTCACTTTAGATGAATCAAAACATCATCCCTGGCGGCATGTGTTGTCTCAATGTCTGGGACGTGAAGATTTAAACCGTATTGATATCCAGTCACTAGATATATCAGGAGGAGACCGTCTTCTTTTATGCAGCGATGGTCTAACTGAAGAACTGTCTGATCCCCTTATTGCTACACATTTGAAATCTATTCGCTCTTGTCCGACAGCCGCTGAATCGCTCGTTGATGCAGCTAAGCAACGGGGTGGGCGAGACAATATTACGGTGGTGGTCGTCGCCTTTCAAAATTAATTAGTCTCTATTGCCAAGTGATGAGGGTGGAATAAACCGAATGTTTAAGTGTGCCTTAGTCTGTACCGATTTTGACGATAGTCTTCAACGTCTGATTAAATTTGTGCCTGATTTGGTTCAGTCTGGTCTAGAAAAGGTCATTTTTTTTCATAATGTTGCGCTCAATACTGAACGTGAAATCCCCAAAGTAAATGAGCAAGCTGTTGTTGAGGCCAAAGAACGGTTAGCCGAAGCCACTAGTTCTGTACTCCCTGAAGGAAAATCAGTAACTATTGATGTTCGTTCAGGACGAGTAATTGACAATATTACCAAGGCAGCACAATCGCATAATGCAGATGTTTTATTTTTGGGTACACCAACTCGGTCTTTACTCACAGAAAGGTTTTTTGGCAGTACAACCACGGGCATAGCGAATCAGCTGAATATACCGTTAGTAATTTTACGTCCCCAATTGGTGGCGACATATCGCGAACAAGAGCTTGCCCTAAGATGCCAAATGCTCTTTAGCCATCTTTTGATTCCTTACGACGGCAGTAATAGTGCTAAGCATTTAGTATCACAAATTAACACTGCAGCTGCTAGCCATAACTATCCTAAACAATGCACGCTTTGTTGGGTAATTGATGATGGTATCCGTGTAGAACTGCGGGAATCAAAAGAACAGGCCCAAAAGCATCTTAATGAGGCCAAGCTAGATTTAGCAGCGTCAGGGATTGAGGTGTTTACGGAAATTCGTCAAGGAGATCCGTTACCTGAAATTTTGAAATCGGCTGAAATTAATGATATTTCTGCGATCGCAATTTGTTCAGGTAAAGCAAAAGGGATTTTAAAGTGGTCTGTCCCCAGTTTTACCAGCGCCTTATTACGCACAAGCTGGCATCCTGTAATACATTTTCCCCGTTCAGCTTAACTTGACATAACCTTAAACTAGCTATCGGAATGCATTGCTTTGAAACCGAGTAACATTTGAGGCTTCAAATTATCATTCAGCTCTTTTCTAAGGATGTTTTTACTGTCCTGTGGACTACCAACAGGCACAATAGTACGTCCAATAAGCACCCACTCTTTAAGGAGTTTGCGCTGAGGCAACGCAATATGCAGACGACGAAAATTGATAAAGTGATTAGGTGCTTCTTTAGAGAAAAATAGCGTTCGATACGTCCCTGCTTCTCCTAAATGCCAAATGAGCTTTTGGTTAGCCTTATTTTTAAGATCAAGATAGCTCGATAACCATCTCGCTCCGCTAGCTTTGCTATAAAACGCTGTCACCCACAGCACCATTGGATAAGGGTTACGAACACATAAAAAATTGTTAGTGCTAGTATTGCTAATTCGTTGCTCAATTTCCTGGGACCCTAACATAGCCCACAGGGTCGGTAACTGACAATTGCTCATTGTTAGCAACTTAGGAAAGACAATCTCCGCCACAGGTGTGCCTTTAGGCCATACCTGTAATCGACAAAAACGATCTTCCTCAGAGTCACTAGGAGGTTCCAGACGAGGCACAACTGGCAGTTCTTGCAGTGTGCCTCTGATCTGTTTACCAAGATTTATCGAGCGACTAAACCGGTGCTCTAACGGGGCTAAATTATCCAAAAGTTTGCTGACACTGCCAGGTCGCTGAGAGCGATCCTTAGCCAAACAGCTGATGATAGTATCCTTAAGCAATCTGGGTAGTGCACCATAGGGCGATAACCCATCTAACGGAATAGGCTCTTGGGTACGATGAGCGTTATACCAGCCGCCAAATGTATTATTGTTAGGACGAAATGGCAAAGAGTCGGTCAACATTTGATACATCATGACACCTAAACTATAGATGTCAGAACGCCTATCTAGCTCTTGCCCCTCCATTTGCTCTGGTGACGCATAGGCCAATGTCCCCATGAAACTGCTGGTTTGTTCACCATTATCAGCTTGCATAAATTTTGCAATACCAAAATCTAAAATCTTGACAAGCTCACCAACGCTGGCACTTTGGGTCACCAGAATATTGCTGGGTTTAATATCTCGATGAATAATGGGGACAACCTGGCCATTAAGGATAATCCCCTTATGAGCTGTCTCCAAACCTAAACAAATCTGGCGAATAAAGTCGAGAAATCGAGGAATTGGCAAAGGCGTTGCCTGAATCACCTGGCCCAAATTTTTTCCCTTAAGATACTCCATAACGTAAAAGGGAATTTCATCATCGGTTACACCATAATCCGTCACCCTCACCACGTGCATGCTGTTGTTCCCTAACTGAGCACACGTCATGGCCTCGCGCATAAACCGCCGATTCATTTGCTTATTCAAAAGAGTTTGCGCAAGAAATTTGACAGCTACAGGGACCCCCCCTAAAAGCATATCTTCAGCCAGATAGACTTTACCCATGGAGCCTTGACCGATGGAGTCCATGAGCTCATAACGATTAGCAAGTCTACGACCGAAGTTACTGTCTGTCATCTAACGCAGCGGTTTTAAAGCTAATAATACATAGCGTCGGTCCTATTGCGGAGGACAGAGAAAGGTCTTCAAATCCTCAGCTTAAGTCATCATGAAAATAGTGAAATCCTACAGCCCTGTCAGATATTCACCATACCCGCGTCACTAGACTACAAAAATAGTACCAATACACCACTGTATTTCCATGGAAGCCGAAAATTCTGCACCCCTCTTTAAAGTACCCGCTTTATCTAAGGCAGGTTCATCTGTAACTATAGACGCTCTCTAGACAGCAACAACAGGTTTAACCGCTTACCAAAGCATTTGAGGCTTAAGCTTGTTATTTAATTCATTCCTCAGCATGTTTTTACTATCCTGGGAGCTGCCGACTGAAATACTTGTACGAGCACTTAATACCCATTCCTTCAGAAGTTTTCGCTGGGGTGGTGCAATGTGTAGGCGACGAGACGCTACAAACTGGTTAGGGGCCTCTTTGGAAAAGAACAATACTCGATAATTACTATTTTCACCTAAGTACCAAATAATTTTTCCATGGTTGGGGTTTTTAAGATCCAGATAGCTGGATAACCATCGAGGTCCACGGTTTTTACCATGAAAGGCCGTTACCCATAACACCATGGGATGAGGATTAAGCGTACATAGGAAATTGTTGTACCCCGTATTAGTAGTATGCTGCTTGATTTCTTGCGGAGAAAGCATGACCCAAAGGGTGGGCAACTGGCGCTCACCCATGGTGAGTAACTTAGGAAAGACAATTTCAGCAACAGGTTTATCATGAGGCCATGTTTGCTGTCGATAAAATAGATCCTCTTTAGATTCCGGAGGAGCTTGCTTAGGCTTTTGAACCGACTTCGAAATAGATTTGATTGAGCCCTCAAGCTGAGCAAGTAGCTGACTAACATTGCTAGGACGTTGGGAACGATCCTTCGCCAAACAACTCATGACAGAGTCTTTTATACGCTTAGATAATCCACCATAAGGCGATAGCCCATCTAACGGGGTAGGCTTTTGGGAACAATGGGCTTTGTACCAGCTACCAAACGTATTGCTGCTAGGACGTAATGGTAACGCTCCCGTAAGCATTTGATACATCATGACACCCAAACTGTAGATGTCAGAACGATTATCTAACTCTTGCCCCTCCATTTGCTCTGGAGAAGCATACGCCAACGTCCCTAAGAAACTACTCGTCTGCTCACTGATACCAGCCTGATTGAGCTTTGCAATGCCAAAGTCTAAAATTTTAACCAGCTCTCCCAAGCTTGCACTTTGGGTCACTAAGATATTGCTAGGTTTAATGTCACGGTGAATGATGGGTATTACCTGATCGTCTAGAATAATCCCTTTGTGAGCCGTCTCCAATCCCAGACAAATCTGACGAGTAAAGTCAAGAAAGCGTTTAACTGGCAGAGGGTGTAATTGCAGAACTTGACCTAGATTTTTTCCCTTAAGGTACTCCATGACATAGAAGGGGATTTCATCGTCGGTCACCCCATAGTCCGTAACCCTGACAACATGAATACTATTGTTGCCTAACTGAGCACAGGTCATAGCCTCATGCATAAATCGCTGGGTCATTTGCTCATTTAACAGGGTTTGAGCAAGAAATTTGACAGCAACGGGGACGCCTCCAAGCAGCGTATCTTTAGCCAAATAGACCTTACCCATGGACCCTTGACCAATGGAATCCATGAGTTCATAACGATTGGCAAGTCTACGACCAAAGTTATTGTCCGTCATTTAGCGCTGTGGTTCTAAACCAACAATATAGCCACTGCGATTATTGAAAAAGTAATGGTGAAAGATATTAATCAATTTAATTAAACCTTCATTCCCATTGTAGAAAAAGCAGCAGATGTTTATGAGCTGCGGTCCTTAAACTGCAACGTCATAGTTGCTACATCTATCAATACACCACTATTAGTAATTTCCCAGGTCAAATTGACGGTAACTTGTGGAATAGACGAAATGATTTAGCTCTGATGGCGTTCAACAACCGCTTCCATGGTACTGCTCAGATGATGCCCGGCCATAATACCACCAGAGAAATGATAGCGATTTGGGCTCAAGCGATAGAGCGTTTCAAACCCAGTACGCATATGTCTATCTTTCAATACCCAATATTGTTGAACAATTGATTCGGGGCCAATCCAACCCTCACCTTCTACTCGCCCAAGCACACTATGTTGTAGAACAAATGTATATTGGCGGTCACCTCTGACAATACGTCCTTTGTACTGAAGGGCAATATCGTCCTGTTCCGCATTAGGAAAAACGAGCTTGGTAACCATGGTGAATGAGTCATTACTATTCCAGGCAACTAAGATTTTTCCTTTAACAGCCATAGGGAGTATATCCCTGCCTAACCAACTACCTTGAAGGGTCCAGCGTCCTGGCTTGATCAGAAAACTGTGGCTCACGTGTTCTCCCTAATGGTTTTATGACAATTCGTGGATGGAACTATCAATGATTAATAAATTTGAGTTCAACCTGCCAATATTCACCGATGGTCTAGATCCTTAAAGGCATGCTTTTTTCAGCATAGAGTAATACTTTTGAACATTGCTACCGTCCCATTGACACTCAATACCTCTTGTTAGTTGTTAACGCTACCATCAACCGAATAGAGCTGCCCCAGCAAACATGGCTTACAAGCTCCTGTAACGGCAGGTAAATTACCAGGATGCTGATGGCAACGCCAATAGCCTAGGATGGCAAAGGCAATGGCTTCTTTAAAACTACTGTCTAGTCCTACGTCATCGGTAGTCAGCAGAGTGATGCCTGGCAGTCTAGCTTGCAATTGCGATCTCAAATAACTATTTTGAC
>JAHQVZ010000368.1 GCA_019634055.1 Leptolyngbyaceae cyanobacterium MAG.088
ACGATCTCTTTCTGGCTGCCCCTATTCTTGCGCTAAAACGCAAATCGGAATCTGCCAAAGATGCACTCCAGGGATTAGAAAAGGCCGATAAAATTTTTGCTATCCCCCATTCTCCAATAAATCTTGGCCATCGCTTCCACCGTGTTCTGGCAGAGGCAATTGCGCCAACCAATACTCAGTTAAAAATCTTTGAATACAGTCAAACTTTAGAAGTCCTCTTTCCACCATTGGGTTGGAAAAACAAACATTTTTTTCTAGCGCTACTGCAGACAGTAGCAAGTGTTATCGGAACTGGATTAGCCGTACAAGCTGTATTTTATTTGTGGCCACAATTTCAGAGTTTTTGGCAACGGCCACTAATGATTACGGTGAGTGTCCCATTAGTCTACATTACCCTAAGCTATACCCATCAAGGCTTAAAAGATATACTCAACACTCTTTTCCAACAGACTAGTATTCAGCTATTGCCAGATATTATCTTGTTGGGGCGTCGGTTCCCTTGTCGTCCTGTCAATTATCAGATCAATACTTACAAACAAGACATTGAAGATATTGATCTTCAACCAGGTAAGTCCACCATCATCTTTCGTTTGCGGCAAAATCGTACCATCGTCGGCAAATTAGAGCATAAGCTTACACCCAAAAACTTAGGGGTAACGCCATCGGAAATTTGTTGGGTCAATAATATTTTGCAACTCTGGCTCAAACAGTCGTCACGCAAAAGATTAGTGTGAATAGGCGGCAAAGAGAACAGCATAGACGCTTTCCTTTAAAATAAAAATATATTAAGTTGCCTTCCCCTATGCCCAACCATGCCTCAGTTTGCTACGGCCCAGGATCAACGCTATGCTCAGGCGCTGATGCAACCGGCCCTCATTCGCATTATTGACAATATTCGTAAGCAGCTAGATAACTCTGACTGGACAGGCGATTATCGCGATGATATGAGCTGGCCTAATGACACAACAGCTGAACAAAAACAACAGTATTTAACCCTTCAGGAAATGCTGGAAACGGCAACACCGGAGGAGTTCGATCAAATTCAAACGGTTCTTTCACAGCTACCGGCCCCTGACCATGTGTATACCCTATGTCTTAAGAACCAGGACCAATACCAAGAAATTGACGTTTGGCAGCTGTGCTATCGCCTCTGTAGTGCGACAGTTAGTGCGACAGACCCTAGGGATGAGCCCATAACCATAGACACCAGCCTACTTGACCAGGAGATCGGTGATGTGGATTGGATTGCCCTGGATCAAAAGGCAAAGCAATTGGTGGAAAAGGCATTTAGGGCTTTGGAATAAAAATAACCTAGTAGACTGTCAACGCTAAAAATTAGGGTTAGGACAGTGAGTGGGCTTCGACAGCTCAGCCTACCGGGGATGATGAGTGGGCTTCGACAAGCTCAGCCTACGGGGAATGGTGAGTAGTGAGTGGTGTGTCAGGGTTAGTCATGTTTTAGCCAATGACTCATCTATCCTAAAATATAGTCTTGACGGACCACTAGATATCATTAGCATGACATAAGCCATAAAAGGCGTAGAACACAATGCCGCCTGACTGATAACTTTTGTCTAATCCTTGATTTTAGACAAGCAGGCACCGCAGCGTCGACAATAAACGGCATCGCTTTCATGACCTGACAGTCTGCAGTTTTCACAGCGCAAACTATTTACTGTCTGCATCCGATTAATATTTTGAATCAGACGCCCTACCTGACTAGGAATCAGGGCGATGCCCGTCAAAATCATCATGACCGTCAGGGTGCGACCGGCCTCAGACACTGGAGTGACATCACCGTAACCAACGGTGGTCATGGTCACTACAGCAAAATACATGGCATCGAGAAAGGTGCCAAATATATTAGGGTCGATGGGATGCTCTACTTGATAAATTGCCCCTGAGTAGATAAATACGATGGAAAATAGGGTAAAAATAATGCGGGCAATAATCAGCCCCTCTCGCCCTAACCATCGCTCCTCTTCTAAAAATCGAGCCAACTTGAGAATACGTAACCAGCGAATTAGCCTCAGCGATCGCGTATCAAATAGGCCGGCGAACACGGGTAAAATTGCCACCAAATCAACGATGGCATAGGGACTAATGGCATAGCGCAATGGTCGCTCAGCGGCCCAAAGACGAACGCCATACTCCAGCAAGAAAATCCATAAAATTAGCCAGTCAAGCACCGTTAGCCCAGCCATTACCCCAGAGGGCAGGGGATAGGTTTCAGCGACAAATAATGCGGCTGAAAGCAGAATCAATATTGCGATCGCAATATTGATCCCCAAGCCCAAAGCCGTCTCCGCGTCTTCCAACTCAGCTCTAATCCGTTGCCTTAGGGTTGGTTCAGTTGATTCAGTTGGTTCAGGTTGTTTCTCAGATTGACCAGCCACCATCATTCACTTGAATACCTATCTTGATGAGTTTTACACGTCAGAGTTGACGCTACCTCATCACGTCCCCCAAACTCAGAATGCAACCCTGAACCTTATACATTTCTTCCATGGCCGACAAACTATTTGCAGTGGGCGATCGTGTTACCGTCACCACCCAACCCCCTTACCTCAAAACAGCAGACCCTATGCCCATGCTAAGACCTCCAGACCTCGTCAACCTGGGAGAAGAGGGCACTATCCTTGAGCAAAAGCTTGGAGGATACTGGGCTGTCCGGTTTAAACAAGGCTCATTTCTCATCGATGGACGCTATATCGACCGCACCAGTAGCTAATAACAGAGCAGCTAACACAGAGGCCATTAAGCAATTTTTTAGCACTAGCCAGCACAGACGAACCCGCTACCCCGACTGACATCACTAAGCACTTCAATATCTATCCTGACAAAAAAATATTTTCCAGCAAAACACGGGAACCTTCTGTTATAGTGAATAACTGTGTTTGAGAGAGATTCCTCAGCTCAGAAAGGGTTGCTAGCTCAGCGGTAGAGCACTCGGCTTTTAACCGATTGGTCCTGGGTTCGAATCCCAGGCGACCCATTTTTTCAATCTTTGTAGGACCGTTACATGCAACGGCCTTGCAGGAAATTAAATTTTTCCTTGAGAAAAGAATTAGCAAAGTTGTCTAGTCAACACAGCCATATCATAGATGCTGTTATCCTTAATAAAATACTCAGGTTTCAGAAACAACTCGTCATAAGTTCGAGGTTGTGACCTAATATTGATGAGTAGGGATACCTATTCGACCCTTTAATCATTGAAGCTGCCAAACGGCGAAAAGTACTAGGAGGATTATATGGCGCTTGTACCTATGCGGCTGATGCTGGACCATGCCGCTGAAAACGGCTACGGCATTCCCGCTTACAACGTAAACAACATGGAGCAGATCCTGGCAATTATGCAGGCTGCTGATGAAACTGATAGCCCTGTCATTTTGCAGGCTTCCCGCGGGGCCCGTAAGTACGCTGGTGAGAACTTCTTGCGCCACCTGGTTTTGGCGGCTATCGAGACGTATCCTCACATTCCTGTGGTTATGCACCAAGACCACGGAAATAGCCCTGCGACTTGCTACTCTGCAATCCGCAACGGTTTTACTAGCGTAATGATGGACGGCTCTTTAGAAGCTGATGCTAAAACACCTGCTAGCTTTGAGTACAACGTTAACGTTACCGCTGAGGTGGTTAAGGTTGCTCACTCCATCGGTGCCAGTGTTGAAGGTGAGCTTGGCTGCCTAGGCTCTCTAGAAACTGGTCAAGGTGAAGCTGAAGATGGACACGGCTTTGAAGGTACTCTTAGCAAGGATCAGTTGCTGACTGATCCTGATGAAGCTGTACAGTTCGTAGAAGCTACTCAGGTAGATGCCCTAGCGGTTGCTATCGGTACTAGCCACGGTGCTTATAAGTTCACCCGTAAGCCCACTGGTGAAATCTTGGCCATTAGTCGCATTGAAGAAATTCATAAGCGTCTACCTAACACTCACCTGGTGATGCACGGGTCTTCCTCTGTTCCCCAGAAATGGTTGGACATGATTAACGCCCATGGCGGTAGCATTCCTGAAACTTACGGTGTACCTGTTGAAGAAATTCAAAAGGGCATCAAGAGTGGTGTTCGCAAAGTGAATATCGACACTGATAACCGTCTGGCTATCACTGCCGCTATCCGGGAAGCAGCGATGAAGGATCCTTCCAATTTTGATCCTCGCCACTTCCTCAAGCCTTCCATCACATACATGAAGCAAGTATGTTCTGATCGCTATGAAGCGTTTGGTACTGCTGGTAATGCTTCCAAGATCAAGCAGGCTGGTGTTGATGTCTTCGCCGCCAAGTATGCTGCTGGTGAGCTTGACGCTAAGGTTGCTGTGACTGCTTAAGTTACAGCGGCACTTCAGATGCTCTGAAGTCGTAAATCTATAACTAAAAAGGGGATGGCTAATATACCATCCCCTTTTTTTATTGGCCTTATATTCTGATTAATCAGATCAGCCTTTCTTCGCCACCCAGTACTTACTCATAAAGTGGTTCGACACCTCCACACTGTGAAAACCTGCGGATTCTAGACGACCTGTAATGTCATCCGTACTGTAATGCCGATAGTAGGGTTCGTGGAAAACAGTGGGGAAATTTTCCATCATGGGTGCAAATTCGGGAGTATCGAGCTTCTGAATAGAGTCACAAACAATAAACACCCCCTTGGGTTTAGTCACCCGATAGCACTCGTTGATTACCGTTTGACGCACCGCAGCAGGCAATTCATGGAATAAAAAGACGCTGACGGAAGCTTCAAAGTAGTTATCTACGTAGGGCAAAGCCTCAGCATTGGCCTGAATCAGCTGGGGTAGGGCCCCAATGTCTTTACTAAGCAATTCATTCGCCTTACGCAAATAGGTGGGAGACAGGTCTACCCCATATAGCGAAGCTTGAGCAATGGTATCCCGAAGCATTTTAAGGGTACGGCCAGTGCCACAGGCAACATCTAAAACCTTAGGGACTGGCACCCCAAGCCCATCAATATGCCGCTTCAAAGGGGCTAAGATACGTCGCCGCATAGGATCTGCTGACCCATTAAATAAAAGCTCTACCTGCAGATCATAGAGATTGGCCGACATAGCGCTCAGGTAACCATCGGTTTGATGATGAAAATTCTGAACATAATAGCTGGGATATCCTGCAGTGTTCACATCAGGCCCAAAGTCCTGATAACGCTCCTGTTTTGAGCGCTCCCACACACTGGGAGTATCGAAAACCACCATGGGGTAATACTTAAAAAAGTCATCCCAAGGATTATCAAAGAGCAAATCCTTAGGGTATATACCAGCATCCGCATCCTGCCAGTCAACGTCAGTGAGGTCATCCATCCGCTGTTTTAGTAAAGCGAATATAGAGGCAGGCACATTATCTGTGCGGCCTGGTTCTACTGGAGACACGATTTCGCGAAGTCTATTGATCAGAGTTTTGTGGGTATACCCAAAGGCCTGTTTGCCTTGCTGAAAGGTTTGGTAAGCAAATTTTGTCAATGTATCAGGCATAGCTCTGAGCTTGTTGAAATTTTTAGTGTCAAAAAAATATTCCTATATCAAATATTGTAAAAGTTAATGAAGCAGCCGGGGAGAGTAAAAAGGGAAATTATGGCATTATCACTAAGAGGAAGCTGCGCTAGTATAGATGGGTTATAAAACCACCCTAGAGGACTACTGAATGAAGCGCCTGGCAATCGATACCACTCAGATGATGCGCCGTACTGAAGACTTAATTAGTGCAGCATCAAATCGCTATCGCATCACTGTCCAGGTGGCCAATCGGGCACAGCGTCGTCGTTTTGAAGAATTTGACAACATCGACGAATCAAGAATGAAGCCTGTGTTGCGCGCCATTGTAGAAATGTCAGATGAGCTCACTCAGCCTGAGATTATTGGCGAATAAGCATCTTAAGGAAACTGGTTGACTACACCGATAGTCCTGTTTCCCTCGGTATATGTAACTAGCAATATTTTCTAAAATCCGCATTCATGCTCACTGGTATGGGTAAGCAGCTTAAGTTCTGGTTTTTAGCCACCTTGACCACCCTGATGGTTTTGGCTGGCAGTATTCTGCAATTGGGTGAGCCCCTGATCGCCGCCCAAACAAAACCTGCTATCGAAATTGCCAATCAGTTATATATTCAATATCCAGATATTCCAAGAGCCACAGTAGCCAATACCAGTCTGCTCAGTCGCTTTATTGATTATCATCTTGATACTCAAATACGACCGGCCCAGTATCACCTAGACTGGGAGCTTTCTATGGCTGATTATTTGGATGCCTCTTATAACACTAAGGTTAAACACCTGGATGTAAGCCGCACTGATAAGCAGGCCATGCAAACATTGACAATTCAACAACGGCACGACATTGTAAGGACTCTAGAGAAACATTTCACTCAATGACGGCAATGCTTCGGGAGGGCAATGGCTGGCGACTAGGCTGGGACGATGAACGCGATACCTTTAAAGCTTTAGTCGGGGGCAAGTATTGGGCTCTAGAATTGACCCAAGATGAGTTTGAGGCGTTATATCGTCTGGCGCAACGATTGTCTGAAACGATGACCGCCATGGCCAGTGAACTCATGCCCGATGAGCATATCACCTGTGAACAGGAAACCCCTCAGCTTTGGATGGAAGCTGAGGGGTTTCCCCATAGCTATAGTTTGCGTTTTATTTTACTGAATGGTCGGGGAGGAGAAGGCACATGGCCCCCTGCTATCGTGCCAGAGGTAATCGATGGATTAGCTCATATCAAAGTATTTTGATGTAGGCCTCGGTTTAGTGTTTTACACTGGGCAAATGCATGGGAAATCTACGGAATATCGTCATTTCCTATTGAAGGTGATCGAACATCATGCTTGGGCTATCAGGGTAGAAGACACTATGAAAAAACTAAAGGTCGTCAGCGACACGCAATTTAAACAACGTCCTGTTTTATCAAGCGAACTATCTAGACAGGAAAAAGTATTTGTTGCTAATGGAACGGAGTTTGACTTAAAGCAATCAGACATTGTCCGCAATGGCCATTTTAAGGTCACCCTGGCCAATCCCTTGGGGCCAGAAATGAAATCTGATTGGTATGTCTATAAACCCGATGCCAGAATCTATGACACGAAGACTAAGCTGACTGTGATTAGCGATACCTTGTTTAAGCAGCGGCCTGTGTTGTCTAATCAGCTGAGCGATCGCGAAAAGATTTTTGTTCCTAATGGCACGGAATACTATCTGCAGTCGTATCTGCCAGCAGAGGGACAACATGTGAAGGTTGCGATCGCAAACGCCTTCCTCGGCCCTGAAAATCGTACCGTCTGGTATATCTATAAACCCGATATTCGCATTCTCGGCGACACCATTAACCTCAGTGTTATTAGCGATACTCTCTTTAAAACATCGCCTAAGATGTCATCTCAACTGGGTAGCGATGAAAAAGTATTTGTTCAAAACACCACTGAGCTAGCACTAGTCAGCCATGAGTTAGCCCCAGCAAACCATGTCAAGATCGAGTTGGCAGAACCCAGCTTTAATAATCGTTCCGAGCTAACCTGGTACGCCTACAAACCCGACATTGAGATTGAGGGTAACGAAACAGATAACCAACCCAAAAATGAAACACCACGGCCAGCACCCAGCGGGCCTTATATCAAATTACCAGGGTTTCAAGGCAACTTTTATCTCTCAAACCCAATTATTCCTAACGGTCACTTTACTTGGGGGGAGGCCACCCATGGCGGCAGTCGAATTCCAGTCGATCGCAACGTCGTTTATGGCATCATTCGTATCGCTCGGGTAATGGAAGATGTACGAGATCGACTAGGGGGACGTCCCCTGACTATTAACTCTTGGTATCGCGATCCGGTCACCAATCGCCGTGTAGGTGGGGCGAGCCGTTCTCGTCATTTGGTAGGCGATGCCGTTGACTTTGTCGCCCCCGGTATTCATCCCTATGATGTCTATGATCGACTTCATGGCTGGTGGGGTTCTAAAGGCGGTTTGGCTAGCGCCACAGTATTTACCCACATTGATACGCGCGGCTATTATGCCCGCTGGTCATATGGGTTTTAGTGCATCTGGACTCTGTAAATTTTCCAGATGCCTCCATTAGTACACCACAAAGGCCTAAGGCCATGCGCTTCGCGTACCACGATTCACTACTCACCACTCACTGGCCTATGCTATGCTAATCAAGCGTTAAAAACGCATCGGGGCGTAGCGCAGCTTGGTAGCGCACTACTTTGGGGTAGTAGGGGTCGTGGGTTCAAATCCCGCCGCTCCGATTAAGGAATACAAGGGTTTTGGCTGTTCCTGGTTTGGGTGCAGCCATTCTTGTACTAGTCGAAACTTGACGAAAGAATGGGGTTTGTACAGGATAAAAGGGTGCGTGATAGGTGCGTTCCCATGCCTAGAACCCCCAAAGGCCAGGTGACTATCCTGGACAAAAAAGGTTGGATTCAACTCCGCTGGCGATACCAGGGGAAACGGTATTATCTGAGTCCTGGCCTGTCTTACAGCGATGTCAATGTCCAGGTCGCTCAGCAAC